>VXOI01000062.1 GCA_009840175.1 Chloroflexota bacterium | reverse complement strand
GATCTACCGCCACCGGGTGGAAACCGAAACCGCCTTCCTCATCGGCTAGCGGGAGGATGTGCTGCGAAAAGAGGACGGCGGTTGGAAAATTTCTCAACGAAAGGTGATTCTTGACCAGAACGTGCTGCTGGCCAAGAATCTGACTTTCTTCTTCTAACGGAGCGGGTAAATGGCGGAAGTGATAAACCTCATCACCATCGAGGAAGGCGCAACGATCTCCACTATCAACGGCGCTACTGCCGAGGTGGTAAGCAACCCCAAGGACGGCGTGTGGGTTTTCGTCAAGTACCTGACCTCGCCGGAAGATCCCGACCTCGTGGGAACGGAAGACATGGTCTTCGCTCAAGACATCGCCGAAGTCCTTGCCGGAGAGTAGCGTTCGCCATGACTCGACCCACCCACGAAGAACTACGAGACGCCTTCCAGGCGGGGTTTGACTCGATAGATGAGGGCGAGGGATTCTATCCGGGGTTTCATTCCTTCCTGGAATATCACGGCTACAGCCTGCGCGAAGACATCCCCTGCACCTGCATGGACCGCGGCGCCCACGGACATCAGCCCGAATGCCGCTGGGTCAGGGCATAGGAGTATCAGCCATGACGGACCGCCCATCACTTGTACCGGGACGGGGAAACTCAGGATTGGACGGCGGCGATGCCATTCTCGAAGCCCTGAGAAACCTGGACGTTGACTACATCATCTCCTCTCCCGGCTCCGAGTGGCCTTCGGTATGGGAGGCTCTGGCCAGACAGAAGCTGGAAGAGCGGCCCGGCCCCACATACATCAACTGCTGGCACGAAACCCTCGCCGTTGCGATGGCATCGGGCTACACCCGTATGACCGGGCGGATGCAGGCGGTGCTGTTGCACGCCGGTGTTGGAGTGCTGCAAGGCTCTATGGGCATTCACGGGGCCTATCAGGGCGAAGTTCCGATGCTTGTCTGCTCCGGCGAGTCGGCCACCTATGGCGAAGCGCCGGAGTTCGACCCTGGCCCCCAGTGGCTCCGCAACCTGAGCATTGTCGGCGGCCCCAACCGTCTGGTGGAACCCTTCACCAAGTGGAGCAGCCGCGTCACCAGCCCGCAAACCCTGTATGAGACGGTAGCCCGCGCCGGAGAACTGGCCCAGCGCACCCCGAAAGGCCCGGCTTTCCTCAACGTCCCCATCGAGACGATGCTGGAAGAGTGGACGCCATCGTCGCCACTGAAGCACCGTCCGTCGGCACCGGTCAGCCATCCCGACCCGGAGGCAGTGTCGCGAGTGGCCGACATGATCTGTCGCGCCGCCAACCCGGTGATCGTGGCCGACTCTGCCGGGCGTACTGCCGCAGGGTTCAACGCACTGGTATCGCTGGCCGAGTCGCGGGCGATTCCGGTCTTCGAGGGCGAAGGGCCGGCCTACAACAACTTCCCCAAGAGCCATCCCCTGCATCACGGCTACGACCTGCGGCGGGAGATGGAACGCTTCGACCTGTTCCTAGTCGTCGGTAACCGCGCGCCGTGGTATCCGCCCAGCGCCGGGCCCTCGGCCACCGTGGTCTGCATAGACGAATACCCGGTGAAGGAATACATGGTTCACCAGGACTTGCAGGCCGACCTCTACCTGGAAGGCTCGCTGCCCGTAACCCTGGCCGCCCTGGACGCCGCGGTGCGGGAACGCGCCGACGCCCCTCCGCCGGGAATCCCCGCCGGCCCCAACCCGGTGTGGGAACGCTACCGTGCTCTCGAGGCTTCCAGACCCTCTGCCTCGCCCATAGAGCCGGGCTTCCTTTGTAACACCCTGAGCGAAGCGTTGCCTTCCAATACGGTTTTCGTGGACGAGACGATCCTGCACCGCGCCCAGATTCTGCGCCGTATCGCGTGGGACAACCCACTGTCCTACATGCGTCCCGCGGGCGGCTTGGGGCAAGGGCTGGGCATCGCGCTGGGCGCGAAGCTGGCAGCCCCGGACCGCCCGGTCACCGCGCTGATTGGCGACGGCTCCTTCCTATACAACCCCATCACCCAGAGCCTCGGCGTGGCGCGGGAGAGCAGCCTGCCCATTCTCATCGTGGTGTTCAACAACGCCAGCTATGCCGCAATGAAGAGCCTTCACCTCTCCTTCTACCCTGAAGGAACATCTTCGCAGACAGGCGACTTCTATGGCGTGGACATTCCAGGGCCGGACTACTCCGAGCTGGCGCGCCCCTTCGGAGGCCACGGCGAGCGAGTGGAAGACCCCAACCGACTGCGGGGCGCGCTTCAGGAAGCGCAGGCCGCCGTGGATGCCGGAAGCGTAGCCATCGTGGACGTGGCGCTGTCTGGTTAGGAGAACCGGCCGGCGCTGAAGGGTGCCAGCGGGACATCGTTTCCATCCAGCAGGTATTGCGTCACCATTTCTGCGGTGCCGGGACTGAGCATGATGCCCACAGCATCGTGTCCGGTGGCGATGGTCAATCCCTCCACCCTCGGCGCCGGGCCTATGATGGGCTTTCCGTCCGGAGTAGCGGGTCGAACGCCGGCGCGGGCCGACACGAAGGCGGCGGCGTCCAGCGACGGGAACGATATGAGAGCGCCGGACACCAGTGTTGCGATTCCCCCGGCGGTGACCGTTTCGTCAGAACGGCCCTCCTCTCGAGTTGAGGCCACAAGGATGTTTCCGTCGAGGCGGGGGACAACGTAAACGGATGAGTTTCTCACAGGCGAGAGAGGCATGAATCCGGGACGCCGCAACAGCATCCGCTGTCCCTTGACGCCGCGCACCGGGAGGTCCAGCGGGCCGCCGGGCGCCGTCCACCGACCACCTATGCCGCTCCAAGGCCCGGCTGCCAGCACCACATGACCGGATGCAATTTCCCCGGAAGTGGTCTCCACCCCTGTTATCCGCTCGCCAGAGTGTCGCAGGCCGGTAACCTCCACGCCTTCGTATAACTTCGCGCCCAATCGTCCTGCTGCGTGGGCGAGAGAATCGCATAGTCTCTGCCCGCGAACGCAACCCTCTTGCGGGGAGAATATGGCGGCGCGTACTTCAGGGCTGACGTTCGGTTCACGCTGAAGAACGTCGTCGCGCTCAAGCCATTCCACGCCGAAGCCAAGCTGCGATTGCCACCGGTGGAAGCCTCGCAGTTCCTCAACCTCGTCTTCTGCGAATGCAACCTTCAGCACACCCTGTTGCTGGAACTCCGGGTTTACGCCCGCCTCGGTTAACTCCGACGCCCAGGCGGGAAACAGCTCAAGGCTGCGCATACCGAGGCGGAACATATCGGGATCTGCGGGGTCGAGGTGCCACAGCGGGCCGACTACCCCTGCCGTCGCCCCAGACGCGCCGCCGCCGAAGGACCCGCGCTCCACCAGCGCGCACGAAACGCCGTTTTTCGCCAACTGCCAGGCGATGGCGCACCCCATGACTCCTCCGCCTATAATGGCAACGTCCACCGACTCTGGCATGGACTGGCCTCCATCTGCTATTTCGGCGAGTGTATTAACGGCCCGACAATGCTGTCAACGGAATTATAAAGGGCCGGTAATCATTGCCAGCGCCGTTGCCGTCTGTTAGGCTTGCCGCGAAAGGCGGAAGCGCGTTGACGAATCCAGCACCAGTGAAAGCCGACCTGTTCGTAACCTGCATCATTGACCAACTCTTTCCCGAAGTTGGCGTCAGCGTGGTGCGCGTGCTCCGGCGTTTGGGCGTGTCGGTCGGGTTCCCTGAAGGACAGACCTGCTGCGGCCAGGCTGTCTACAACTCCGGCTATACCCGCGAGGCCAGGGAGCTGGCCCTCAGGACGCTGGATGAGTTCGAGAACAGCGACTATGTGGTGGTGCCATCGGGTTCCTGTTCGGCGATGATGCGGGTCTTTTACCTGGACCTATTTGAGGACGAACCCGAGCTACTTGCGCGAGCTGAGTCGCTTTCCAAGCGGATCTACGAATTCTCCGAGTTCCTGGTCAACGTGCTGGGAGTAGAGGAACCGGGAGTCGAAGGCTCCGGGTCTGCCGTGTTTCACCCCGGATGTCACCTGCTTCGGGAGATGGAAGTCAGGGATGCGCCACAGTCTCTGCTCCGGGCAATGCCCGGCCTGGAACTGAAGGAAATGCGAAATGCGGAGACCTGTTGCGGATTCGGCGGCAGCTTCTCGGTCAAACTCCCGCACATTTCCGAGGGGATGCTGAGCGACAAGGTATCCGCCGTGCGTGACTCCGGGGCGGACACGCTGGTATCCTGCGACATGAGTTGCCTGATGCACATCGGGGGAGCGCTGCGCCGACAAGAACCTGGCGTGAAAATTCGACACCTCGCCCAAGTGCTGGACAGGGAGACGCCCTCACCCTAACTCTCTCCCAAGGGGAGAGGGAACTTTTGGTTGTAATGTCAGATGCCGGAAGTAAAGACAGGACAATTCACCACCGCCTCCGCTGCCGCCATGCTCGACCCGCAACTACGGCGCGCCCTCGACCGGGTGGGGGTAGGGTTCGACGTGGCGCGACGCAACGCCATTGAGGAAGTCACTTCGGAGGCGTGGGAAGAGTGGCGAGAAGAGGCCCGCAACATCAAGATACACACTCTCGACCACCTCGACTATTACCTGGAGCTGCTTCACGATAATGTGACCGCCGCAGGAGGGCAGGTTCACTTCGCTGCCGACGCCGCCGAGGCCAACGCCATCGTCGGACACCTCGTCCAGACACGCGGGGTCAAGGTAGCCACCAAGAGCAAAAGCATGGTGTCGGAGGAGCTGGAGCTCAACCCAGTCCTCGAATCGCTGGGGGTCGACGTCTACGAGACGGACCTGGGCGAGTACATCATTCAACTGGCGGGAGAAACTCCCTCGCACCTGGTCGCTCCGGCCCTGCACAAGTCGAAAGAGGACGTGGCCGAACTCTTCACAGACAAGCTGGGAGTCCCCTATGACGAGGACATCGAGGTTATGGCGGCGACGGCCCGGGTGACCCTGCGCGACAAGTTCATGGAGGCCGATCTGGGCATTAGCGGAGCCAACTTCGTGGTGGCCGAGACCGGCACTCTGGTCATTGTTACCAATGAGGGCAACGGGCGGCTCTGCACCTCGGCTCCGCGAATTCACATCGGAATTACCGGCATGGAGAAGGTTATTCCATCCATGCAGGACTTAGCCATATTCCTGCGGTTACTGCCCCGCTCCGCCACCGGGCAGCGCATCTCCAGCTACGTCAGCATGATCACTGGCCCACGCCGCGAGGACGATGAGGACGGGCCGGAGGAGTTCCATCTGGTGCTGGTGGACAACGGCCGCTCGCGGATGCTGCGCGACCCCAAGCTGCGGGAGGCGCTGTACTGCATCCGCTGCGGGGCGTGCTTGAACATCTGCCCGGTATACCAGCGGGTGGGCGGACACTCCTACGGCTGGGTTTATCCCGGCCCCATCGGTGCGGTGGTGTCTCCCATGCTGACCGGCTTGAAGGAAGCGAAGGCGCTGCCCCAGGCCTCCAGTCTCTGCGGGGCCTGTCGCGAAGCCTGCCCGGTGAAGATAAACATCCCGAGGATGCTGCTGGAACTGCGGCATCGCACCGCCGAAGGCGAAAACCCGGAGGAGAAGGCGTCATCCCGCTCCGAGCGGTTCATGGCCGGGGCTTATGGATGGCTGATGAGCGATCCGGGGAGAATGGCCTTCGCATCCGGCATCGGGCGTATTGCCCAACAGATTATGCCTGGTATGCCAAAGCGCGACGGGTGGATTCGCAAGGCCCCGCTGCCGCTGCTTTCAAAGTGGACGCAGGCGCGGGATCTGCCGCCTTTGCCGCCCAAGTCTTTCCGCCAAATCTGGCGGGACGAACTCGGCAGTGACGAAGCGAAAGAGGTTGACAGTGGCGGCCACTGACCCCGGGAATATCCCCGGAATGGACAAGACAGATTTCCTCCGCTCGGTGCGAGAGGCGCTGGGCCGTTCTCCGGCCAACTCAGGGCGAGCGCTCCCTCCGGCCCGCCCGTATCACAGGCTGGAGGAAATGCTGCCGCAGTTGGAAGAGTGGGCCGCGGAGATGGAAACCCGGCTCCGTGAAAACCGCCCTCAACTGCTGGACCGCTTCACCGATATGGCCGGGCGGGGCGGGTGGAACGTGCACCGCGTGTCGGGGGTGGAATCCGCCATCGGGTGCGTGGACGGGCTTGTCGGCGACATCGGAGCCACCCAGGTTGTTCGCTCCGGTCAGTCCGTATTCGACGAGGTGCCAGTGGACACCGGGCTGGAATGGAGGGGCATCGAAATCACCACCATAGTTCGCGGCGAAGGCAGTGAGCGCGAGCAGCTTCGGGAAATCATACGGCAGGCCGATGTTGGGTTGACGGGAACGGACTACGCCCTGGCCGAAACCGGCTCCCTGGTGATACTGCCCCGGCGCGGCCTGTCGCGGCTGGTGTCGCTGGTTCCGCCGGTGCACATTGCTCTGGTGCGGCCCGAGGAAGTGCTGGAGAGCCTGCATGACCTGTTCCTGCTGCGTCGCCTTGAGTACTACCGGCGCGGGGGCGAGATGGGCAGCTACCTGAACTTCATCACCGGCCCCAGCCGCACCGCAGACATTGAAATGACCATCGTTCAGGGTGTACATGGTCCCAGGTCGGTCCACTTGGTGCTTATCGAGTGAATTGCCCTCACCCTAACCCTCTCCTAAAGGGAGAAGGGATTTTGTCCGGCGTAGGGGTTAAACAATGCCGATGCGCGTAGGCTTCGCCCAGTTCCGAAAGCAGATGGTGGAGCGGGAACTGGAAAACATCCAGGAAATCCTGCCCAACCTGGGGCTGGAAAAGGTCATCCTGACCGGCGAAGTGGCGGCGGGCGAGTTCACCCCGGAAAGCCGCATCGAGCTTATCGTGGTGCACGACACAGACCGGCCTTTCGGGCGGCGGTCAGACTTCTTTTCCTATCACTTGGGAAGCTCGGTGGAAATTGACACCCAAGTATACACCCCCGAAGAGTTCGAGACCCTGAAGGAAACGCTGCCTGCGCTGCGCAGGGCCTGCGCCGAGGGAAGGGAGATTTTCAATGCCTGACTACCTGTCGGAGGGCGCTCGCTGGATGAAGCAGGCGCAACAGGACCTGGAAGACGCCAGGTTCCTGCGCGATAACGGGCGATACAACCTGGCCTGCTTCCAGGGGCAGCAGGCCGCCGAGAAGGCCGTCAAGGCGTACCTGTACCACAAGCGGGTGGAGGACGTCTGGGGCCACTCGCTACTGGACCTATGCGAAGACGCCAAGCTCTTCGACATGATGTTCGATACGGTAAAGAGCGAAGCACGCCAACTGGACAAGTACCACTACATCACCAGGTATCCCGAATTCCTGCCCAGCGGCGCATCTTTCGAAGCCTTCGACGAGGTGGACGCCGACCGCTCGATCTTCCTCTCCGATATGGTTGTGGAGTTCGTCAGGGAGCGGATGAATTAGCAGCGTCGCCTGGCTGTTCCGACTCCTTGCGGGAGTTGTGCGGACAGTCCATCGTCAGATAATGGAGCGAGCTTCTACGTCCCTCTCTACGCCGCCCCTCTTCCGGCCAAAAACAGGCGTGTGGCGTTCCGGGCTGCGTTTTCCAGCAATTCTGCGCTGCGGGACAATGACTGCTCGAAGCTCATCGGCCGGTCTGCGATGCAAATGACGGCAGCCAGTGAGTGATCGTACAGTTCCTCGTAGCCCTGCCCCAGGCTTCCGGCCAACAACAGCGTGGGCACCCCGTGAGCTTGAGCGTGGCGAGCCACTCCTGCCGGAGCCTTATTGAAGATGGTCGAACGGTCGGCCCTTCCTTCCCCGGTGATGACCAGGTCGGCGTCCCTCAGCATTTCGTCAAAGTTCAGCACTTCACAGACCATGTCTATGCCCGATTGCAGGGTGGCTCCGGCGAAAGCCATGAGTCCTGCTCCCAATCCGCCTGCCGCGCCAGCTCCCGGCTGGTCCAGAACATCGCGTCCCATGTCGCGGGATACGACCCGGGCATAGTTGGCCAGGGCGGCGTCCAGCTCACGCACCATGTCCGGGTTTGCGCCCTTCTGCGGGCCGAATATGGCGGAAGCTCCGTCAGGGCCGCAGAGGGGGTTGGTGACGTCGGTGGCGGCGATGACGGTAGCGTTGGCCAGACGGGGATGCAACCCGGAATGCTCTATGCGGTCAAGACGGATCAAGGCGCTGCCGCCGGGCGGCAGGAAACGGCCCCCGGAGTCGAGAAACCTGGCCCCCAACGCCGTGGCGAATCCAGCGCCCCCGTCGTTAGTTGCGCTGCCACCCAGTCCCACGATGATTCGGGTGTAGCCCCGCTCCAGGGCTTCTTTCATTATCTCGCCGGTCCCGGCAGTGGTGGTGATGCGGGGGTTGCGGCGTCTCTGCGGAACCAAGGCGAGGCCCGAAGCCAGGGCCATCTCTATTACCGCCGTTCCGCCGTCGCCCATGACGCCCCAGCGTGCTTCCAGGGGCTGTCCCAACGGCCCGGTCACGGTGCTGGTGAACACCTGCCCCCCGGTTGCGTCCACCAGTGCGTGCAGGGTTCCGTCGCCCCCGTCGGCCACCGGAGCCAAAACGGTTTCCGCGCGGGGAACGGCTGCTGCCACTCCCCGCGCGATAGCCTGCGCCGCTTCCAGCCCTGAAATTCCTGCCTTGAAACCCTGGGGAGCAATTACTATCTTCATAGGGAGCGATTATACACCTAAGCCCGGCGCTCCACTGCATAAGATGCCCGATACGAGGGATAGGGCTACGTGCTACAATCGCGGGAAAGATGGGGGCGTTTCCTGTCAGCCGTTCCCTTTCATTTATGAAATAGCCTGGGCCATCCTGAATCAAGAGGTAGCACCATGTCTTCAGCAGGGGTCGCCACGCCTTCCAGGGAAGACCTGAAACGCATGGCGACCGAGGCCATTGACTCCAGGGCTGATGAACTTGTCAGCCTTTCCAAAACGATCCTGGCGAACCCTGAGCCGGGGTTTCGGGAGACGACGACGGCGCGGCTGGTGGCCGGCAAGTTCGCCGAAATGGGAATGCAGGCCCGCATTGGCCTGGCCCTGACGGGCCTACGGGCCGACCTGGTGGGCGGCAGCCCAGGTCCGGCATTGGCGGTCATCGGCGAGCTGGACTCGCTTATCGTCAATGAGCACCCTCACGCCAATAGCGAGACGGGCGCGGCCCACGCCTGCGGCCACCACTGCCAGATGGGCATGATCATGGGCGCAGCCATGGCCCTGAAGCAGCCTGAAGTCCTAGAACACCTGAGCGGACGTCTGGCCTTCATAGCGGTGCCCGCGGAGGAATATATCGAGATTGAGTACCGCGACTCCCTGAGACGTGCAGGCAAACTGGAGTTCCTGGGTGGGAAACCGGAAATGGTGCGGCTGGGCGAGTTCGATGACATTGATCTCGCCATGATGTGCCATACGACCGCCAACCCGGATGAGCGGCAGTTGTGCATCAGCGGGACCAACAACGGCACCCTGGCGAAGAAGATACAGTTCATCGGTAAAGGGGCCCACGCAGGCGGAGCGCCCCACCTGGGCATCAATGCGCTCAATGCCGCGACCCTGGCCCTCAGCGCCATTCACTACAACCGCGAGACCTTCCGGGACGAAGACAGCATACGGGTGCATCCCATCATCACTAAGGGAGGCGAAGCGGTGAGCGCCGTGCCTGCCGACGTTCGCATGGAGACTTTCGTCCGGGGCCGCACCCTGGACGCCATCATGGACGCCAACGTCAAGGTTGACCGTGCCCTCAAGGCGGGGGCGATGGCGGTGGGCGGCGACGTAGTCATCCAGACCATCCCCGGTTACCTGCCACTCCGCCAGAACGGCGCAATGAACAATGTGTTCGAGGCCAACGCCAACCAGTTGGTGGGCGCGGAAAACGTAGGTCATATCGCGGCCCGGAACGGCTCCACTGATATGGGGGACATCAGCCATCTGATGCCTGCAATCCATCCCTACGTGGGCGGAGCCACCGGCATAGGCCACGGCGCGGACTACGTGGTGCATGACTACTCTCTGGCGGTCATCACCGCGGCCAAGGCCCTGGCCTACACGGCCATAGACCTGCTGGCCGACGGGGCGACCGTGGGCAGCGGGATCGTATCGGGCCACCGGCCCGAAATGACCCGGGCAGAGTATCTGAAGTTCATGCGTGGGTTAGCCAAGGAAGAAACCTTCAAGGGCGCTTAGTTATGTTGACTGTCGAAGAGTTGAAGCGGCGGGCCTGCGAGACCATCGAAAAGCGGAAAAAGGAAATCATCGGAGTCTCCCAACAGGTGTTGTCGCACCCGGAAGCCGGATTCCGCGAATACCGCACCGCCGGACTGGTGGCGCAGAAATTCGGCGAGCTACAGATCCCTCACGAGAGCGGGCTGGCCCTCACCGGGCTAAAGGGGCGCGTTCCCGGAGGGGCAGGGTCCGGGCCCCGCGTGGCCATAATCGGCGAGCTGGACTCGCTGGTGGTCACCGAGCATCCCAACGCCGACCCGGAGACCGGAGCGGCCCATGCCTGCGGGCACCACTGCCAGATTGGCATGATGCTGGGCGCGACCATGGGGCTGATGACCCCGGAAGTGCTGGAGAGATTGAACGGCGAGATCGTGCCCTTCGCCGTGCCAGCTGAAGAGTTCATCGAGGTGGAGCAGCGCCTGGAGCTGCGGGCGCAGAAGAAGCTGGAATTCCTGGGCGGCAAGCAGGAGCTGATTCGCCTGGGCGGATTCGACGACGTGGACATGGCCATGATGTGCCACACCGCCAGCGACATGGGCGAGCGCAAGTTCGCCATCGGGGGGACCAGCAACGGGCACGTGGTCAAGTACGTGCGCTACCTCGGGCGGGGGGCCCACGCGGGCAGCTCGCCTCACCTGGGCATCAACGCGCTCAACGCCGCTTCCTTCGCTTTGCAGGCCATCAACGCGACCCGGGAGACCCACCGGGGCGAAGACACCGTGCGAATCCACGGCATCATTACCAAGGGCGGAGAGGCGGTGAACGCCGTTCCCGCCGACGTGCGCCTGGAGTGGCGGGTGCGCTCGGCCACGCCGCAGGTAGTGGTCAAGAACTCCGAGGCGGTGGACCGGTGCTTCAAGGCGGGAGCGCTGGCCGTCGGCGCTCAAGTGGAAATAACAACCATACCGGGATACCTGCCGATGCGTAACGATTCGCAGTTGCAGGATCTCTTCCGCAGCAACGCGACGGACGTGGTGGGGGAGAAGGGCACGATGGTTATGCCGTCGGGACGCAACCGGGGCGGTTCGACCGACATGGGCGATCTGTCGCACCTGATGCCGGCCATACACCCCTACACCGCAGGGGCCACGGGGCCGGGCCACAGCAAGAGCTATGTCATCACGGACTACGAAACGGCGGTCATCAACCCGGCCAAGATCATGGCGATGTCGGTTATTGACCTGCTGGTGGATGGGGCGAAGAAGGCCAAGGAAGTAAAGTCGGCCCACAAGCCCGCAATGTCCCGGTCGGCCTATCTGAGATTCCAGCGAGACCGCGCACAAACCCTCCGGTTTGACGGCGCTGCCAATTAGCCGCTGTCATTTCCCCATACACTGAGCCTGGCAGGTCGTGGGCTTTACACTCCCATAGCCCACATCGCGGCCCCCGCAACCAGGGGTATGACCAAGTTGTCGTCGGGTGGAATCCCGGCCAGTTCGACGAGGGCTGCGATGGCAGCCCCCGCCCACAGCGCCCAGTGGTGTTCGACAACCCCGGCAGCGATAAGGATGCCTGCTACGGCGGCACCCACGGCCATGAATGCCGCCGTCCCGCCTGGCGACTTACCCAGAAGGCGAGGTCCCGGCATTCGCCTTCCCACGATGGCCGCCACCGGGTCGCCCAGCGACAGGTAAAGCATCACCGGAACGCCCACCTCTCTACCGAAGAGCCAGAACACCAGCGCCGCGGCGATGAGCATATAGGTTGCGCCGGTGATGTGAGATTCCTCGTCGCTCTTGAGCAACGGCGCCATTAGGCGGAGATAAAGCCGGTTGAGCGGACCAATGCCGAACCGGGAGAGGTCGAGGAGCAACGCGCCGGCAGCCAGGACCACCAGGGCGACTACGAACTCGCTATGGGGCGCGAAGATTCCGGCGATTGGAATGCAGGAACCGGCCACGACATGGAACAGCCGCCGCCAGATTCTCGGCTGGGCAGCCGTACCTCCTGAACCAGTCGAAGGACGCCGCTCGCCCCCGAACACTACCAGCGAGGCGATTCGCTGCAACAAGAGCAAGGCCTCCGGGAAAGTTGCGGAGGGGACGGGCCGGGTAAAAATTCGGGACTACTGTAGACGCCCGAATCCTAGAAGCGGATGGTGACGGAGTCGCCGGCCCGCCAGCGCAGGTCACGAAACTCGGTGCCTGCCGGTACTTCAAAGACCATGTAGCCATCCAGTCCGTGGCCTCTCAGCAACTCGAAGGAGCCTTCCAGGAACTGCACCGAGCGGACTGCGGCATCGTCCGGCTCCTCGCCCGGGGCCACCCGAACCTCCGCAGGGAATTCGGGGGGGGTACCTCCGCCGCACACGTATGAATAGTTTCCAGGCTGGCTGAAGGTATGTGAGAGCGACGTCCCGGGGGCAAGTTCAGCCCGGCCGCCGGGCCCGACTCCGACGGCAGCGTCCCCAAAGGCCACATACTGATCCATTTCGGCTTCACTTTGCCAGCGCACCGTGGTTCCCGGGTCTATCAGGGCGCGAGTGCCGTCGAAGCACTGGCCCAGATCCATTCGCACCAAGGCTTCCGATTCTCCTCGGAAATCCTGCCAGACCGTTTGAGACACCGTCAGAGGCCGATAGCTGGAGTTGGAAAAGTCCCTCAGCTCTGCGGCGGAGCGGTCAATGTTGATGATAGCGCTGACCGCGGTGTGGTTTTCCACCTTGAGCCGCGCCAGCACCAGTTCGTTGCCTGGCGTCGAGGGCGACAGGCTCCACTGGCGAACAACCTGGTTGGGGTCGATGGTTGAGTAGCGAAGCTCAGGCACCTGCTCCAGGCTGACCACGCTGACGTGCAATGTCCGTCCCTGGAAATACTGGCCGAAGGTTGCAGAGTCGGACGTACACGCCGCCAGCGCCGCCAACACCCCAAACAGGAACGCCAACGCCAGCTTCCTGCAACCGCCTGCAAAGTTGAAAGTCGCCCGCCTGTCATTGGCGCGAGAAAGGCGCGGGCTATCTCTCTGTTCGCTGTTTACGAAATTCAAGGCCGGGCAGTGGTGAGGCTGGGCAGTTTTCGCAGACGCTCAACGAGGTCCGGCAGAACTTCCAGCAGATAATCCACTTCTTCTGAGGTGTTGTCCTTACCCAAAGTCAGGCGCAGGCTGCCCCGCGCCACCTCCGCCGACTGGCCCAACGCCAGCAGGACATGGGAGGGCTCCAGGGAGCCGGAACTGCACGCGCTGCCGCTGGAAGCGGCGATTCCGGCCATGTCCAGCCCCAGCAGGATCGGCTCCCCTTCGATTCCTGAAAAAGAGAAGTTGGCGTTGTTGGGAAGCCGCTGGGTGGAATGGCCGTTGAGCTTACTGCCCGGCACCCGCTCCAGCACCTGCTCGACGATGCGGTCACGCAGGGCGGCGCAGTGTCGGCCATGCTCCTCACGCCGGGCGTTGGCTGCCTCCAGCGCCACCGAAAGGCCCACGATTCCCGGGATGTTCTCGGTGCCGGAACGCCGCTCCCGTTCCTGGCCGCCGCCCAGTATGAAGGGCAGAAAGGCGGTTCCCCGGCGGACGAACAGCACTCCGGTGCCCTTGGGGCCGTGAAACTTGTGGCCGGACAGGCTGAGCAAGTCCACGCCCAGCTTCTTTACGTCAAGGTCCAGGAATCCGGCCGCCTGCACCGCGTCGGTATGCAGTACGATGGTGCGGGACAGCTCGGCGGCCCGCTGCTTCACCACAGCAGATATTTCCGGCAGAGGGTTGATGACGCCAATCTCGTTGTTGGCGTACATCAGCGACACCAGCGTGGTGCGTTCCGTAATCGCCCGGTGAACAGTTTCAGGCTGCACCACGCCGTCGGCGTCGACCGGGAGGTAGGTTACTTCGTACCCCTGTGATTCCAGGTGCTGGCAGGTGTGCAGGACAGCGTGATGTTCAACGCTAGAGGTGATGATATGGTTGCCCGTCTCTTGCAGGGCTGTGGCTACGCCCACTATGGCAGCATTGTCGGACTCCGTGCCGCCGCTGGTGAACACCACCTCGCGGGGGCGGCAGTTGAGTACCCTCGCCACCCGCTCGCGGGCCTCGTCGAGCGCGTAACGCGCTTCCTGGCCCACAGTGTGGATGCTGGACGGATTGCCGAAAAGCTGGGTGAAATATGGCGTCATCGCCCCCAGCACCTCCGACGCCAGCGGAGTAGTGCCAGCGTGGTCCATGTAAACGATACCGATGTCCCTGTTTCCTGCCATATTTTCCAAGTCGTCAGAATAATCTCTGGGTAGCGCCCCATATTTTAGCACAGCCAGAAACAAAGAAACGTCGCTTCTTCTTAACCAGCGCAAGACGGCCTCACGCCTCTCGCGGGTAGCTGTGGGTGGCTACGGAAAGCAGGAACGCTCCAATTACCACAGCCCAGATTCCATCCACCAGGTTGCCTCTCAGCGCGTACACGATGCCGCCCACGATCATCAGCAACCCCACACCCTGACCGCACCGGGCCGCCACCTGCGTCGCCCGGAACAGGCTGCCGGAGCCCGCCCACACGATAGCCCGCAACACCCTCCCGCCGTCCAGTGGAAATCCGGGAACCATGTTGAAGATTCCAACGCTGAGATTCCCCCAGGCCAGCAGCAGGGCCACTATCTCCACTGGCGAGCTTACGCGGGCCGTCCAAGGCCAACTCCCCGGATTCAAACCCCACAAGACTCCGCCGGCCACAACCGCCAGGGCAATGCTGGTCATCGGCCCCACCACGGAAATCAGGAACTCCTCGGAGGGTCGCTCGGGTTCGCGGGCGAGATGGGAGACGCCGCCAAATATGAAGAGCGTGATGCCCTCCACCCGAATTCCTCGGCTGAGTGCTACCAGGCTGTGGGAAAGCTCGTGCGCCAGCACCGAGAGGAAGAACAAGACTACGGTTATTACGGCCACGGCCCACTGTTGCGCTACCGGCCAGCGCAGGTAGGAGGCATCAAAACGGTTGACCAGCAAATAGGTCAAGAGCAGGAATACGATGACCCAAGTGATGTTGATCTCGACCGGAATACCGAATATCCGGCCCAGCCGCAGGGACTTGCCCATACGCTCTCGCGCTTCCGCTTCACTGAAAGTTATATATCTAGGATACCAAACCACAGGCCATTTCAGCAGAGGGTGGAGTAGGCCGCCAGCTTCGCCACTAATCTTGCGGCTGTGTAGGAGCAGGCCGTCGGGCCTTCGCCCGGCGACAACTCGCACACGTCGAAGCCAACGATGCGGCGGGACTCGCCCACTCGGCGCAGCAGCGACACCACCTGCACCCAGCTGAGGCCGCCGGGTTCCGGTGTTCCCACCGCAGACATCAGCGACGGATCGAACACGTCCAGGTCCACGCTGACGTAGACCTCATCGCCGAGCGCGGCCACTATATCTTCGGCGGGCAGAAGGTCGCCGTCGGGGGGGCATGGCCACACCGGAATGCTGTTGTCACGGATGAAATCGCGCTCTTCGAGGCAGAGGCTTCTAACGCCGGCCAGCACGACCGGGCAATGGTCGAAGGCCCGGCGAGCGGCGGAGGCATGGCCCCAAGACGTGCCCTGGTACTCGTCGCGCAAGTCGGCGTGGGCATCGAGATAGAGCACGCTCAGGGACGGACGGGCCTTGAAGTGGGCCTGTACGCTACCAGCGGTGAGGGAGTGCTCACCCCCCAGCAAGCCAACGACGCGACCGGGAGCTATGCGGGATGCTACGGCTTCCCTGACCCGCTGCACCATAAGGGCCGGGCCGCCCATGTGCGGCTCGAGGGAGGGGGTGGTGTGAATGCCCAACCCGGCCACATCCAGGTCCAGCTCCGGGTCATAGTCTTCCATCTGGCCGGATGCGGCGATTATGGCGGCCGGGCCATCCCGCGCCCCGCCGCGGTAGGATGTGGTGCTGTCGTATGGTACAGGGATCAGAACGACACGGGCAGTTTCCAAGGCGGACTGCTCGGGGGTCAGGGCCAGGAAGCCCTGGTAGACCCACGGCAGGGCCGAACCGTGGCCGTCGGGCTGGTCAGACACGGCGGAATCCGGGGCGGCTCATTTCCAAGCCACCTTCCTGCTCAGACTCCAGGGCGGCCCGCTGTGCCTGCGCTTCCGCCATGCCCTGGCGCTCGTCCAGCCACTCGAGGCCGCGGTCCAGCAGCCACGACTGGGTGTCGTCCAGATCGAACAGCTTCTTGGCGTCTTCCAGGGCGCGGTCGTGGTCGAAGGGACGGCAGGAGAAAATGTCTATGTTGACGTAGCTCTTCCGGGGGAAGGTGTGGATACTGATATGGCTCTCTGCGATGATGACAAAGCCGGAAACACCTGAATCCTCCGACTTGGGCGCGTCGTATACCAGAACGCGGGGCTCGGTGATTCGGGTCATTTCCAGGGCATCCGGGTAATCGGTCAAGAATTGACGGACCAGTTGTTCGTCCCACATCTTGCTCGCATTCCCACCGAATCCGTCAATAACCAGGTGCATTTCATCTCCAAACGCAGTCTTTTGAGAGACAACGGCATATCGTGATAGTTGGCAAAACCAGTTGTATACAATATCATTTGTCGCGTTCGAGCACAAATAAACCGCCTCGCTATCCGTCACCCCGGAAGCGGGCGGCATGCATATCGAGTACAATAACGCGCCGGAAACAGGCAAGGGGAGGGCGCTGACAGGTATGACCACGCAGCCTTCAATGATACAGGCCAGCGATGTGACCCACTACTACGGGCCGTACCCGGCAATCCAGGACGTGAACTTCAACGTACGCAAGGGCGAGGTTCTGGGCTTCCTGGGGCCCAACGGGGCTGGCAAGACGACCACCATGCGGATCCTGACCGGGTTTCTGCCGCCCTCCCGGGGGTCGGTGAGCCTCGACGGGTTTGACGTGGTGGAAAAATCGCTGGAAGTGAGGAAGCGGGTCGGCTACCTGCCGGAAACGGTGCCGCTCTACACCGACATGACGGTGACCAACTACCTGAAATACATGGGAACGCTGCGCGGGATGCCTGCGGGACGGATTCGTTCCCGGCTGGGCGAGGTAATAGACGTCTGCCGTCTCGGCGACTACCGCAAGACACATATAGGCAAGCTCTCCAAGGGCTTCCGGCAGCGTGTGGGCATCGCCCAGGCCATCATCCACGAACCGGAAGTGCTGGTGCTGGACGAACCGACCATCGGCATAGACCCGATCCAGGTGGTGGAAACGCGCAACCTGATCCAGGAACTGGGCCGTGCGCAGACGGTTGTCCTGAGCAGCCACATCCTGCCCGAAGTCAGCATGATCTGCGAGCGGGTGCTCATCATCCACGAAGGCCGTATCGTCGCTGAGGATACGCCTCAGAACCTCGCCGAATCCCTGCAAGGGGTTGAGCGGCTGGAAGTTGAAGTGGCAGGCCCGTCCGCCGATGTGCTGCCCGTGTTGCAGAAGATTGACGGTGTCATTTCCGTCAGTCACCGCAACAACCAGGGCCGCCACACCTACATCGTACAGGCGAGGCCAGGCCGCGACCTGCGCGACGAAATATCCCGCGCCGTCATAAGCAACGGATGGAGCCTGAGGGGTATGCAGATGGTGGGAATGAGCCTGGAGGAGATATTCCTGCGGCTCACCACGCAAGAGGACCTGTAATTATGCGAACTGTCCGGGCAGTGGCCTGGAAGGAAATCCAGATTTTTTTCCTGAGTCCCACGGCATACATCGTCGGCCTGATTTTTCTGGCATTGGCCGGGTTTTTCTTTTCCCGCGATTTGGGGGATCCATTCCCCGAAGCGACTCTCAGCCCCTTCTTCCAGGGGGCTGTGGTGATTTTCATCCTGCTGGCCCCGGCTTTGACGATGCGTCTCATCGCCGAAGAGTCCAAGCTGGGAACCATAGAGTTACTGCTCACTTCTCCTGTGCGCGACTGGGAAGTAATCCTCGGCAAGTACCTTGCCAGCCTGATTTTCTTCCTCGCGCTGGTTGCCATGTCGGGCTTCTACGTGATCCTGCTGTTTGTCTACGCCAGCCCGGACCCGGGGCCGATATATGCAGGTTACCTGGGCTTGGTGCTTTACGGAGCCGCCGCCTTGGCCGTGGGGTTGCTGACATCCACGCTGACCAATAACCAGATAGTGGCCGCAGTGGTCGCAATGGGCATTCTGCTGGCCCTGTTCTTCGCCGACCTCGCCTTTGGCGCTGTTGGCGGTTTTCCCGGTGAAATTATCGGCGAGCTGGGCATGAAGACCCACTTCGACGATTTCGACCGGGGCATCATAGACACCAAGCACATCGTCTACTATCTCAGCGTCATCACCTTCTTCCTCTTCCTGTCGGTGCGCGCGCTGGAAGCACGGCGGTGGCGTTAGCATGAGCACTCGACAGCAGGACGAGGGACCCCGAGACTGGCGGCGCAGACGGCGCAGGCGTCCACTCCAGGAACAGTCTGCGCAGGCGGCACCGGAGGAATCCGGAGACCATTCGGCGGATGAGCCGGAGGAGCAGACCTCCCGTACCCTGATCAGTTTCCTTGACCCCGCCGTGGACGTCGTCGGCATATTCGGCGCTCCCCTTCTCGTCGCCGGCATTATCGGGCTGGTGACCGGCATCGTGGTCGTAGCCTTTGTCAGCTCGATGCGCCTGTACGGCTGGATAGACATCGCCATCGGCGCATCCCTCATCGGGCTGGTTGGGGCGGTCTTCATCAGCACGGTGATTGCCGCTTTCCTCAGCCGCACGGGCCGTTACGGAATCAACACGCTGATACTGCTGGCGGCGTTCATAGGCATTGTCATCGTGATAAACGTGGTGTCGTTTGAGAACAAGCAGAGGTCAGACGTCACCGCCACCAATCAATTCAGCCTGTCGGAGCGCACCAAGGAGCTGCTGGAAGGCCTGGAGGACGACA
Source organism: Chloroflexota bacterium (assembly GCA_009840175.1). GTDB lineage: Bacteria > Chloroflexota > Dehalococcoidia > Lucifugimonadales > UBA3495 > VXOI01. The sequence continues at coordinate 58,306 of VXOI01000062.1, read as the reverse complement.
TCCAAGCCACTGCCTTCTACAAGGCTCTGGAAGAGACTCCCGACGCCAACGTTGCGGCGCGGCGCAATCGCGTGGTGGATACGCTGGATGAGTTCAGTGCCCGTTCCGGCAAGTTCACCTATCGGGTGGTGGACCCGGACCTGGAGCCAAGCATCGTGGCTGCCTATTTCGGAGCGCGGCCTACAGGCTTTGTCAGCGAAACCGTGGTCATCGAAAATCTCACCACCGGCGAGTTCGACTCGCTTCAACCGACCGACATAGCCTTCGGTCAACTGGAGCAAGACCTGGTCACCAGCCTTTACGTCGCCACCGGACTGGAGCAGAAGACGGTTTACTTCCTGGGCGGTCACGGCGAACGAAACCTGGACAGCGGCGGAGGAGACGGTTACGCGCTGCTCAGGCAGGCCCTGGAGCAGGAAAACTATCTGGCTCAAGGCCTGGTCTGGCCACGCAACAGCACCGACGTGGAGGTACCGGAAGACGCCGCGCTGGTGGTGGTGGCCGGGCCGACCTCGGATTTGCCGGTTGACCATGCTCTTGCCCTTGACCTGTACCTGCTGGGCCGGGATGCCGAAGGCCAGCGAAGGCGTGAGAACGGCAGCATGATTTTCCTGGCCGAGCCGGATACCCCGGATTCCTGGCGGGAATTTCTCATACAGTGGGGAATCATCCTTCTGCCCGGCTACATCAGGGACATAGAGTCCTCGGTGCCTGGACTCCCCCAGACCCTTGCTCTGAACATGGACTTCAATACAATCGTGAACTTCAATCTGCTGGTTCTGGGCAACAATGAAGCGGCAATGCAGAGCGCATTTGAAGCGGCCTTCGAGATTGTGGCTCCGGAAGGCCAGCAGTTGCAGGATATCTTCATGCCGGACGCCGCCGCTCTCAGTCCTCTTCCCGTCACCGACGGCGCGAGGCTCCCGCTGGCCTTGTCGGTGACTTCGCCCAACAGCTATATCATCGGCGACCCGGACCGCACCGACCCGGTCACCGAAGGCGAGAACGCCGATGTGCCGGGGCCTTTCATCCCCGCGATGCTGATGCGCTCCGCGGCCAAGGTCGGCATGGCCCTGCCGGAAGAAGGCCCTGTGGAAAGCGACATTTCGCTGATAATGGCCTTTGGCGACGCCGACTTCGTGGCCAACAGCAACATAGGGCGCGGCAGCGGCCTGGATATGTTCGTAAACTCCACCAACTACCTGCTGGGCGACTACTCGCTGGTATCCATCCGGCCCAAGGCGCTGGCCTTCCGTGAGTTCAACCTGGACCGCAACGAGTACAATTTCGTGCGCTTTTCTTCCTGGCTGTTCCTGCCGGGCTTGATGGCGCTGGCCGCCGGGCTGGTGTGGTGGCTGCGGCGCTAGGGTGTTATTCGACAGGCTGAGTATCAACGGGACAGGTCAACGTTGCGGCAGAGCAACGCGAGAGCGAAGATGTCATCGCAGGGCAGACTGAAGCATGAATGTTAGGCTAACCATTCTGATGGTGGTCGTGGTGGCTATCGCCGGAGGGGCCTGGGCCGTCATCGAGTTTACCGACATCGTGTCCCGTGGCGAAGTCAAAGAGGAAAAGCCCTGGCTCTTCAGCATAGACGAAGGGACTATTTCCTATATCCAGGTCACGCACGGCGGGAAATCGGCGGAGTACGCCCGGGATGCAGGCAGCCACCTGTGGATGATTCTGGGCGACCCCGATTATCCCGTCTTTCAGCAGAAATGGGGTGGAACGCCCCTGCTTCTCAGCGGCCCGAGGGTCAACCGGGGACTCAGAGAGACCATCACCAACCCGGCGGATTACGGGCTGGACCCGCCGGAGAGCATCGTGCGGGTAGCGGACTGGGACGGCAACACCTTCGAGTTCCACATGGGCATACCCACGCCCGACGGCGCCAACCAGTACGCCCGGCTGGTCGGCGACGACGCCCTGTACACCTTGCCCAAGGTATGGGCCGACGTGGTCAACCGCCTCGCCCTGGACCCTCCCTATGGCCGGATGTTCGATCTAGAGCTTGAATTCATAACAGTTGTCGAAGTAAACGCCGGTGATTCAACGGCGGTCTATTTCCTCGAGGGCGGCCAGTGGCTGGTCAGCGAAGGCCCGCCGCCGGTGGACATCGAGAAGGCTGCCCCAGCATCAGGGGAGTGGGCGGATTGGCTGGTTATGTTGGCAGCCCCGCGCATAGACGAGATTGTCGAGCAGCAGGTCATGGACCGGGAAACCGAGAAGCTGGCCGAGTACGGATTCGACAACCCGGCGGTGCGGGTTGTGATAGCCCGCCGCGGCCAGGCAGCTGTAGAGTTTCTGTTGGCCGACGGGCCTCCCGGCACCGACAGCTACTACTCGCGGTCAGTGAATGACATTGACGAAAAGATATACTTGATGAAGAAATCCCGGCTGGAAGGCATCGAGACTTTGGCCAGCGACCCGCTAGTATCTCCCTAGAAAGCCAACGCAGAGGGCACAGAGATCGCACAGAGAGCACGGAGGTTGCATATTTCCGCGTTCCCTGCGGGATTCTCCGCGTCCTCTGTGTTGAAACCCCGGACTGGAGGAACGCCATGAAAGCAGAGATAATGGGCATCGGCACCGAACTGCTGATGGGCGAACTCAACGACACCAACGCAGGCTGGATTGCCACTCGCCTGCCGCCGTTGGGCATAACGCTGCAATGGGTAACGCTGGTGGGTGACGACTTGGGCCAGTTGACCCACGCCTTCCAGCAGGGTCTCAAGCGCTCCGACATCATCTTCACCACCGGCGGGCTTGGCCCAACGCAGGACGACCTGACCCGCGAGGCTGTGGCAGCGACCCTGGGCGAGACGCCCACGGTACAGGAAGACATGGTGGAGGAGTTACGCCAGTACTTCCGCAACCGGGGCCAGGATATGCCGTCGCACAATACCAAGCAGGCGTGGCTGATCCCCTCCGCAAAGTTCATCCCCAACCGCAACGGCACGGCACCAGGCTGGTGGGCCGAACGCGACGGCAAGCACATCATCATCATGCCCGGCCCGCCGGTGGAGATGCAGGCCATCTTCCGCGAGCAGGTTGAGCCGGGCCTGCGCGAACTGGTTACCGAGGAGGTCACCATCACCCGCAACGTCAAAACCATGGGGTTGGGCGAAGCGGCGGTGGACGAAATCATGTCGGAGTATTTCGGCCACGAAAACCCCTACCTCGGCATCTACTCCAAGGCCGACGGCATCCACCTGCGGGTCATAGCCCGCGCCGCCGACGAAGCCACCGCCCGGCGCATGATAGTGCCAGTAGAGCAGGCGGTGCACGACCGGCTGGGCGAATACGTCTGGGGCTACGACGACGAAACCCCGGAGCAGGCGGTGGCCCAGGTCCTTCAGTCGCGCGGCAAGACGCTGGCGGCAATGGAGTACTGCACCGGCGGGTTTCTCACCAACGCCATCACAGACGTCAACGAGGCGCAGCGCCACTTCCGGGGCAGCATAGTAGCCTTCGGCGCAGAGTCGCTGGCTGCCGCCGGCGTTCCCCCGGCGCTGATGGACAACCACGGCGCGGTCAGCCAGGAAACGGCCAACGCCATGGCCTCCGCCGCCCTGGTGCAGCTCGACGCCGACTACGGCATCGGAGTAACGGGCGCACCCGGCCCCGGCGAACTGGACGGCCGTCCTATGGGCCTCTGCTATCTGGCCATTGCCCGAGCCACCAACGCCGGCCCCCAGGTAATCAAGGAGCTGGAACTCCGCGTTCCGCCCCGCCGCATCACCATCAAGCGCCGGATAAGCAATCAGGCGCTGATAGAGCTACGCAAGCTGGTGGAGGCAGGGGAATAGAATTACCGTGAGAATTGCCGCGTATTCCTTATCCTTGACACTGATCCTGATATTGGTGGCAGGCTTGGCATGTGGCGGAGGCGAACCCACGTCCGTCCACCCGGAAATACAGGATACATCCGTTCCGCCGACTACCGCACCGAGGCCGGAGCCAACATGGATGCCGCCATCAACATGGACACCAGAGCCTACTTAGACGCCAGAGCCCACTCAGAGGCCGACAGCCACACCACAGCCCACGGCAACGCGGCAGCCAACGCCGACACCCAGACCTACTCCTACACCCACGCCTACTTTGTCAGACTTGGACTGTGCCGATGTCGCTTCCGAATACATCAAATGGTCGAGAACTAATCTGTCTGCCGACGAGAGGGTTGCCGATATTACGCTGGTGAAGGAAATATCCCGCGGCCCGCTTTTGATCGAGTGCAAGGGTATTCTACACAGAGCCTCGCATGATACTTATCCGAGAAAGTTTATTCGTAGTTCTCGGGGAGGCATCTCATTTGAAAAACTACCAGTGAGCGAATATGAGTGCTCATTTCTTGTTGACGGTATTATCACCCTTTCCGAAAAGAGGAGCGAGTATACTACTCACGCTACTTGCTCAAAATTTATGAATCGACGGAGGTTTCCAGTACCGAGGAAAGGTTCGCTTGTCAGGCTTTGGGGAAGATGTCCCATGGTGGGGATGTCAGGATAGAGTTTTTTCTTGAAAAAGATCGGGATGGAGACCAGTTCATTGGATACAGAGCATTGGGGCAGTGAGGCGGTATAATCCTTACACTAATCTTCCCGCTTTGCGAGGTGCAGGTTGAACACCAACCCGACACTCACTGCGGAGGGAGGCACTCCTGTTGCTCCGTCCTTATTAGACCCTTTCAGGCAGTTGAATCATCAGAGCAGCATTCGATAGACTAACAGAAATGTCTGAAGTGCTTTCATGGGTATCCGTTGTTCTGTCTGTCATTGCCCTTGCCGGGGTCTTTCGGGCCGAGCGCCGGGCCAACAAGCTGTCAGAGCGTATGGACAGGATTTACGACAGGGAAGCAGACAGGGTTGACAGGTTCATCAACTCCTCTATCAACCGAGACAGGGGCGGATAATGGACATTCTCTCAATCGCGCCTTACATTGCCGTCGGACTGGCTGTTTTGGGGGCGGTAATTTATCTCGAAATCGGTCGGCGTCGCGACAAAGCCGACGATGCCCGCTTTAATGCTAAACAGGATGAAATCGACCGGAAGTGGGATTACCTGATACAACTGTGGCGGGAAAGGGAAGACCAAGGGCGCAAAGAAGTTGCGTAGCATTCCTACGCCATGACTCCCCACCCGACGGAAATCAAGAAATGGCCTATCCCAAATCAGGGATGGGCCATTTTCTACTACTATCCGCCACTCAGTTAACCACCAGCCCCTGCCCCAGCTTGGTCAGCGTCTCGCAGCCTTCGGCGGTGGTCAGCACGGTGTCGCCGACGGACATTGCCAGCTTGTTGTCCCAGTCCAGCAGGATCATGTGCATGAAGATGACCATGTTGGGCTGCACCACCACCGGGTTGTCGCGGAAGATCATCGGCCAGTCCATCCACGTCGGCGGGTAGAGAGCGCCGAGGCTGTAGCCGCAGGCGTTGAGCTTGTGTTCGCCGAACCCGGCGCGGTCGAAGGAATCGGCGTGGGCCTGGAATATGTCGCCGAAGGTGGCGCCGGGACGACAGGCGTCCTTGCAGGCTTGCAGGGCCTCGGCGCAGGCGGCGTGCATGGCGACGTGCTTCGGGTCGGCTTCTCCGGTGAGGATGGTGCGCATCAGGCAGGAATGGTAGTGGCGGTAAGCGCCGCCGAACTCCAGTTGCAACTGGTCGTTTTCGCCGAGTGTCCCGTATCCGGTAAAGTTGCGCACCATCAGAGCGTTCTCGCCGGAGCCGATGATGAACCGCGTCGCCGTGTAGTCTCCGCCGCCCTGGAAGACCGCTGAAGTCATGGCCGCCAGCACGTCCTGCTCCGGCGTTCCCGCGATGGCCGTCCGCTGCGCGGCAAGCCAGGCTTCGTCGCAAAGTGCTGCGGCCTGGCGCACGTACTCTATCTCGACATCGCTCTTGACCAGGCGCAGGCGGCTGACCAGTTCGGACGCGTCTTCCCAATCGCATTTGCCTTCCATAGCGGCGCGGACGTACTCCCACCGCTTGCCAGTGAGACACCAGGCCTCCAGCTCGACACCCACCCTCCGGCCTCGGCAGCCCTGCTCTTCCAGTATGGCCCACAGGTCCTGCCCCGGATCTACGCCAGCCCGGTCCACCCAGATGCGAATGTCCACGACCACTGACGTGAGCCGCGCCTGCCGCAGGTCCGCAGAGCGAGTCAGCAGCACCATCTTCCCGTCCGCGCCCAGGTACAGGCACTGGAACTGGGAATATCCGGTGGTGTCGTAGCCGGTCAGGTAGTACATACTCTCCTGCCGGAAGATCAGCAAGGCGGCCAGTCCGCGGGTCTGCAACTCTGCGACCACCCGGTCGCGTCGGGACTTCAGTTCCTGCTCGGTGAAATGCAGCGCCATCTGGCATCCTCCAAAATCCGGCTACCGGACTGTTACCAATGCCAGTATAATCGGCGCCAAGACCGCTGCAACCATAACTGCATCTGCGCCCCGTCGTTCCCGATCTCGCGGGAATCCAGAGGCAGCGCAGGCCGGAGGTTCGAGATGGCAACCGTCAACACGGTCCTTGGAACGATTGATTCATCGGAAATGGGTTTCACCCTGCCCCACGAGCATCTCATTGACTCATCGGCAGGCATCCGCATCAGCTACGGCGAGCTGGAATTGCGGGACCGGGCCTTTGACATGGCCGTGGAGGACTTCGGGAAGGCCAAGGCTGGCGGTGTCCACACCGTGATCGAGGTTTCCCCCATGGACCTGGGCCGCGACGTGGCGTTGATGAAGCAGGTGTCCGAGGCTACCGGCGTCAACTTCATATGCTGCACTGGTTGCTGGCTGGACATCCCCCGCAGCTTCTGGTGGCGCGACAAGGACTTCATCGCCGACCTCTGGGTACGGGAAGTCGAAGAGGGCATAGACGGCACGGACATCAAGGCCGGCATCATCAAGGTAGCCACCAGCGACCCCATCACCGAGCACGAAGAGCTGATGCTGCGCGCCTCCGCCCGAACCCACCTGCGGACGGGCATCCCCATCACCACGCACACGCCGCCGATGTCGCGCATAGGCGAGCGGCAGGTGAAAATCCTGACCGAGGAGGGCGTTGAGCCGCAGAACATCTACGTCGGCCACATCAACCAGACCCTCGACCCGGACTATCACCGCGAGCTGGCGCGCCTAGGCGTGTGGCTGGGCTGGGACATCAACAACGCCTTCGGACGCCCCCACCTGCCGCCGTGGGAGCAGCGCGCCGAGTACCTCAAAAACCTGCTGGACGAGGGCATCGAGTCCAACATGATGCTGTCCCACGACTGGAACGTGGTGCTCTCCCGCATCGGCACATCCGGGTTCCCCAGCCGCGACCAGAACCCCGACGGCTACCTGTGGCTCAGCAACAAGTTCATCCCCCAGTTGATGGAGCTGGGCACGAAGCAGGAAACCATAGACCGCATGATGATCGAGAACCCCCGCCGCCACTTCGAGAGCGTGAAGCCGACGGCCTGATTGCACAGCCAGAAAGAAACGATGGCTCCGTTTGGCTTTGGAGTATGGGTGGTACCCGTACGCCTCATACTCCAAAAATGGACGGAACCCATCGCTGGCGGGCATAATTACTGCCAATTCAATTGCTGGTTAATCAACGTCGGCTACTAAGGAACGATCATGAACAAGCGTGCCCCACGAAATAGGACTTTGAGATGCACGATAGAGGAGGAGACTGCTCTGTCCACTCATCTCCTCGAATTATCACAGCCGGCGACAACTGAGTTGCTTCGAGGCAGGGTCATCAATCAAGACTTTCAGTTTGCCTGTCCCTTTCTCCCAGATTCTTTCGTCGACCTGTTAATTCTCGATCCGCCTTACAATCTGACAAAGGATTTCAATGGGAATGTGTTTCGAGCCCAAGACGCGGAATCCTATGCCTCTTGGTTCGACGAACTCCTGTCCCTCACAGTCCCTCTGTTGCGTCGCACAGCGACGGTTTACGTTTGCAGTGATTGGCAATCTTCGACGCTGATCTATCCCATCCTAGACAGACATTTACGAGTCAGGAACCGAATCACATGGGAGCGGGAGAAGGGGCGAGGAGCTAAAGTCAATTGGAAAAACAACACCGAGGATATTTGGTTTTGTACCGTTAGTGAGGAATATACCTTCAATGTTGATGCTGTGAAGCTAAAGAGGCGGGTTCTCGCGCCATATCGTCGAGAGGACGGGAAACCAAAGGATTGGAATGAGACCAGCATCGGGAAATACAGACTTACACACCCATCTAACCTGTGGTCAGATATAACAATTCCTTTCTGGTCGATGCCTGAAAATACCGATCACCCCACGCAAAAGCCAGAAAAACTATTCGCCAAGTTAGTTCTTGCCAGTTCCAATCCGCAAGATTTCGTATTTGACCCATTTCTGGGGAGCGGAACAACAGCCGTGGTTGCCAAGAAGCTCCAACGAAATTTCTGTGGCATAGAACTTAACCGCGAGTATTGCTGCTGGGCGCTGAAGCGTCTAGATAAAGCGGATACTGACCCAAGCATTCAAGGATATCGGGATGGCGTATTTTGGGAACGAAATAGCATGAAGGGCCAAAAGCCCCTTAGAAACGAAGTGTCGATGGAATCTATGATGGAGTTCTTCGATGACAGATCCTCTTAAGTCTCTTTTTGAACTCATCCATGAAAACGATGGAATAAATGACAAAGACCTTTTGGCTCAACTCATTTGTAGGGAGTTTCGCCTAATCAAAGATCGGTCCGTTTTTTATTGTCGCGAGTACGCGATTCGCTTCAGCTCGTCAGCTCGTCCTAATTTTGGGAATACAGTTCTCTCGCTATCTAATCTACGTAAGTATGACGATCGCCCATTCATCGTCTGTCTCGTCACTCCGGTCAGAAACTTCTGTCTCATTGCGAACACAACCTTCTTGAGGAAAATAAGCCACAGCTCACAAGAGCTCAGAGAGAACAATATCAGGGGAAGTTTCAATGGGTCCGATATCGTCAGAGCTTTTGAAGGTATCTCTAATTCCACAGAAAACATCAGGCGACTGTATGACATCCATGCTGAAATCGGTTTCGAAGGCAACTTAGCGCGACTCGTGGAGGCGACAAACAACATCTCTCCATCTGGGAGCAAGTTTACCGTAGGTGATAGCGAACGTCAGGCCATACTTGAGGCCCCAGATAGAGCCATCCGTTTCGTCGCGTCTTCCGAAGCGCACACGCTAAAATCTGAACTCGACTACAAAGTTGAGGAGTTCAAGAAGGAGATTCTTTTAGCAGCTCTCATTGACAATGTTAATGTTCGTGGACGAGTAATAGAATACCTGATTGCTGGAGAGGATGAGGCGCTTCGCCAGAGTCTTATTGCTGCTCTGAAATCGGACACTCCTGGCCTACCTCAGTTCAGAACGGATAACACCTTGGGGGACTATCGAAGAAATTTCAATCTCTTTGACACGGAAACTGACGTCAAAACAAAGGTAATGATCCTGAGTTCCAACCCCAAAGCGTATAACTTGGACAAAATGCTGGAATTTCTTGCAAATTCCAGGTCTGTATTGATGTTCTATTTTGTTGGCATAGACCCTGGTAAAATCGTAAATACTGTCCTAGTATCCATGTTCCAGAGGGATCTGCTCAAGGCTACAATTCTTTTGAGACACTGGGCTGGACGAAACTCGAGGGGTGTATCCCAATTTGAAGGGAAGGCGATAAACGAGCTTATCGAGAATCCTGATTCACAAATTGATGATCAGGCTGCCCAAGAGTTTCTGAGCCGAGTTATTGCTCTGTGAGACATTGAAAGGCTACTTTGGAACGGCAACAGACCACCTAGGGGTCCCGCGCGTTTTTGGATTATGAGGCGCAGGGATGCCCCGTATGTTCCAAAACCAAACGAAGCCGGAATGATGACACCAATAAGCCCGCCCCGAATCATAGGAGCGGGCTTCTTGCTGCCAGTGATTTGCCGTTGTCGGGGCATGTCTACCGTCGCGCGAACCTCCGCGCCGTCAGCTCGCGGTAGAGCATGGGCAGGCGCTCGGGCAGGGACCAGATTTCGCCCAGGACCTCGTAGCCCATGTCGCCGCACATACTCTTCAGGTAGTCATGGCCCGCCTTGTCTACCGTCAGGCAGAACGGCGTGATGGACTTCTGGCGGGCTTCCACCAGCGCCATGTGGGTGTCGTGGACGGCGTACTCCTTCTCCACGCCCTCGCGGCTGTAGCCCCGGTCCTGGGGCCGCCCGTCGCTGACCAGGAACATTATCTTGGTGTGCGCGTCCTGGTTTTCCAGCTTGGTGATGGCGTGGCGGATGGCCGCGCCCATGCGGGTGGCGTGGAGCGGCGTGATCTTGTCAATCCGCCGCTTGACCTTGTCGCCGAAGTTTTCGTTGATGTCCTTGATCACATAGAACTCGACGTTTTCCCGGCCATAGCCGGAGAAGCCGTAGATGCCGTAGGTGTCGCCGATGGACTCCAGAGCGTTCACCAGCAGCGCCGTGCTTTCCTTCTCTAGGTCGATGATGCGCTTGTAGTTGCGGCGCACCAGCCCCTCGCGGCGTCGGCGCAGCCAGACCATGTACTCCACCGGATCGTCGGGCGCGTCGCGGTCATCCACCATCTGGCGGCCCTCATCAATGGCCTCGGCAGTGGAGGCGCTCATGTCCAGCAGGAACACCACGGCCACGTCGCGGCGGTTGCGATTGCGGTGCCAGTAAATTTTGTCGTCCGGCGGGATGTTCATCTTCAGGTCAACCCAGGCCTCCAGCGTCGCGTTGAGGTCCAGGTCTTCGCCGTCAATGAGCCGGTAGGTCTTGCGCATACTCTCCGGCATTATCAGCTCGAACTGGCGCCGGATGTGGTTGGAAAGCGACGAGTAGTTCTTCAGGGCGTCCTGGTAGAAGTTTATGTCGCCTTCTTCAACCGTCTTTTCTTTGACGATGCACCAGCGGGGCTTGTAGTCGTTGGCGCGGAAGTCCCACTCGTCGTACAGGAACGTCTGCGGCTCCCGGGCCTCCAACTCGCCGCCCTGCTCGTCGTCGTTGAGCAGCGGGCCATAGCCCTGGCCGGGCTGGGAGTTGGGCGGCGGCGCGCCCGCCTCTTTCATTATGTTCTGGGCGAAGGTGGTCATGGCGTCGGTTATGTCGCCCTGCTCGGCGTCCAGCTCCAGCTCGTCGCTGTCCTGGAGAAGCTGTTCCAGCATCTCCTGGGTCATGGGCTGGGCCTCGCCGTCCTGGTCGCTGCTGTCGGCCTGGAGACGGGTCAACAACTGCACCATCTCCGGCTTGAAGTCGCCGCGATAGTCCACCGGCTCCGGCGATTCGTAGGAATCGTCGCCTTCCTGACCTTCGCCGCGCTGATCCATATCGGCTTGAAGGCGGTCTACGAGGTCCTGGAACTCTTCCTCGTTGAAGTCGCCGGGTTCCTCCAGGTCCTGCTCGTCCCACTGGTCCTCTTCCTCCTGCTGGTTGGGCAGGCGGGAGATGATTTCGTAGGCTCTCAGGGTGGCCTCGGCGGTGTCTTCCACGTTGGCCTCGATAGTGCGCAGGTTGTGCAGGATGCGGGAGAGCATCACCGCGACCTCTTCGTATTCCTCCGGCACAGGAGCAGTGAACCGCTCCAAGCTCATGTGAACGAGCAACTCAACCATTGCCTGCTGGAGGGGCATCTGCTCGATGGGAGGGCGGCCTTCCAGGGCGTCCTGCTGCACGCGGGAAGCGGCCCGGCGAATGCCGGGGTACTCCACATTTATGCGATAGTCCAGTCGGCCGTCTTCCAGAACGGTGAACAGGTCGAAGGCCAGCTTGCCGTTCTCGAACATGGACAGGAACCGACCGATGTCGGTGTAGGCCCGCATGGAGCCGGGGCTATCCGGCACCGGGCCTTGCATCGCCGAGGAAGAACCGTCCGGCCGCATCTCAACGAACGAAACCTCCACATCGGCCTCGCCCCCGGCCATTTCCCGGGCCATCTCGATCATCGCCTGACGCGCCGCCAGTTCCTCCGCCTTCCTGGCATTGATTTCCTCTTCCATGGCATGGCGGCGGTCGTCAAACTGCGTAGCCGGTTTGTCGAACTGGAACTCAAAGCTGCCGAATTCCAGGCGGCTTATCTGGTGGGTGGACACCACCTTGAACCATGAGAAGTTGTCCTGCTTGTTGAAATACCGGTCAACCACCGGCGGCAGGAACACCTTGGAGCCGTCTGTAGATGCCGTGTCTTCCTCCACCCAGCCGATGTTGCGCCGCACCAGTTCCTGGGTGCTCATGATTTCCACGCCCGCCCCGGACAATGCCCGGCAGTACAGGCGAATGATGCCCTTCACGCGGTCAAGCTCCAGGCTGGATGAGAGGGTCTCCAGCATCTGCTCCGAAGTGTTTGACTCGATCTTGAAGAAGGCGATGCCGCTCTCCGGGTTCTCCTGCAACAGCCGCATCCCATGCTGGTACCAGGTGTCGAGCTGGCTGACGGTTATCCGCGTGAGAACGCTGTCGAGGCTCCGCAGGAAGGGGGGAACGGCCTCCGGGGCCACGGCCACCAGCTGGTCGCAAAGGTCAAGGATGTAGCCCTGGTTGCCCTGGGGCACACGGCCCAGCGCCTGGGTGCCGTCGGCCAGGAAGCGGGATGTGTCGCGCAGCCCCACCTTGGCCAGCCGCTCGCCCAGCTTGAGGAAGCGGCCCGTCTGGGCTTCGTCCACGTGCTGGAGGGCGCGGGGCACCAGTTCCAAGCAAGTCTTGACCTCCCTCCAACTGGTGTCAATCAAGGCGCGGGTCATCGCCAGGAACGGCTCCCGCTCCCGTCCCATGCCGGGCAGCACGTCCTTGCCCAGCGTAAGGCACTCGCTGGCAACGTCGTAGGACTTGTACGAAAGGGCCTCTATCAGCGAGGCGAACACCTCAACGTCCCAGAAGGGAAGGCTGCGCACCAGCTCCGGTGAAACCTCGAAGAACTTCGCGGCCAGGGTGCTGGACTTCCAGGTGCCCTTGTACAGGCTGCGTCCCAAGCCGGCCCAGCGGGGTATGTACTGTGGGCGAAGGTTGGGGACGATAGCCACGCTGGACTTGAAGAACGACACCGCCAGCGTGGGGGAGTCCTGCGCCAGGTAAGTGCCGCAGCGGGCCCACTGCATGAAGGACGGGAAAGAAAGGAACCGGCAGACATGGGGGCTGACCTTGTAATACTCGATGGCCGCTTCCCATGAGCGGATGGTCTGGGAGCCTATGGAGACTCCCTCCTTGGCCCAGAGGCTTACTTCGTCCGGGCCGAAAGCCTCCTTCACCGGACCGACAGCCTCTTGATAGGCTTCCAATACGGCGGGGGGAAGTTTGGCCAGTTCCTGTTCGATTTCGGGTTGTGGAGCGCTACTCGTCAATTGTGACCCTCGCTTTCCAGCCCATTCTCCAAGAGCTGCAGGAATTGCTGGAGGATTCTGGCAGTTGCGCCGAAAACCAAGTGCTTGTCGTAGGCGTATGAGTAGACCGTGGAAGGAGCGCCGTCCTGCCAGTGAGTTTCTACTCGAACGCTGGCAGGGTCTCGCAGGGCGCTGACCGGGAATTCCACGATTTCCGCTATCTCGTCAGCGCTGGGACGGAACTCGTAAGGGTGGCCCTGAGCTTGCCGAAGGGTGCCAGCGAATACGTTGACTCGAAAACGGGAGCGGGTCGCCACCTCGTCCATCTCGCCTAGGACGGTAATGTCGTCCCGGTGAATCCCCATTTCCTCCTCGGTCTCGCGGAGGGCAGTATCCAGGGAGTCTCGGTCTTCGGGGTCGGTGGCGCCGCCGGGAAAGGAGATCTCCCCTTTGTGGTGTTCGACTTCCTGGGAACGCTTGTTGAGCAGCACGCAGTAGTCGCCGTCCTTGGGATACAGCAGCACCATGACGGCGGCGGGCGTCAGATCATCCCCGGCCACCCTCTCGGTGGGCCGGTCTGCCAGCGCCCGCTTGATCAATTCCGGCGGCGTCAGGACTGCTTACGCTCCCGTTCCAAGATGCCCTGATTCCAATGACCTACTCGAATATCGAGGAGGCCACTTCCTCAAGGCTGCGCTGCAACTCCGGGTCGTCGGTCAGCGTCCAGACGATGGCGACCTGGCAGGCGCGGCGGGCGGGGATGCCCTCGGACATTAACCGTCCAGCATAGATGAGCAGCCGTGTGCTGGCTCCTTCCTGCAGGCCATGGTCCTCGAGGTTGCGAATCTTCTCGCCCAGCTTGGCCAAGGCGTCGGCCTGCTCCTCGGTGCAGCCGGCCTCCTGCTGAATAATCTCCCGTTCGATTTCCCGTGGCGGGTAATAGAACTCTATCGAGATGAAACGCTGCCGCGTGCTGTGCTTCAGGTCCTTCAGCGCGCTCTGGTATCCGGGATTGTACGAGATGCAGAGCAGGAACCGGTCATCGGCCTCGATGATCGAGCCGGTCTTCTCCACCGGAAGAATACGGCGGTGGTCGGTGAGGGGATGTATCAGCACCGTGGTGTCCTTGCGGGCTTCCACCACCTCATCCAAGTACAGGATGGCGCCGGCTTTGACCGCGCGGGTCATTGGACCGTCAATCCAGCGGGTGCCTTCCGCGTCCAGCAAGTACCGGCCCACCAAGTCGCTGGCGGTGAGGTCCTCGTGGCAGGCGATGGTGACCAGGGGCACACGCACCTCGCCTTCCCGAACTTCCTGCGCTGCGCCGGAGGCCTTCTCCTGCTCTCGGATCACGGTCAGAGGGCGCCCCAGCTTCCAGGCCATATATTCCACGAAACGGGTCTTGCCGCAGCCGGTCGGCCCCTTGAGCAGCACCGGAATGTGCTGTTGGTAAGCCGCGGCGAACAGCTCCATTTCGTCGCCCACCGCACGGTAGTACGGTTCGGCCCTGACCAGAAACTCCTCAATCGCGTACTCGCTGTAATGTTGTTGTTCTTGCTCTACGGCTTCAACCATTATGTCTGCTCAATCCTTTCTTTGACTCTGGTTTCCCACAACTCGCTGATCGTTCCCCGCATTTCGGCAACGTCCCCGGAGTTGTCAATCACCACATCGGCCCGGCCCAACCGCTCGGGGCGGCTCATCTGCGAATCCAGCCGCTTCCGGGCCTCCTCCTCGCTCATTCCGTTCCGCTGGGAAAGGCGATGGATTACCGCGTCCTCAGAGGAATCGGTCACCCAGACTTCCTGCACCAAGGAATCCCATCCGGCCTCGAAAAGCAGGGCAGCCTCCACCACTACCACCTCTACGCCCTCGGCCTCAAGAGCCTCGATCCTCTCCTTCACCATCCGCGCCATGAGCGGGTGCATGATGCCGTTCAGCTTGGCCAACTGCTCCGGGTCCGAAAATACGATAGCGCCCAGGCTGCGCCGGTCAATTTCACCGCTGGGTTGCAGGATGCCCTCGCCGAAGGCTTCCACCACCTGTCGCCAGGCCTCTGCGTGGGGCGTGTAGGCTTCATGGCCCACCACGTCGGCGTCAATAAGCGCGGCTCCCAGCGAGACCATTTGTCTGGCGGCTTCGCTCTTGCCCGTGCCAATACCGCCGGTCAGCCCGATGACTAGCATACGCCCCCGGAATCGCCCTCACTGCCAGCCGAAACCGGACGATACAGCAGGCAAGAGGGCGCAATGAGCGTCATTCTAACAACCGCCCATAATATGGTCAACTTGAATGCCGCAAGCGAGCTGCCATGCAAAACTTCGGGGGTTGGATCACTCCTGAATGTTAATCGGCCCCCATCGGGATTCCCAAGTATCCTGAAGCTCCCGGAACATTCGCCCATATTCTTCGCTATCAATCGGAGTGGTGGTCATAATGACCGCGTCTTCCCGGTTGTCGGAGTAATATCCCTTGCGAATGCCCACCGACTTGAAGCTGTACTTTTCATACAGTCTCTGGGCAATGAAGTTGGACACCCGGGCCTCCAGCGTCATCACGTGGGACCCAAATTCCACGGCGGCCCGGAGCGACCCGATGAGCAGCAACTCGCCGATACCGTTGCCGCGCAACGTTTCCCGCACGGCGATTTCGACGATGTGAGCCTCGTCCCCCTGGTACCAGACGCTGACATAACCGGCAATAGCGTAGTCGTCTTTCTCCGGTGCCTCCGAGTCGTTCCCGCCAAACCCCAACCGCTCCGCCAAACGCGACAGCCATGAACGGGGCGCATCAACTTCCTCTTCTTCTAGGAGGGGTTCCAACGGCAGGGGTTCCGAGTCATCGGTTTCGATGCAGGCCACAAGGTAACAAGCCCGCTTGTTGTTTATATCGCGCTTGAAGGGCGAACTCGTCCAGATCGGCGAGAACGCCTCTCGCTCAATCTCGACGACCTCGGTTATGTCCTCTTTTTTCAGACGGCGCAGATACACTGGGACTTACTGCGGCAATCGGGAAGCAGATACTTGCGCCGACGCAATGCCGGGCAAGGTCAACCCTTTGGGATAGCGCGAATTGTAGCACAAGATGGCACAGACCCGCCCCGAACCACCGGCCCACGGACGTACTCGGTTCAGAACAGAGCTGCCTGCTGAGGATCGCCCTGCGATAGGCTCCACACCCGCACCGTCCCGTACTGTCCGTCGAATCCCGGCTCAACCGCGACCTGCCCGGTGCGAGCCCTCAGAATGGCCTGCGCCACCTGCTCACCCGACACCCGCCGAATATCAGCCTCATCGGCCCAGGCCAGCACCGCCAGCTCGCTGCCGAGTTCGGCGCACAGCTTCTGATAGGCGCTCGCTACGGCCTTGCTGCGTCGGCCCACCCCCAGCGTTTCCGCCAGCAGTTCCTCCAGAGGAACCAGCCGCAGGAAGGGTGGACGGTCATCCACCGGACGAATAAAGCCATCCGCTCCCGGCATCGGCTCACGTTTCTCTTCCGACTCGGGCACAGTCGACAGCGAATTGACTCGGTGCAGCACTCCCAGGGTCAGAGGGCGTCCGCAGACCGGGCAAAGACCGCTTCCCTGTACCGCCGTATCGCTCGGAGACTGGCTGATTCCGCAGTTCCTGTGCCCGCTGTAGTGATATTTTCCTTCTTCGGGATAAAATTCCACCGTATATGCGACCGAGTTTCGCTCCACGGCTTCCTTGAGGCCGCCATAAGTCGGCTTCCCTGTGAACACGGTAACTTCCCGCCCCAGGTTCGGCGGGGAGTGGGCGTCGGAAAATGAGAGGATGGCCTTCCCCTGCATATCAGGCACGCTCCAGTTCATGGCCGGGTCGCTGGAAAGCCCCGTTTCCACCGCCCTGATCATCGGAGTCAACTCCCCGAAGCATTCCTCAAGACTGTCGAAGCCGGACACGGACCCCAGCAATCCGTACCACGGCGTCCAGACGTGGGCCGGTATCACCGTCGCCTCCGGGTCAATGTCCAGCGCCAGGGAGCCCAGTTCCCTGGCCGACAGTCCCACCGAGGGGCGCCCGTCCCCTTCCAGCTTGACGCCTCGCTGCGCCAGTTGTGCGTTGAACCGCTTCACGCATTCCAGCGACGACAGGAACAGCAACAGGTGCAGACGACGCGCCCTGCCGCCCTGCCGGTAAACGCAACTTATCTCTGTGCCGAGAACGAAGCTGACGCCATCGTACCGGAAGGTCCCCTCGTCCACTGGCGTGAGTCCGGCTTCCAGTTCAGACAGCCATGCCGGATGGGTGAAGTCTCCGGTAGCCAGCAGCCCGATGCCTTTGACCTTCGCCGTGGCCGCCAGATTAGGCAGCGTAAGGTTCTTGCTGCAAGCATAGGCGTAGCGGGAGTGGATGTGCAGATCGGCGACGAATTCCCTTTGTCCGCTCATTCCACGAGTCTACCACAAGGCCAAGCCGGCCGGCTGGACGCAGCTACGGCCTTTCCTGGCCGCCCTCCCAGCCACATTCGGCTGATAACTCTTCCAGCCCCGCGGCTACGTCGCTTTCGTCAACCCGCTCTGGCGGTCTGCTTACCTTAGTCTCGGTAGATGATCCATCAGAGCTTGTGGCCACTTCGATTACTTCCGTGTAACCGCCGACACTCAAGAACCTGATAAGCGTTGTGGCTTCTTCCCGCGTAAGCTGGCACAACAGCTCGGCCCACCCTTCCTCGTCCGTAACGGTTTGCAGTTTTTCAATGTTGGCCCAGACGTTGTAGCGGCACGAATCAGAAGTCTGTTTCACTGCCCCTTCCACCAGTTCATCCTGGTTGGGCGCGGGCTCGACAATGGCATTGGTGGACACTTCGCCTGCGCTGCTGGTATGGGTGGTGGTCGTCACGATGTTCGACATTTCGGTGTGCCTCGCTATCGCCCGCACTTCCCGCTCCGTCAGGCTGCACCAGGCCCGCCCCTGTTCCGAAAAACTCTCGATGGCGGTAATATCCGCATACTTGGCCCTGGCCGCCTCCGGGTCATTCAGGTCGAAGGAATCAGCCTGCCACCCGAAGACCTGAGCCAGTAAGGCTATAAAAGGGATTAGCAGGAAGGCAATCAACAGCACAGCAACATTCCCGTAGAGGCGAAGATGGCAAAGGCGATTGTAGTCGAAAAGAGCGCCCCGTAAACGAAGCGCTCTTTCTGTTGCGGCCCGATCCCCTTCCCAATCCACCCGATCCAGGCTCTACTCAGGCCCAGCAGGCCGCAGGTGTGGCCGACATCCATCGCCGGCGTTCAGGCTAGCGGGCGCGGGCCAGCTTCCGGTGCTTCCAGTAGCGGTAGCCTCCATACGCGGCCGCCGCGGCCAGTGCTGCCGTACCCAGGGCAATCGCAACCTTCGCTTTCGTAGACATAGTTTGCACCTCCAGTGATTTTTCCCTCCGGCGGACGTTTTCTTTCTCTCCGCCGGTCAGTTCCTTAAAGAATCAGAACTTCTATATCATTTATATCAATAATTGTTATGTTTGTCAAGCCTGTGAAAACAATCACGATATTGTGAGAAAGAATTACTAATATCTGGTTTTTCTATTGAGAACTAAGAAACCGTATTAGGAGTTACGCACTTGAAATTGCGAACCCGTCATTCCCGCGCAGGCGGGAATCCAAACCCTCGTCGCCATTCAATTGGACCACCTTATTCGGAACCCTGCCGTCATTCTCGCTGCGCTTGACCGGCGGCGAGGGCAGTTTTATCCTTATACCAGTTACGTCTCTCACTAATCTTGCGTTCTGCCCGTCTCAACTTAAGGAGGGTAAGAGAGGAATGCCAGCCAAGAGTATTATCAGCGATCAGGCCGCTCAAAAGGCCCTGCTGGAGGGCATCTCGATGGTATCCAACGCCGTCGGGCGCACCTTGGGGCCGAAGGGCCGCAATGTTGCGGTGGAAAAGAAGTGGGGCGCGCCCGTCATCACCAACGACGGCGTCACCATCGCCAAGGAAGTGGAGTTGCCCGAGTCCTTCGAGAATATGGGCGCCCAGTTGATCAAGGAAGCCGCCAGCAAAACCAACGACGTCGCTGGCGACGGCACCACCACCGCCACGGTCCTGGCCCACACCATCGTCCGTGAGGGCATGAAGAACGTGGCCGCAGGGGCCGACCCCATGGCCATCAAGCGCGGTCTGGACAAGTGCGTCCAAGCCCTGGTCAAGGAACTGTCCGGCATTTCAACCCCGGTGCAGGGCCGCGACCAAATGGCCCAGGTTGCCACAATCTCCGCCAATGACGGCGAAATCGGCGATATGCTTGCCGACGTGCTGGAACAGGTGGGCGCCGAGGGCGTGGTCACCATCGAGGAAGGCAAGGGCATCGAGTCCGAGACCGAGTACGTCGAAGGCATGAACTTCGACCGCGGCTACATCAGCCCTTACTTCGTCACCAACCCGGAACGCATGGAATCCATCATCGAGAATCCGCACATCCTGGTGACGGACAAGAAGATTTCTTCTGCCGCCGAATTGGTGCCTGTGCTGGAAAGCGCGTTGCAGGTGACCCGCAACCTGGTGGTCATCGCCGAGGATGTGGAGAGCGAGGCGCTCGCGGTACTGGTGGTCAACAAGCTGCGGGGCACCATAAACTGCCTGGCCGTCAAGGCCCCCGGCTTTGGCGACCGTCGCAAGGCCATGCTGGAAGACATTGCCATACTCACAGGGGCGCAGGTCGTTTCGGAGGAGCGGGGACGGCGGCTGGACCAGGCCACGGTCGCAGACCTGGGGCAGGCCCGCCGCATCGAGACCACCAAGGACCGTACTACCGTAGTCGGCGGCGCAGGCGAAGAGCAGATGATCCATGGCCGGATTGAACAAATCCGCGTCCTCATCGAGGAAACTACTTCCGAGTACGACAAGGAAAAGCTACAGGAGCGGCTGGCGAAACTGTCCGGCGGCGTCGCAGTCGTCAAGGTTGGCGCCCCGACCGAGCCGGAACTGAAGAACCGCAAGGCCCGAGTCGAAGACGCCCTTTCGGCCACCCGCGCGGCGGTGGAAGAGGGCATCGTGCCCGGTGGCGGCGTGGCCTACATCCGCGCCACGCGCGCGCTGGACAGCGTCAACCTCGTCGGAGACGAGGCTGTGGGCCGCATCCTGCTGAGGGAGGCGCTGGAGCAGCCGGTGCGCATTATCGCGCGCAACTCCGGCGGAGAGCCTGCCGTTGTAGTGGACGAGGTGCGCCGCAGCAGCGAAAGCAACTTCGGCTACGACGCAGCCCGAGGCGAGTTCGGAGATATGGTGGAGCGAGGCATCATTGATCCAACCAAGGTCTCGCGCTCTGCCCTGGAAAACGCTTCCAGCGTGGCCGGCATGATACTGACCACCTACTCCCTGATTACCCCCGAGGAAGAGGAAGAACCCGACCACCACGGCCACCACCATTAGGATCCTTCGTAGCCGGGCCTCATCGAACCGGATCGCAGACCGCCATTCCCGGCAGCCCCGGGAACAGGCAAATCGCTGAGGTGATTTTTATGATTGCTTCGATGATTGTCACCATCTGGACCTGCGACAAATGCGGCTACGAGAACGGCCCCATGCGCGACGTCTTCTGCGGCAACTGCGGTCGGCGCCGCCCAGGCTGGTAGCAGGAACGAGCGCATCCCAGGTCGCACCCCGCATTGAAAGGTAACGGGCCGGAACAATCCCGGCCCGTTTTCATGTCAGTACGTTCTTACTTCGGAAAGGGCTCACGCATAGCGCAGCAGGGCGTCAGCCACGGCCTTCGGCTTTTGCCAGACTCCCATGTGACAGGCGTCTATTTCCAGGGTCTCCTCGCTGTTCAGGCGCTCGGCGGTGCGGCGTTGCGCGGCGGGCGTCACCAGCTTGTCCTCGGTTAGAACGATGCAAGTCAGCGGAGCGGGCAGGCCGATTTCAGCTTCGGGAGACAGGCTGGACCTGAGCAAGCGCGTCGGAAGGGGGCCGAAGAAGCCCAGGATCTGTACGATTTCCATGGCTTCCATGCTATTGCACAGGAAGCGTTCAATGACCGGCCCGGAGAACCTGAGCTCCTGCCGCGACAGCGTACTGAGCAGGGAAACCAGCCGGAACCAGGAACGCACCCCACTGGCGCAGCCCCCGATGAGCGGGCGTTGACCTTCCGGAACGGCTGCGCCCACCAGCGCCAGGCGCTTGGGCGGCGTCGGCAGATGCTTGGACGCTTCCAGCACGATGCCACCCGATACCCCGTGGCCCACCAGCACCACGTCGCGGAGCTGCTCCTGCTCCACGGCGCGGGTGATGACCTCCACGCACTCCTCCAGCCGGACGGCGGCGGTGTCACCGGCTATGTCCGGGCCGTGACCCGGCAAGTCCACCGGGTGCACCCGGTCGGCGCGGCGGGGCTTGTGCAGCGTTGGAGGATGCTCCACCGGGGCCGTCATCAACCCCCAGACCTTGCCCCAGGCCCAGGAACCCTGCCCTGCGCCATGCACCAGCAGATAATCGGTCATTGCCTGCTTTGCTCCGGTATTATTGAGAGTCGCGCCATCCCCACGAAAGGGGGAATCCAGAGGTTTCGGTGGATGCTCCAGCTTTCCAATAGCAGGTACAGGTGGAATCCCGCGTCTGCCGGGAATGACGGAGATCTTCTGGATAATCTACCCATTGAGCCCCCTCAATGCTGCCAGCAGTTCCATGTCTTCATCGGGGGCCACAGTGCGCGGATCGAACATCACCCGCTCGTCCTCAACTCGCGCCACAACCGGCGGCCGGCCTTCCCGCAGCAGGCGCATCACGCCCTCCGCTCCTTCCGGCAAGGACGAGGCATCCAGCGCCAGCGCCCAGGTCGGCAGAGTCTCGCCGGGCAGGCTGCCGCCGCCGACAGCGGACCGCGACTCGGCCACGCTGTACGGCTCGGAGAGTTGACGTTTCCAGGAGTGGGCCCGCTCTTTCAGTGATTCCGCCGTGGCGGAGATCATCCGCCAGACGGGTATCTCTCGCTCCGCCTCACCTCGCAGGTAGTGGACCAGCGTGGCGGTGAGGCTGGCGAGGCTCAGCTTGTCTATCCTCACAGCCCGCGCCAGCGGATGCCGGGCCAGGAGACCCACCAGTTCCCTCCTTCCCGCTACTATCCCTGCCTGCGGCCCGCCCAACAACTTGTCTCCCGAAAAGAAAACCAGGCCCATGCCGGCGCGGATGCTCTCCTGCGGCATTGGCTCGTGGGCCATTCCATATCTTTCGGTGGGCAGCAGGCTGCCGCTGCCCACGTCGTGCAACACCGCAACACCCAGGCGGTCTCCCAACGCGGCCAGTTCCTTCGCGTCCACCTCGGACGTGAATCCTTCAACGCGGAAATTGCTGGCGTGAACCTTCAAGTAAGCCGCCGTGTCTTCGGTGGTGGCCTCTTCATAGTCCCGCAGGTAGGTCCGGTTGGTGGTGCCCACGTCCACCAGCGTCGCCCCGCTCTGACGCAGCACGTCGGGAACGCGGAAGCCGCCGCCGATTTCAACAGCCTCGGCGCGGGATACGATTACCTCGCGTCCGGCGGCCAGCGCCAAGAGTCCCAGCAGCACCGCCGAGGCGTTGTTGTTCACCGCCAGAGCCGCCTCCGCGCCGGTGACCTGCCGTATCAGCGACTCCAGGCGGGCTTGGCGGGAGCCGCGCCGCCCCGCCTCAAGGTCAAACTCCAGGTTGGAGTATCCGGCGGCCGCCTCCTCAGCGGCCTGCATTGCGGCGCGACTGAGTGGCGCCCGGCCCAGGTTCGTGTGGATGACGACGCCGGTGGCGTTGATGACCCGTCGCGGTTCGGCCAGGCCTGCTTCCTCGGCCCGGCGGCAGACCAGCGCGGCGATCTCCTCCGCGCCGTCGGCCTCCCCACCCTGCCGGATGCGCTGGCGTGCGGCGTCGAGTTCCTCCCGCGCCAGCTCCACGACCCACTCGCGGCTGTACGCTGCCGCGGCCGCCGTCACGTTGGGCAGGGCCAGAACGCTGTCTACGCTGGGGAGGTTTCGGAACTGCATCTTGTCGAATAGCCTTTGTATCTGCTAACGGACATTCTAGCACGGCTTAGGATCCAAAATTCCATCTGCGCGATTGGGCTTCTTGCCCTGTGGCCGACAATTGCCTCATGGTGGCAATAGATGGCGGCCCGTTATAGAATTGAACAAAGTTGATGGAGTAAACCCGCTAAATTCGGCTCGCCAGATCTATGAAAGCCAGGGTCGCCGCCTTCGCCGTTATTGCATTGCTCACCCTGTCGGTCATCGCCGTCGGGTTTTCCGCCTTGGGAGAGGCTCGGGATGCCACGGCAGCGTCTACTTCGGCAGCGGAACCAGCGCGGAACGGGAGCGACAACGCGGCAGTGTCCACCTTCAAGTTCGTCTGCCCCTTCCATTGATACCGATACCTTTCGATGTTGACCCTTTTGTGCGCGGATGGAACGATTCGTAACCGCCGCGCATATTATCTGTAACCAGGCAGAGGTTTTACGAAGGCTCCCGGAGGAAAGAACACTATGATCGCAGAGCAGGCAGGGCTGCCCCCGGAACTCGAGGCTCTGAAACTCACCATCCGCCAGATAGTCAAGGACGAGTGCTATCCGCTGGAGACGGAGTACCTGGCGAATCCAACGATGGAGGGAGTGGAAGACGCGGGCGCTCCCCGGGGCATCGCCGAGGCCCTCCAGGGAATTCTGGGTACGCTCTCCCCGGAGAAGTGGGCGCGTCTGAACCAGATTTCCAAGGACACGGGCATATACACCTCCTTCGTTCCCGAGGAATACGGGGGCGGCGGCATGGGCGCCCTGGGCCACGTAGTGCTGGACGAAGAGGTGCATAAGAGCATCGTGCAGCTCCCCACCTCGCCGGTGCCGATGATGATGATCGGGAATTGCACTCCCGAGCAGGAGCAGGAATACCTGCTGCCTTCCATCCGGGGCGAGTTGCACTATGCCTTCGGACAGACAGAGCCGGAGGCCGGCTCCGACCCAGGCGGCATGATGCAGACCCGCGCCGAGCTGGACGGCGACGATTGGGTGTTGAACGGCACCAAGACTTTCATCTCCGGGGCCGCCAGCGCCGACTACGTTCTGGTACAGGCTGTGACCGACCCGGAGAAGCGGCAGCGGGGCGGCATTACCATGTTCATCGTGGACAACCCCAATCCCGGACTGTCCTTCGAGCCTATCCGCATCTGGATTAACCCCACCAAGAACCAACAGCACACTGTCCATCTGGACAACGTGCGCGTCCCACAGACCAAGGTGCTGGGCGAGGTGGGGCGCGGCTTCACCCTGGGCCAGAAATGGCTGGTGCATCACGACCGCCTCCTGCGCGGCTCCATGGCCATCGGTATCCTGAGCCGCGCCCTGGAAATGGCTATCGATTGGGCCAAACAGCGGGTCACCTACGGGCGTCCCATCGCCGACCGGCAGGCCATCCAGTGGATGCTGACCGACGTCTACATTGACATCATGACCCTGCGGGCAGCCACCCGCGAGACCGCGGCCCGCGCCGACGCTGGCGACGATGTGCGCGTTGAGGCTTCCATGATCAAGTATTGCGCCGGGGAGTGGGGATGCCGCAGCATTGACAAGATTATGCAGGTCTTCGGTGGAACCGGCGAGACCCTGGACCTCCCGATAGCCCATTGGTATCACCTGCTTCGCCATGCCCGTATCGGCGGCGGCACGTCGGAAATCCACAAGTTCGTCATGGCCCGCGCCTTGCTGGACGGACGGGTGAACTTCCAGGGTTAGGAACTGCCTGCCCAGGATACGACACATTCAGGAGAGTCCAATGACTCTGTTAAGCGGACGCAACGGAATTTACCTGTTGCTGGCGACCCTGGCGCTGGCGGGGCTATTTGCCTTCGGGTGGGTAACTCTGGCCGGCGCGCAGGGCGAGAACTCCGATACGGAAGAGATGGACGCATCTGGTTCCGACACCGACTCCGGCGTGTCCTACAACGGGCCTTCCGGCATCTGGGTGACGGGCAACGGCAAAGCCAGCGGCGCCCCTGACATTGCGGTAGTCTCCATGGGTGTCGAGTCGGTGGAGGAAACGGCCGCGGCGGCCCGGGCCAATGCCGCCCGCGCCATGCAGAGCGTCATGAATGCGCTCACGCGGGCCGGTATCGCCGACGCCGACATCCAGACCCGCCACTTCAACATCAACCCGCGTTATCAGTCAGTGGAGATAGAACGATGCGACGATAACGGCGAAGGGAGCGAGGGAGAGCAAGCGGGAACTACGGAGAAAACCTGCTACACGATATGGGAAAGCCGTCTCACAGGGTACTCGGTCTCCAACCAGGCAACGGTAAAGATTCGCAACCAGGACGATGTGGGAGCCATAATTGATCAGGTGACGGAAGCCGCCGGTAATCTAGTGCGAATCAACGGCATCAGTTTCAATATCGAAGACCCTCAGCCCCTACGGGACGAGGCCAGGGCAGACGCCGTGGCGGATATGAAACGGAAGGCAACAATGCTGGCCGAGCTTTCCGAGGTAAAGTTGGGGCGCCTGGTCTACCTCAACGAGGGTGGGGCCTACAGTCCGCCCCAGCCGCTATACGGGCGGGTGGAGGCCGCTTTCGCCATGGCGGATTCCTTCGAGACCTCGATTTCGCCAGGCGAAATGGACATTTCCGTCACAGTCCAGGGAGTTTTCCTGATTGCCGAAGAATCGGATTAGAGAAGACAGGAGGAATCGCCCGGCAGGCAGCCGGATACTTCTGCTGCTTGCGGTCAGGGTGCCCCGTTGCTAGAATTCGCGCAACTTCTCGGGGCTGGGAGACAGGCAAAACTGCCTTATGGTACTGAGCGACAGGACGATTAAGGAGGAACTGGCAAAGGGCCGCATCGTCATTGACCCCCTGAGCCAGGACGACATCCAGCCCGCCAGCGTTGACCTGCGCCTCGACCGCAAGCTGCTGGTATTCACCCACTCCCGCCGTCCTCATATAGACGTAAAGAAGGGACTGGACGACCTGACCGAGATTATCGAGATTGACGACGAAACGCCCTTCATCCTACATCCCGGAGAGTTTGTGCTGGGCAGCACCCTGGAACACATTGAGCTTCCCGACGACTTGGTGGCGCGGCTGGAGGGCAAGAGCAGCCTGGGCCGCATCGGGCTGGTGATTCACTCAACGGCAGGTTTTGTGGATCCCGGCTGGAAGGGACACCTGACACTGGAACTGAGCAACCTGGCTCGCCTGCCCATCACTCTCTACTACGGCATGAAAATCGGTCAGATTTCATACCTGCGTCTGACCACCCCCGCCGACCGCCTCTACGGCTCGGACGGGCTGGGCAGCAAGTACCAGGGACAGACCGAACCGACGGCCAGCCGCTTCTCCCAGGAGTTTCCCGGCCCTCAAACGCTCCCTCTCCCATTGGGGGAGGGTTAGGGCAAGGGGATGGTTGACAGCCGCCAGATGCCCTTCATGGGCCAGGCCATTGACCTGGCAAGGCAAGCGCTGGGAAGCACCAGCCCCAACCCTGCTGTCGGCGCAATCCTGGTCAGGGAGGGGGTTATCGTAGGCCGGGGAGCGACTCAGCCGCCGGGCCAGTCCCATGCCGAGGTGGTCGCTCTCAATCAGGCGGGACAGGAAGCCCGTGGCACAACCCTCTACGTTACCCTGGAGCCGTGCTGCCACTGGGGACGCACTCCTCCATGTACCCGTGCCCTCATCGAGGCGGGCGTTTCAGAGGTTGTAGTTGCTGTCACCGACCCCAATCCCGCGGTGGCAGGCCAGGGCGTCACGGAGTTGCGCGAAGCAGGCATCCCGGTGTCCATGTTGCCGGATGACTGCCCGGACCGGGAGGAGGCCCGCGAACTGTACGAGGGGTTCGCCAAGCACATCAGCACCGGGCTGCCCTTCGTTACAGTCAAGTTCGCCATGAGCCTCGATGGCAAAATCGCCACCCGAACCGGCGACTCCAAATGGGTCACCGGTACCGACGCCCGGGAATTGGTGCAGCAGATGCGCCGCGAGACCGACGCCGTGATGGTGGGAATCAAAACCGTCCTGGCAGACGACCCCGCACTTACCGCTCGCGACAGCGCTGGCCGTCCGCTGGACCGCCAGCCCCTCCGCGTGGCGCTGGACAGCCATTGCAGGATGCCGGCACAGTCGCAGTTGCTCCACCAGCCGGGGCAAACGCTGGTATACACCACCGCTGCGGCGCCCTCCAGTAACGTCCGGGGGCTGGAAGAGACCGGGGCCGAGGTGCTCACGATGGGCGCCACTGCTGTCGGCCAAGTCTGCCCGGAGGAAGTATTGGCGGACCTGGGACGTCGCGGGGTAGTCAACCTGTTGGTGGAAGGCGGGGGCCTGACTCTCGGGTCCCTTTTCGACGACAGGCTGGTGGACAAGGTGCAGGCTTTCGTCGCGCCGGTCATCATCGGCGGGGTCGAGGCCGCTTCCCCGGTGGAGGGGGCAGGGGCGAAGCTGATGGCCCAGGCACTGCGCCTTGAGCGAACCTCCATCCGGCAGATTGGGCCAGACTGGTTGATTACCGGCTACCCTCAAAACCCCCGCTCGCCCTGAGCTTGCCGAAGGGAGGGAAGGGGTTGGAGCCTCCCCTCTTGAAAGCGGGGGTAAGGGTGAAAATCCCGGAGTCCAAGTAACTTGAAGGAGCAGCCAATGTTCACCGGAATCGTCGAGGAAGTCGGCTCGGTGGTCAATATAAGCGACAATGGCATGACTGTTCGGGCAGAAAAGGTGATGTCCGACCTGAAGCTCGGTGACAGTATCGCCGTTAACGGCGCTTGCCTTACCGCGGTGTCTCTGTCCGGCTCCGAGTTTTCCGTAGACCTGTCCCCGGAGACCATGCGCAGGACCTCGCTGGGGGACTTGTCGGCTGGCGGCTCGGTGAACTTGGAGCGCGCCCTGTCGGCCAGCGACCGGATGGGCGGCCACATAGTACAAGGCCACGTGGACGGAACGGGACGCATTACGTCAACCAAAGAAGAAGGGGACTCCATAATCTTCCGCGTCAGGACCCCCGCGAGGCTCATGCCGTATATCGTAGAGAAGGGGTTTATCGCGGTTGACGGCATAAGTTTGACCGTGGTAAAAGTAGCTACTTCCTCCTTCACGCTGGCTGTGATACCATATACGCTACGTAATACTAATCTTGAGACACTATCAGTGGGTGCTAGGGTGAATTTGGAGGCGGATATTCTGGCGAAGTACGTGGAAAACCTGCTCAAACGCTAAGGGTGGGTTGCGGCAACCGAGCGCACACGAAGGATTGAGTTATGCCCCTGTGCAGTCTTGAAGAGGCTTTGGAAGACCTTAAGGCTGGCAAAATGCTCATTGTTGTGGACGACGAGAGCAGGGAGAACGAGGGCGACCTCGTGATGGCCGCCGAGAAGGTGACGCCGGAAGCAATCAACTTCATAGTGAAGTACGGCAAGGGCCTCCTCTGTATGCCGACCATTGGCGAGCGGCTGGACGAACTCCAGATGCCGCTGATGATCAGCCAGAACGCCGGCAGGAAAGAC
The DNA here is from genome assembly GCA_009840175.1 of Chloroflexota bacterium. Classification (GTDB taxonomy): domain Bacteria; phylum Chloroflexota; class Dehalococcoidia; order Lucifugimonadales; family UBA3495; genus VXOI01. The sequence goes on along the minus strand of VXOI01000062.1, from coordinate 29,529 downwards.
CAGACCGCCTTCACTGTGTCCGTGGACTACAATCGGGGCACGACAACCGGCATTTCCGCCTATGACCGCGCCGCCACGGTCAAGGCTATGCTCGACCCCGAATCGAGCCCCGGCGACTTCACCCGTCCCGGCCACATGTTCCCGTTGCGCTACCATCCCGGCGGCGTGCTGGCGCGACCAGGCCATACCGAGGCCATCGTTGACCTCTGCAACTTGGCTGGCTTGTACCCCGCCGGAATCGTCTGCGAGATGATGGACGACGACGGCACCATGTCCCGACTGCCCCAGTTGGAGCAGTTCGCCGACACCCACGGCCTGAAAATCCTCAGCATCGCCCAGATCATCGCCCACCGCCGCCACAGCGAACGGCTGATCGAGCGCGTAGCCGAAACCCGGCTGCCCACGCGCTACGGCCAGTTCCGGGCCATCGGCTACCGCAGCTACTTCGACCAGGGCGAACATATCGCCCTGACTACCGGAGAGTGGGAGCCGGGCGACCCGGTGCTGGTGCGTATCCACAGCGAGTGCCTTACCGGGGACGTATTTGGCAGTCTGCGTTGCGACTGCGGTGAGCAACTGGGGCTGGCCATGAAAGAATTGGCTAAGGAAGGCGCCGGCGTCTTGCTTTATATGAGGCAGGAAGGTCGCGGTATCGGGCTGCACAACAAAATCAAGGCGTACTCACTCCAGGACAACGGACTGGATACCGTCGAGGCCAACAAGACCCTCGGATTCGACGCCGATATGCGGCATTACGAAGCCGGTGCCCAGATCCTCCTCGACCTCGGCGTTTCCAGGCTGCGTCTGCTCACCAACAACCCCAGCAAGATGGTCGGCCTCTCTGGCTTCGGCCTGGAAATCCAGGACCGTGTTCCCTTAGAGGCATCGGTTACCGACGAAAACCGCAATTACCTGATCACCAAGAAACTGCGGATGGGGCACCTGCTGGGGAACTGCTAGGCACAGTACGCAGGCAACTTTCCTCCTGACGGGATAAAGGAACGGGACAGTCGGCCGACTGTCCCGTTCCTTTATCCTTGGCCCTCCCCGTGCACCTTCTATTGAATCCTTCAGCTCCCCAGCTTCTGCATCAGGTATGCCTCAATGAACGGGTCTATCCCGCCTTCCAGCACACCTTCCGGGTTGGTGCTTTGCAGGTTTGTGCGGTGGTCCTTGACCGACTTGTAGGGGTGCAGGACGTAGCTGCGGATTTGGTGGCCCCACTCCGGGTTGCTTCGCTCTCCCCGTATGCGGGCCAGCTCTTCGGCTCGCTCGTCGTCCTGGCGCTTCAGAAGCCTGGCCCGCAGTATCCGCATGGCGTACTCGCGGTTCTGGTGCTGCGAGCGCTCGGTCTGGCAGGACACCACGATGCCCGTGGGCAGGTGGGTAAGGCGGACGGCTGAGGCCACCTTCTGCACGTTCTGGCCGCCTGGGCCACTGGACCGGAAGGTGTCCATCTTCACGTCTTCGGCGCGGATATCCACGTCCGACTCGCTTTCAACCGCCGGGATAATTTCCACGTTGGCGAAGGAAGTGTGCCGCAGGTTGTTGGGGTCGTATGGCGACAGCCGGACAAGCCGATGCACGCCCTGCTCGGCGCTCAGGTAGCCGAAAGCATGGCTGCCGCCCACTTCCAGCGTTCCGCTGCGCAGTCCGGCCTCGTCTCCATAAGAGAGGTCCATCACCTCCATTGGACGCTTCCCGGACTCGGCCCATCCCGCATACATCCGCAGCAGCATTTCGGCCCAATCCTGCGAGTCCGTGCCTCCGGCCCCGGAGTGGATGGTGACGATGGCAGACCGCTCATCGTAAGGACCCGACAGTGTGAGTTTAATCTCCTCCCGCGCCAGCTCCAGGCCCAACTCAGCGGCCCCAGTCTCCAACTCTTCCTGAATGGACAGTTCGTTTTCCTCGATAGCGAGGTCGGTCAGTTCAATTAAGTCTCGGCAGCGCGATTCAAACTCGCGCCACAAAGACAACGTGTCTCGCAGCCTGCCCATTTGCTGCATCTTGCGCTGGGCCTGCTGGTGGTCGCTCCAGAAATCCGGTTCAGCGGATTCCCGCTCCAGCTCCGCGACCGTTGCTTCCTTGACTGGGAGGTCAAAGACGCTCCACCACGGTCGAGATCTTTTCGGAAAGGTAGGCAAGGTCTTGTCTCAACTGGTCCATGGGTATCTTTGTCTCCTGATAGCGAATTAACACAAGACCATTATAACAATCGTCTGAACTATGATTCTTATGATGCAAGGATTAGCAGGATAGGGATTCATTCAGAAAATCCCGAAATCCGTCAAATTCCAGTTCAGGCTACTCCCAGCTTTTCCTCCAGCCAGGCCACACGGGCTACGGCGTGGATGTGTCCGCCTCCCTCAGCAGCGCCGTCGTACAGCCGCAGGTCGCAGTCGGGCAGGGCTTGGGCCAGTTCCTCGGCGAAGGCCAGCGGGCAGGTTCCCCGGTCAAAGCGGCCGGCGCTCAACAGCACCGGAGCGGACACGCAGGAGGCGTCCCCCAGTGGATCCAGCAAACCCAGAGTCCGTTCCACGTCGGCGCGACGATTGGGGTGCGCTCGCAGGTAATCGCCGATTTCGCCCAGCGGATAGCCCAGAGCGGGATCTACCGCCGAAGGGTGGCCCAGCGGCATGGGAGTGTCGGCTGCCACGGCGGCAATTCGTGGGCGGCGAGATGCCAACGACAAGGCCAGGCTGGCACCCAATCCCGCACCCCACAGGGCGACCGGGCCGATTTCCGCCACGTCCTGGCGTAGCAGCGCGTCCAGCCCCCGCAGGGCGTCGGCGTATGCGCCGAGCATCACCCAGGACTCGCCATCGCCTAGACCATCGGTCAGCAGTCCGGGATAACTGGCCCGATACGCCGCATCGCTGTTCCGCTGGCTCCGGTGGGTAGCGTTCATCACAACGGCGCGATGCCGGAGAGGTGTGTAGATTATGTCGTGAACGCTGGCGTAGTCGGGCATCCGCAGCAGCGCCGGGAAGGGGCCGTCGCCTTCCTTCGGCACCGAAAGCCAGGCGAACAGACGGTGACCGCCCGTGGTGTTGTAATTCAGGCGGTAGACATCCCATTCCGGCTGGGAGTAGAAGTCGTCGCGGCTGACCGATATGCCCAGGGGTGTTTCGGCCAATTGCGCTTCGGTCATTTCCCAGAAATCGGACGGTGTCATGACGCTACCGCCTGGGGCTGCGAAGCCGCTATTCGTTGCTCAAGCCAGGCGGATTCCTGCCTGGGGTAATCGTGGGCGTTGCCGTGCCCGGACTCAGGGAAGAGCCACAACTCCCGCTCGCCGCCCAGCCGGTCATAGGCGATATAACTGGTCTCCGGCGGACAGACCTCGTCTTCCAGCGCGATGCCAACCACCATCGGGCACTTGATACGTGGCGCGAAGTTGACGGCATCGAAGTAACGCAGTGTTTCCAGCATTTGTCCGGTTCGGTCGGGATGTGCGCGGCTGTAACAACTGAGTTCGTCGTAGGGGTACGAGCGCAACATCCGCATGGACTCGGGGAAGCAGCACAAGAAGGGATAGCCGGAAACCCCTCCCTTAATTTCCGGGCGCAGTCCGGCGGTTATCAGGGTAAGCCCTCCCCCCTGGCTGCTGCCGCTGGCGTAGATGCGTTCCGGGTCAATTTCCGGCCTTGACAACAGAAAGTCCAGTCCCCGCGAACAATCGGAAATCACGCCCCGATATCCGTAGGTCTCCCTGCTCTCGATGCCGCTGGTAAGCAAGCCCGGATAGCCGGGGTTGAACCCGGAGCTGCTGGGCAGCTTGCCCCGCACGGCCACTGACAGGACCGCCACGCCCTTTCGCCCCCAGTCACGGCGCAGAGCAGGCTCCGACTTGTAGCCGGGCAGCACCAGGATTGCGGGGAACGGGCCGTCGCCCACCGCGGGCACGCTGTACCAGCCGAAGATGTCCAGTCCGTCCAGGCTCCGGTAAGTGGCCTGATAGACCTTGACGTCGTCGTTACTGCGCAGCGGGTCCGGCGTGACTGCTGGCTCCAGCGGCAACTCCGCCAGGCCGGCCAGCGTACTGCTCCAGAAATCGTCGAAATCATCAGGGCACGTGACCGAGCTCACAAATGCTTCCAAATCTGCTTTGGTAGCCATATTCATGCTCCGAGAATTAGCGCTCTGCACTGTTCTCGGCCATTGTACTACATCTTCAAGCAGGGAATCCGTTGGCATCGGACTGCACAACTCAGCGCCCCGGGACAGACTTCCCGGTTGGGTCTCTACACGCATTGAGCCATATCGGTTGAGCATTAGTAATTGACAAGCTATATTTGCAAATCTATACTTGCGAAATCGTTTTAACTGGCCGAATTTTTCAGAAATTATTTCTAAAATCGCACTTACTTAGTCGAATTTCGTAATAATACTTGTAAAGCGGTCTCAACTGAACTGTATTTCTCACGGAATCCCACTTTTCTTCTCAAGGTTCAAGATGCAGCGATACATCCTAATCCGGGTGTTACAGGCCATATTCGTTCTATTCGCCGTTTCGATAATCGTCTTTGCGCTGGCCCGGGCCTCCGGCAACCCCCTTATTCTGATGTTGCCGTTGGATGCTGAACCCGAGGCGTTCGAGATACTGGCGGAACACTGGGGCCTGGACCAGCCCTATCACATCCAGTATTGGCGATTCATCAGCAACGCGGTCCAGGGTGACTTCGGCGACTCCTTCAAATGGCCTGGACACACCGCCATTGGGCTGGTGAGCACCCGCCTCGTAGCCTCTTTGCAGCTCATCCTTACGGCCTTGATACTGGCCGCAATCATGGCCGTGGTTCTTGGGGTAATTACCGCTGCGGCCAAAGATACGCCCCTTGACTTTGTGGGCAAAATCTTCGCCCTCATGGGTCAATCCGCGCCCAATTTCTGGATAGGCATCATGCTCATCTGGATATTCGGCGTGGAGCTCGGCTTGCTGCCCACCTCGGGACGAGGCGGCATTTCGCACATGATTTTGCCGGTCATAACCATCGGGTGGTTCGAGGTCGCCGCAATAATGAGGCTGGTGCGCTCTTCCATGCTGGATACCATGGACAGCGAATATGTGAAGCTGGCCCGCATAAAGGGCGTATCAGAGCGGAAGATCATCTGGAAACACTGCCTGCGTAACGCGGCCATCGCTCCTCTGACCTACTTCGGAGTCATCGCCGGCGCTCTGATCACCGGTTCGGTGATAGTTGAGACGGTATTTGCCTGGCCAGGCATCGGGCTGCTGGCCATCCAGGCGGTGCTGGCGAGAGATCTGCAGGTCGTGCAGGCGGTGGCGATGGTTTTCGCCGTCGGATTCGTCGGCCTTAACCTCATCGTGGACATCCTTTATGCCTATCTAGACCCGCGAATCCGGTACGGTTAGCCTTACAGTCCACCGTTCGGCGGGGGAGGGACACCAGTGGCCGAGTCAGTAATTCCGGCGCGCCGAAGTTGGTACTCACCCGGCGCAATTCTCAACGCCGTCCGCGAAGCCCGGCGGTATCCGATTCTGCCGCTGATCATAATGTTCCTGGTGCTGATCATTCCCGCGATTTTTGCTGACTTGATTGTGCCTCACGATCCGATAGCCTCCGACCTGTCTCACCGCTTGGAGCCACCTGCGTGGGTCGGCCCGAAAGTGGTCACGAAGACTGTCGTTGACCAGCGGCAAGACCGTCGAGTTGAGTTAACTCTTGAAGATGCCAGGAATCTCAAAGTAGGGACTGCGGTAGGCCAAACGCCCAGCTTGAGCGGCGACCTCGCCGTGGGCGATACCGTCGAGATTATCGAAAGACCGGGAGGAGCCTGGAATCGCCCCCTGGGCACCGACAAGCTGGGACGGGACCTGTTGAGCCGAATCATCAAGGGAGCGCAGATTTCGCTCCTGGTATCAGTGGTGGTCATCGCCATATCCGGGGTGATTGGCACCGTACTGGGAATTATGGCTTCCTATTTCGGGGGCTGGGTTGACTACCTCATCTCCAGGATCATAGACGTGGCAATGGCCCTGCCGGTTATTCTGATTGCTCTCGTTCTGGTGGTGGTGGTCGGCCCCGGGTTGAAAGTCCTGGTAATCGTCATTACCGGAGTGTTGTGGTCCCGCTACGCCCGGCTGGTCAGAGGGGAAACACTGAGCATTATGTCTCAGGACTTCATCAATCTGGCGCGCGTGGCGGGTAGCTCTCATCTGTACGTCATGGCGCGTCACGTGTTCCCCAATGTATTCAACAGCCTCATCGTGCTCGCCACCTTACAGGTTGGCTACGTCATCATCATTGAGTCCGCGCTCAGCTTCATAGGGGTGGGCATTCCCAGACCCACGCCGTCGTGGGGTTCCATTGTGGCGGATGGCAGGGACCTCATAATCCAGGCCGCCTGGTGGGTTTCCCTCTTTCCTGGCTTGGCAATAGTGCTGACGGTGCTGTCAGTCAACCTGGTGGGGGACTGGCTGCGAGACCGGCTTGATCCAAGGTTGAGGCAGATCTAAAAAGACCGCTCAAGGAGGCTTGCCGTGAAAAGACCAGCGAATATCATCTGGCTCCTGGTTGTCCTGATCTTCGCATCAATAGCCGCAGTATCGTGCGGTGGAGACGGCACATCCGAGCAGGAGCCTACCGAACCGCCGGCAGCGACTCCTACCGCTGCGCCGGCAGCGGCGGCGACCTCAGTTCCTACTGCAGCTCCGGCAGCCACACCCGTTCCAGCGGCAGTCGGGGCGGTGCAGAAGCGCCTGCGGGTCCTGGCGGCGGTAGACCGCGAAAATAACGACCCGGTGCTGGGCCTCGTGCATCAGACGCCGCAGTACCACGGCACTGTCTTCGAGACCCTGTTCGACGACGACGAAAACTTCAAGATGCGCAATATGCTGGCCACCGACTGGAGCGTAACTCCTGACGGCAAGACCTGGACTTTCCAGTTACGCGAGGGTGTGCCTTTCCACGACGGATGGGGGGAGTTCAGCGCCAAGGACCTCTTCCACACCATGCAGCGGTACACCAGGGAAGACTCGGTAAACGCAACGCTCTACAATATGCACAACATGGTGGACCATGTTGAGATAATCGACGACTACAACGTCGTCATGGACCTGCCCGATCCCTTCCTTGATGCGCTGGCCCAATTCAGCGGGCTACAGGTCTCGGACATCGTGAGCAAGGACTACTTCGACGCCGAGGGGCAGGAGGGTGTAAACCGCAAGATGATAGGCACCGGCCCCTACCAGTTCGTGGAGAGAGTGTTGGGATCGCACGTGCTGCACGAAAGGGTGGATTACGACCACTGGCGAATCAAGCCGGACTTCGAGGAGATCCAGATTTTCATCGTGCTTGAGCCCTCGACGCAACTGGCGAACCTGCTGGCCGGAGAGGCTGATCTCGGACGGCTGCCCTTCGACCTTCAAGGACCAGCGATAGACGGCGGTTTGAAGATCATCGAGAGCACGATTCCATCCACAACCGTGTACGCCATCTTCGGAGGGAATTACTCCTTGGGAGAGTTGGCACACGAGGAATTACAGGAAGACCCCTCTCTTTTCAACCCGGACTTCCCATGGGCGATCCCCGGAGAGAATGGCCGGAAGGTGAGGGAGGCCCTGAACCGCGCTGTCAACCGCGAAGAGTTGAAGAATACTGTACTCGGCGGACGTGGCCAGGTCATGCCAGTGACTTTCTACCTCCCATTCCTGAACGGTTGGAACCCAGAATGGTTGGAGACTTTTGAGGATGACTACGGCTACGATCCGGTACGCGCCCAGGAACTGCTGGCCGAGGTTGAAGCCGACCGGGGGGCGCCGCTGGACTGGACCAATGCCCGATACTGGCTGTCTCCGCGCCCGGAACTGGCTGAGGTGCAGGATGTGGGTGAAGCGGTAGCCAATTACTGGCAGGCCATCGGCGTGCCGATACAAATTGAGGAGCGGGAGCTGGCGTACGCCGCGGAGCAATTCTTCGCTCGTAAGATATCCGGCATAGCCTGGACCGACGCAACGCCCTTCCGCGAAACCGACCGGGAGCAGTTGCGGATTATCTACGCCAGCGCCGGATGCTGCGAGTTCTACTCCGACGACGTTGTAAACCAGAATTACCAGACATTCCTGGCGTCGGTTGACTTGGCAGAACGCGACCAAATCCTGAGAGACACTGGGAACCATCTCTATGAGCAGTACGCCACTGTTCCATTGGTCGCCCTCAACGTCGAGTTTGTCATCAACCCAGACGTCATTGCGGAATACAAGACGTCAGGATTCCGGCCTCCGCGACTTCTGGAGTACATCAAGGCAGTGAAGTAACAGCAGACGCCACGGGAGTTCAGATGCCTAACGAGTTGCTTCGGGCCGAAAATCTGACCAAGCATTTCCCGGTAACCAAGGGCTTGATCCTGATGAAGACGGTCGGGCAGGTCCAAGCTGTGGATGGGATTGACTTTTCCATCAACGAAGGGGAAACCCTGGGTTTGGTGGGCGAGTCCGGCTGCGGCAAAACCACCACCTCAAAACTGATTCTAAGGCTGGAACGCCCGACCGACGGAAAAATCCTTCTCGGCGACAAGGATATTCAGTCCCTGAGTGGTCCGGAGGTAAAGGAGTTTCGCACCCAGGTCCAAGCGGTTTTCCAGGACCCCTGGTCTTCTCTGAGCCCAAGAATGAAAGTCCGCGAAATCGTATCCCAGGCCCTCAGGGCAAACCGCGAGGTCTCGCGCCAGGAAACCGACGACAGGGTCGCGGAAGTAATGGCACAGGTTGGCCTGCGCCCAAACCAGGCCAATCTGTATCCTCACGAGTTCAGCGGCGGACAGAGGCAGCGCATAGCGGTTGCCAGTGCCTTGGCGTCCTATCCCAAGCTGGTAGTGCTCGACGAACCGGTATCCGCCCTGGATGTTTCCATCCGGGCCCAGGTAATGAACCTGCTGGTGGATTTGCAGGAGGAAACCGGGGTGGCTTTCCTCTTGGTGGCGCACAATCTCGCCACCGTCCGTTACATGGCCCACCAGACAGCGGTCATGTACCTGGGGCGAATCGTAGAGTATTCGCCAACCGAAGAGCTTTACGACAACCCATTGCACCCCTACACCAAGGCCTTGTTCTCGGCTGCCCTTCCCGCTCATCCCGACGTGGAACGGGAAGAAATAGTCCTGCAAGGGGAAGTCCCATCTCCCATTAACCCACCATCTGGTTGCCGGTTCCATCCGCGATGCCCGATGGCTATGGAAAGGTGCTCCGTGGAAGAGCCTCTGCTGACCGACCTCGGAAATAACCACAAGGTATCCTGCCACCTGTACGACTAGAAACAGTCATCCACCAAAAGTGGCTTCCTGCATTTCCCGCCAGTGTGGGTCGGTTCCGCCGTTCCGGGTTGGGCTATAATGGGTTTGACACCCACTTCCACATTGGCAGGAATGAGTCATGCTGGACCACGGCGCCCTCGACCACGCCAACATCAGCGAAGCCCACGCCCACCGCCACGCCATGCGCCACTCGGCGGCCCACGTCATGGCCGACGCGGTGTTGAAGCTGTTCCCCGAAGCCAAGATGGGCATCGGCCCCCCTACCCAGGACGGCTTCTACTACGACTTCGACGTTTCCCGCCCCTTCACCCCCGAAGACCTGGAGCGGATCGAGTCCCTGATGCGGGAAGCCATGTCTGGCAGATTTCCCTTCGAGCGCGAGGAACTCAGCCGACAACAGGCCGAGGAATTGTTCTCAGACCAGCCCTATAAGCTGGAGCTGATAGAAGGGCTGGGCGAATCGGCGGTAATCTCAATCTACCGACACAACGGCTTCGTTGATTTGTGCCAGGGCCCGCACGTGGGCAACACTGCCGAGATTCCGGCGATGAAGCTGCTCAGCGTTGCCGGGGCCTATTGGCGGGGCGACGAGAAACGCCCGATGCTCCAGCGCATCTACGGCACCGCCTTCGAGTCCGAGGATGAGCTGGCCGGCCACCTGGCTCGTCTGGAGGAAGCGGAGCGCCGCGACCACCGCACCCTGGGGCGGCAGTTGGGCCTTTACACCATTCACGACGAAATCGGCCCCGGTCTGGTGGTCTGGCACCCCAAGGGAGGGCGCGTCCGCTCACTCATAGAGGACTACTGGAAGGACATCCACTACCGGCGCGGCTATGACGTGGTGTACTCGCCGCACATCGGCCGCTCCACCCTGTGGCAGACCAGCGGTCACCTGGATTTCTACCGTGAGGGTATGTTCTCGGCAGTGGAGGTGGACGAACAGGAATACTACCTGAAACCGATGAACTGCCCTTTCCACATCACCATCTACCGTTCAGCCCTGCGCAGCTACCGGGAACTGCCCCTGCGGTTCGCCGAGCTGGGCACGGTCTACCGCTACGAGCGCAGCGGTGTGTTGCATGGCCTGATGCGGGTTCGCGGCTTCACCCAGGACGACGCCCATATTTTTTGCCGCCCAGAACAGGTGGAAGATGAGGTCGGCGGCGTGCTGGAACTGACTTTCGAGCTGATGGAGGCTTTCGGCTTTTCCGACTACAGCATCGCCCTGTCCACCCGGCCGGAGAAGTACGTAGGTGATCTTGAAATGTGGGAACACGCCACCAACTCCCTGCAAGGCGCACTGGACGCTCGTGGCCTGCCCTTCACCGTAGACGAAGGCGGCGGCGCATTCTACGGCCCCAAGATTGACATCAACATCACCGACGCCCTGGGCCGCGCCTGGCAGTGCACCACCGTCCAGTTCGACTTTAACCTGCCGGAGCGCTTCGACCTCACATACCAGGACGACCAGGGAGGCCGCAGCCGCCCCTACATGGTCCATCGCGCCATCCTCGGCTCCATGGAGCGGTTCCTGGGCGTCCTGATAGAGCATTACGGCGGCGCGTTCCCGGTCTGGCTGGCCCCGGTGCAGGCAGTGGTTATCCCCATCGCAGACCGCCACGCGGACTACGCTCAGAATGTCCTGTCCGCTCTGTCTGAAGCAGGCTTCCGTTCCGAGGTGGACAGCCGCAACGAGCGCATGAACCAGAAAATCCGCACCGCACAATTGCAGAAGGTGCCTTATATGCTCGTCGTCGGCGACCGCGAAGCCGAAGCCGACGCTGTGGCCGTCCGCAGCCGCGATGCCGGAGACCTGGGGGCGATTCCGCTGGACAACTTCATCGAGATGCTTGAGGGCGATGCCAAGTCCCGGGCGTAATGAAACCATTGGCTTCCCATACTGTGTTCTTCGGGCGGGAAGAATCCCCAAGGTCCGGCCATAGCCGGGAAGGATGAGACGCTATGCCCAACCGGCTGATTGACGAGACCAGCCCCTACCTGCTCCAGCACGCCAACAACCCCGTGGAATGGTATCCGTGGGGCGAGGAGGCGCTGTCGCGGGCGCGAGATGAGGACAAGCCCATCCTGCTCAGCATCGGCTATTCGGCCTGCCACTGGTGCCACGTGATGGAGCGGGAGTCCTTCGAGAACGACGCCATTGCCGAGATAATGAACCGGCACTTCGTCAACATCAAGGTTGACCGCGAAGAGCGGCCCGACCTGGACGCCGTCTACATGGAGGCGGTCCAGATGCTCACCGGCAGCGGCGGCTGGCCCATGACCGTGTTCCTCACGCCCGACTGCAAGCCCTTCTACGGCGGCACCTACTTCCCGCCCGTAGACCGCCACAATATGCCCGGCTTCCCCCGTCTGCTTGAGACCGTCGCCCAGGCCTACCGCAACAGCCACTCGGAAATACAGCGTGTCACCGGGCAGTTGACCGAGCAGATGGGTCGCACCGCCAATATGCCCCGCGGCGCCGGCGCGCTGGACGAGAGCATCCTGCACAACGCCTACAATCAGCTTGCCACCAACTTCGATTACCAGAACGGCGGCGTCGGCTCCGCGCCCAAGTTCCCCCAGGCCATGACGCTGGAGATACTGCTGCGCTACTACGCTCACGGCCACAACGACCGCGCCCGCTCCATGCTGGACATGACCCTCGAAAAGATGGCTCGCGGCGGCATCTACGACCAGATTGCCGGCGGCTTCCACCGCTACTCCACCGACACCTACTGGCTGGTGCCTCATTTCGAGAAGATGCTCTACGACAACGCCCTGCTGGCCCGCCTTTACCTCCACTCCTGGCTGGCCACGGGGCGCGCCCTATACCGCCGAATCACCGAGGAAACGCTGGATTACGTGCTCCGGGAAATGACCGGTGAGCACGGCGGTTTCTTCTCCGCCACCGACGCCGACAGCGAAGGCGAGGAAGGCAAATTCTTCGTCTGGTCGCCGGGGGAAATAGAGGCGGTGCTGGGCAGCGAGGAAGCCGCCCTGTTCAACGCCTTCTTCGGGGTGTCCCAGCGCGGCAACTTCGAGGGCAAGAACATCCTGAATATATCGGTCAAGGCCGCTGACTTCGCGGAACGACAGGGCATCCCGTTGGAGCGGCTGGTGGATGTAATCAATCGCGGCAAGGAAGCGCTGCGGCTGGCGCGGGAAGAACGCGAGCATCCGCTGCTGGACGACAAAGCGCTGGCCTCGTGGAACGGCCTGATGCTGAGAGCCCTTGCCGAAGCCGGGGCGGCCCTGGAGCGTCAGGACTACCTCGACGCGGCAGCCAGGAACGCTGCCTTTCTGCTGGAAGAGCTGCGGCCCGAAGGGAAGCTGCTGCGTTCCTACCGGGAGGGTCAGGCCAAACTGCCCGGCTTCCTGGAAGACCATTCCTTCGTGGCCGACGGCTTGCTGTCGCTGTATGAGGCCACTTTCGACCGCCGCTGGCTCGATTCGGCGTTGGAGCTGGCCGACGAAATGATTTCCCAGTTCTGGGACGAGCCGCAAGGCTGCTTCTACGACACTGGACGCATCCACGAGGAGCTGGTGGTTCGACCTCGCGACGTGTTCGACAACGCCCAGCCCTGCGGCGGATCGGTTGCCTCCGATATGCTGCTTCGGTTGTCGGTGGTCACCGGCAACGAGGACTACGCCGCCAAAGCCGTCGCCCCCCTGAGGTCGTTGGCGGAATTGATGGGCCGCGCCCCCGCTGGCACGGGTCGCTGGATTGCGGCGCTGGACTTCTATCTCTCCACGCCCAAAGAAGTGGCAGTCATCGGGCCACCGGACGACCCGGCTACATCCTCTCTACTGAGAGAGGTGAATGGTCTCTACATAGCAAACCGGGTGGTCGTTGGCGCTTCAGGCCAGGATTCAGCCGCAGCATCCGGCCTGCCGCTGCTGGAAGGGCGGGGCATGGTAGACGGCAAACCCACAGCCTACGTATGCGAGAACTACGCCTGCCAGCTCCCCGTTACCGACGCCGAATCGCTGGCTGCCCAACTGGCCGGGTAAAAGTCCCCTCTCACTCTGGGAGAGGGTTAGGGTGAGGGCGTACTCCACTTTCCTGCCCTAGTCCGCCGCGCCAGGCGCGGTTCGCGGCGGCAACAGACCTGCCTCCGTCACCGTCTCGCGGTTCACGGTATCCGGCAGCCGGTATCGGTGCCACATCACGATTCCAAGCAGCGCCAGGACCCCTGCGAGCACAGGCGCAAGCCGGAGGCCCAGGGGATCCTCGGTGGTCTCTCCCAGCAGCAGCACCAAGGCCAACAGTGCCGGGGGCAGGGCGAAAGTAATTTTCTCGAAGAAGTTCTGCGTCGCGTAGAACATCGCCTCCCGCCGCTCCCCGTTCAGCATAGCGTCATAGTCTGCGATGTCGGCTGTCAGACCCTTGGGCAGCATGAAAACTCCCGCCATCGGAAGCCCGGCGGCGAAGGCCATCGCCAGGCCCTGTACCAGCAGGCCGCTTTCGGAGAACAGGCCCACCAGCCCCAGCAACGGGAAAACGACGCCGCTGGCAACCAGGCAGGAACCATATACCCGGCGCTTGCTCATCTTGACCCGGCTAATCAGTCTCCAGAAAACCAGGCCGCTGACTACCGCTCCAAGAATCGCCAGTGCAAAGATGAGGCCGGTAACTGTTCCCTCTTCCTCTGCCAGCAACACCTGAGAAGCGAAAAAGGGTATCCAGCCCATCATGACGCCGACGCCGGTGGTGAACATCACAAAGGTAGGCAGGAAGTACACGAACTGCGGATTTCGAATCGTTTCGCGCATACTCCGCCAGAAGCTGACCATGGCAGGCGTTGTGTCGCGGGGCGCGTGTTTCCACACCGCCGCCAGTGAGACGTAACGAAAACCTATCCCCATCGCCGCCAGTATGACGCCAACTCCCTGAAAGCCGAGGGCATCCACCAGGGGGCCGCTGATGGCTAGGCCAAGAACGGCGCCAAAGATAGCGAACAGGAAAATCAGGCCCACCAGGTTCATCCGGTCGGAAGCCTCCCGGGCCACCTCTGGCACCAGGGCCTCCAATGCGCCGCTGGACATCGTGGCAGCTGTGAAGAACAGTTCCAGAACAATCACAAAGTAGATCGCATTCCAAAGGCTGGCGTCCTCGGTCGGAAGAAACCAGACCATAGCTGCGAACAAAGCATAGAATGGAGTGCTGAACAGGATAAAGGGGATACGCCTCCCCCAGCGGCTGCGGGTGCGGTCGCTCCACCAGCCGATGAGCGGGTCGGTGAAGGCGTCAATAAAACGCCCGGCAAAAATCAGAAATCCAGCGAACACCCGCGCGTCCACATCGAACCCCAGCAACGAAACGTCCGGTACTCTGGCTATCCCTTCGCCCATGGGAGGAACCAGAAAGAACAGAATCCACGATTGCCGGAAGTACTGAATCGCTTGCAGACCGACATGATCTGAAGCGAACAACATCTTGTTTAACAGCGGCATCCGAGCGGCTGCGGTTTGCCCCGTTTCAGTCACTTGGTCCAGCCTCCCAACACCGGTTGACGGGCGTCACGGCAATGGCTCCGAAGACAGCGACGTAACGGCGTCCCGTATAACCCGGGTGGCGACATCGTACTTCATGTCTGCCGAAATTTGTATCGGCTGACCGAACCTGACCTCGATATAGCCCCGGTGCGGACGGGCTCCGCCTTTAGCCACCACGCTGTCAGTGCCTTGCAGATATACCGGAACTACGGGAATCGCCAGCCGTGCGGCCAACAGACCGATGCCGGGCTTGAACGGCCCTATGGTACCGTCGTCGGAACGCACTCCTTCAGGGAAGAACAGCAACGACCAGCCCGCGTCCGTAATTCTGGCGCAGTGGTCCAGGCTGGCCCGCACGCTGCCCCTCTGGGAAAACTGGAACCCGTTGCTTATCAAGGCAGCGAAGAAACTCTGTACACGTCCCCGTCCCTGCATGACTTCCTCGGAAGCCGCAGTAGCCACCCGCATCCGCCAGCGCCACGGCAGGGCCAGCAAGACCGCAGGGTTGTCAGCCACGCTCAAGTGATTGGCCGCGAATATAACCGGGCCGTCTAGGGAGCGCAGGACCTCCCGGCCGTATGTCCGCCGCCGCGAGAAGACGGCCATCAGTGGGTACAGAAATCCCACAATCAGCACCGCCCTGACTATCACCACTGGCAAGGCAAACTGCCATTCCCGCACTCTTTCGGCGCCATCCCCTGAACGAGAGAGCCGGTTTCGCCTGCGCATCCCCGAGGGACGGGACGCTTTCGCGCTTCCGTCTGCCATATCGCCATTGCGTATGTACGATATAAGATGAGACCCGGCAACAGTCTATACCGTAGACTTGTTTGCTTCAATTGGCGTTGGCAGCCGACGGACCTGAACTATGAATCATGGGATTGATGAATTACCAGGATTCAGAAAGTCATAGGAATCACGGAATCAAAGTTCAGACAATCACGCCAGGGACGCAAGCCCTTGCTGCGCGCGCTCACAGTAGGACTACCGCAAGGGGCCAGTTGGGTTGTATAATTTGCTCGATTCCAGCCCGGAAGTCGGAGGGCCTTATAATTGCGCCGATGACCCATGGCAGCGACCGGGCCCTCGCTGAATAGAAGCAACCGTTCCTGCGAGGCCCGGCGGCTCTGCGTTTATGTCCTTTCGAGGGATCATCCACAGGTCGGCTTCGGGCGTATTCAAACCTGGAATTGAGCAAGGAGAAGAAAATGCCAGAAGCGGCCAAGATAATCTACACCAAGATTGATGAGGCTCCGGCCTTGGCCACGCATTCATTGCTGCCGATTCTGCAAGCCTTTACCAAAGGGTCCGGCATCGAATGGGAGCCTTGGGATATTTCCCTTACTGGCCGCATCATCGCCAACTTCCCGGACAGGCTGACTGAGGAGCAGAGAATCCCTGATTACCTGACCATGCTGGGCGAGCTGACCGAGGATCCTGGGGCAAACATCATCAAGCTCCCCAACATAAGCGCCTCCATCCCCCAGATGAAGGGCGCGATTCGGGAATTGCAGGAAAAGGGATACGACATTCCTGATTTCCCGGACGTTCCAGCCACCGACGAAGAGCGGGACGCCAGAGCGCGTTTCAACAGGGTCCTCGGCAGCGCGGTGAACCCGGTTCTGCGCCAGGGGAACTCAGACCGCCGTTCCTCCAACTCCGTGAAGGAGCATGGCAAGCGCAACCCCCACAGGATGATGCAGGACTGGCCGGATGTGTCCAAGACCCGTGTCGGCTACATGACGAGCGGCGACTTCTACGGCTCCGAACAGGCACTGACCGTAACCGAATCGGGGTCGGCATCCATAGAGTACGTTGCTCCGGACGGGCAAGTCACCGTCCTGAAATCCGGCATTCCCCTGCTGGCCGACGAAATCATAGACTGCGCGGCGATGAACGTGCGTCAATTGCGGGAGTTCTATGCCGCCCAGATTGCCCAGGCCAATGCGGACGGCGTTCTGCTCTCCCTCCATGTGAAAACCACCATGATGCGCATATCGGACCCCATAATCTTTGGGCACTGCGTGTCGGTCTACTACGAAGACGTATTCAAGAAGCATGGGGATGCGCTGGCCGAGGTTGGGGTTGACCCGGACAACGGCGTGGCGGAGATCCTCACCAAGATTCAGGATCTCCCCGATGACAAACGGAAGGAAATCGAGGCGGACATCCAGGCAGTCTACGAGAATCGCCCTGAGCTTTACATGGTGAACTCCAACCGGGGCATCACCAATCTGCACGTCCCCAGCGATACCATCATTGACGCCTCCATGCCGGTCATCATCCGCGACGGCGGCCGCGCCTGGGGCCCCGACAACGAGTTGCACGACTGCATCGCCATGATTCCCGACCGTTCCTACTCGACCCTGTACCAGGCGGTTATTGAGGACTGCCAGGAGAATGGGGCGTTCGATCCTTCAATCACCGGGAGCGTAGCCAACGTCGGCCTGATGGCCCAGGCCGCCGAAGAGTATGGCTCTCACGACAAGACCTTCAAGGCTCCCGGCAACGGCGCGATACGGGTGGTGGACGCAGCCGGAACGACACTGATGGAGCAGAGCGTCGAGACAGACGACATCTTCCGGATGTGCCAGACCAAGGACGCCGCCATAGAAGACTGGGTCAAGCTGGGGGTCAACCGGGCCAGGCTTACCGGAACGCCGGCCATCTTCTGGCTGGACCCGAACCGGGCCCATGACGCCGAGCTTATCAAGAAGGTGGAAAAATACCTGCCCACCCATGACACCACCGGGCTGGACATACGGGTGATGGCCACCATAGACGCCATGAAGGCCACCATCGAACGGAGCAGGGCCGGCCAGGATACCATCTCGGTGACTGGCAACGTCTTGCGCGACTACCTGACCGACCTCTTTCCCATCCTGGAGCTGGGCACCAGCGCCAAGATGCTCTCCGTCGTTCCCCTTCTCAGGGGCGGCGGGATGTTCGAGACCGGGGCGGGCGGGTCGGCCCCCAGGCACGTGCAGCAGTTCCTAGAGGAAGGCCACCTGCGTTGGGACTCTCTGGGCGAGTTCTGCGCACTGGTCGCGTCCTTCGAGCACTGTGCCCAAGTCTTCAAGAACGACCGGGCCCAACTCCTGGCTGACACGCTGGACCAGGCCATCGGCGAGCACCTGGAGCAGCGGAAAGCGCCATCGCGCCGCGTCAACGAACTGGACACCCGGGGCAGTCACTTCTACCTCGCGCTGTACTGGGCGCAGGCGCTCGCCGAGCAGACCCAGGACGCCGAGCTACAGGCCCGCTTTGCCAGGGTAGCCCAGCGGATGACCGAGAATGAGGACAAAATCATCCAGGAGTTGATCGACTGCCAGGGCCAGCCAGTGGAGATCGGCGGATATTACATCCCCGATGACGATATGGCGTCCAGGTCCATGCGCCCCAGCGCCACCCTGAATGCCATCGTGGACGCAATCTAAAGAAACAGTTCCCTCTCCCTTGAGGGTGAGGGTGAAATAGCGGCAGCAACACCATTCTGAATACACAGTACAGGCAATCCAGAGGGGAGTCGCAGGGATTCCCCTCTACTAATCTGCGGCAGCCATGAATGCAGGCTGCCCCACTTTGGAGGAATAGCCAGCCAATGCGAAACAAGGTAACCGTAGTCGGCGCGGGCAACGTCGGCGCAACCACCGCACAGCGGATACACCAACTGGGCTATGCCGACGTGGTGATAGTCGATATAGTCGAAGACCTGCCCCAGGGAAAGTCGCTGGATATGCTTGAATCCGGGCCGGTCCTGGGCACCGACGCCCTCATCACCGGCAGTAACGGCTACGAGGAGACCGCCGATTCCGACGTCGTGGTCATCACCGCTGGTATAGCCCGGCGGCCCGGAATGAGCCGCGACGACCTGCTGCTCACCAATATGCGCATCACGACCGCCGTAACCGAGCAGGTGGTCAAGCACTCCCCCAACTGCATCATCATCCCGGTCACCAACCCGCTGGACGCCATGGTCCAGAACATCTACGAAGCCAGCGGCTTCCCCCGCGAGCGCGTCTTCGGCATGGCCGGTGTACTGGACACCGCGCGGTTCCGCACCTTCATCTCCCAGGAACTCAACGTCTCGGTCGAGGATGTCCAAGCTTACGTGCTCGGCGGCCACGGCGACGACATGGTGCCGCTGGTGCGCTACACCACCGTCGGCGGCATTCCCATAAGCGAGCTGATGGCCGAGGAAAAGGTGGAGCAACTGGTGCGGCGCACGCGGCAGGGCGGCGGCGAGATAGTCCAGCTCCTCAAGGAAGGCAGTGCCTACTACGCCCCCTCCGCGGCCATCACGCAGATGGTGGAGGCCGTGTTGCTGGACAAGAAGCGCATCCTACCCGCTTGTGCCTACCTCCAGGGCGAATACGGCATCAACGGCCTCTGCGTCGGCGTTCCCGTCAAGCTCGGCGCCGGGGGCATGGAGCAAGTCATCGAAATCCGCCTCACCTCCGAGGAGCAGGCCGCCCTCCAAAGCTCCGCCGCCAGCGTCCAGGAACTGGTGGAGGTGATGCAACAGGCAAGGGCGTCTGCATAGCGCGCCACAGCCTCAGCCCTTCGGCGGCATCCGGGTAACTACGACAGGATAAAATCGGCTCAGTTGCAGTTGAGAACTGAGCCGATTTCGTTATGTCGGGAGTATAATTGACACATAGCCCTTAGCAGGTCATAAGGGTTTTCAAATAGATCAATAAACTGCGTTGGAGGCCCGCCATGCCCAACCGCACTCCTGAAGAACAACGCCTGCTGGAAAAGGCGGGCCGCTATCTGCCCGGCGGCAATACGGGCAACCTCCACTTCAACTCCGAGCAGGACTTCCTCGTCTCGGGCGGCAAAGGCTCCCGTGTCTGGGACGTCAGCGGCAACGAATACGTGGACTGGCTCATGGGCAGCGGGCCGATGCTGCTGGGCCACGCCCACCCTCATGTTGTCGAAGCGGTCATCAAGACCGTGGAGCAGGGCAGCACCTTCTTTGCCAACAACGATAAGGCAGTCATGCTCGCGGAGGCGCTGACTGAGGCCGTCCCCTGCGCCGAGCAGGTGCGTTTCACCACCAGCGGCACCGACGCCTGCTTCCAGGCCATGCGCATCTGCCGCGCCTTCACGGGCAAGGAAAAGGTGCTCAAGTTCGAGGGCGGCTACCACGGCAGCAGCGACTATGCCCTGATGAGCGTCACACCCAGCGCGTCGTTGGAGTTTCCGCAATCCGAGGCCAACAGCGGCGGCATACCCAAGGCCATCGCAGACCTGATGCTCATTGCGCCGTTCAACGACCTTGCCACCACTGAGGCCATCGTCCAAGCCCACCACGACGAGTTGGCGGCGGTCATCGTTGAACCTATGCAGCGCATCATCGCTCCCCGTCCGGGCTTCCTTCAAGGGCTGCGGGACATTGCCACCCGCTACGGCATCCCCCTTATCTTCGACGAGGTGGTCACCAGCTTCCGCCTGGCCTACGGGGGAGCGCAGGAATTCTACGGCGTGACACCCGACCTCTGCTCGGTGGGCAAAATAATGGGTGGGGGCTACCCACTGGCAGCCATCCTGGGGCGGGCCGAAATTATGTCGGTCTACGACCGGGGCGAAGTGGACAGCGACACCTTCGTCAGCCAGATCGGCACTCTGAACGGCAACCCGGTAGCCTGCGCCGCCGGCCTCGCCACTCTGGAAGTGCTGCGCGACGATCCCGACGCCTACCGCCGCGTCCATGGCTCCGGCGCGGCCCTCCGCAACGCGATGACGGAGCTTTGCGAAGAGAACGGCATCCCGGTGCAGAGCTGCGGCGAGGATGCGGTATTCGACTTCTGCTTCACCGACCAGCCGGTCAACAACTACCGCGACATACTCTCGGGCGACGGAGCAATGCTCGGGCGCCTCAACGCCGGGCTGCTGGAACGCGGCGTCCTCAAGGGCGGCCAGAAATACTACCCGTCCGCAGTCCACACCGACGAGGACGTAGAACGCACCATCGAAGCCTACCGCAAGATTGTGCCAACGCTGCGGAGCTAGGAAAAGGAAATTCAGGAAAAGGCCAGGCTGGGGAGCCCCGTCCCCAGCCTATTGAATTACCCCGACTGGCCGCCGGATGTTTCGGTTGATAGCCGCCCTAACCCCAAGGCTCGTTAATCAGCACCAGCTCGGTGAACACCGCGTGCTCGCAGCCGAAGGACTGGCCGCTCTCCACGGCGTGCGCTGTGAGAAACTGGAAGGTGCTATCTGCGGATTCGGAGCCAAGATATTCCAGATAGGCCCTGTGCTGGCGGAGCGAGTCCAGCCCCTGGTTCCAGTAGCCCGTAACGTCTATGCCGTGGGTGGGATCGGAGGGACCGAAGGTGGCGACGAACCTGACTCCGTTCCACGGCTCCAGCGCCTCCTCCAGCAGTTCGGGAAATATCCAGCGGTTGGCAGCATCGCGGGATGCGTCGAACACAGCAATTCCCACGTTGCGGTGGTCGGCCATGTTCAGGTGGCCAGTGGGGAATTGCAGGTGGTGGCTCAGGGTCAGGATAACGTCGGGCTGGTGTTTTCGTATGGCGCGGCTGAGGTCGCGGCGCAGCGGTAGCCCATATTCTATAATCCCGTCTGGGTAGTCCATAAACTCCACGGTGTCTACGCCCACCACGCGAGCGGCGTCAATCTCTTCCTGCGAGCGCAGCGGCCCCGTTTCCGACGGGTGCATACCGTCTATGCCCGCCTCGCCCCTAGACACCATGACGTAGACGACCCGCTTCCCTTGCGCCGTCCACTTGGCTACGGCGCTGGCGGCCCCATACTCCAAGTCGTCGGGGTGGGCCACGACGGCCAGCGCAGTCTGCCAGTCTTCCGGAATTGCCTCGGTGGGTGCCTGTTGTTGCATGAGGTAGCCCCTGTCAGCGGTGTGTTGGTTAGGGACACGGTCTCCAGCAAAAGAGGCCGCCGTCCGCGCGGCGGCCCCGGTAATGGCGAAATCCTGCGCCTCACGGCTGTCCTCTAGTGGTGACCGGCTCCGGCAGGAGTGAGCTGAGTCAGCAGCGGGCGGGTGTTGACGATGTGGCGGCGGAGGCCCAACTCCTGCGGGCTGATGCCCATGGCCAAACCGATGGCCTGGGGCATATGCAGGATGGGCAGCCCGATGTCGCGTCCGGCCTGGGCAGCCGCCTTGGGCTGGAAGCTGTCCAGGTTCAAGTGGCACAGCGGGCATGGAGTGATCATGGCGTCGGCGCCCAGATCCTTGGCTTCACTGGTATGCTTGCCCACCATCGCCAATGAGTTGCGCTCGTTGATGGTCAGAATGGGGAACCCACAGCAGCGGGTCTTGCCCGAGAAGTCCACGACGGTCGCACCCAAGATCTCTATCAACCGTTCCAGCGAGTCCTGCCGCTCCGGGTTATCGGCGAACTGCAGGGCATCGGTGGGACGCACCAAGTAGCAGCCGTAGAAGGGGGCGAGACGCACGCCGTGAAGCGGGCGGGTGATCAACTCTTCCAGCTTGTCCAGACCGTAGTCCTCAATCAGGATCCAGAGAAGGTGCTTGGGGTCGGCGTTGCCCTTGTATTCCAGCCCTTCTTCCGCCAGGTAGCCGTTCACCCTGGCGCGGTATTCAGGGTCGCGCAGGCGGAAGTTGGCCTGGCTCATCACGCCCTGGCAGGTGCTACAGATGGTCATTATCGGCAGGTCCCAGTACTCCGCCATGGCGAAGGTGCGGGCGTTCAGCGTATCGCCCAGCAACTGGTTCTTCTCCTGCAACACCCCTGCGCCGGTGCAGGACGCGCCCTGCATCTCCCAGAGGTCTATGCCCAGCCGCTTGCAGATAAGCACCGCCGCCGGATACAACTCGGGGCAACCGCCCCGCGAAACGCAGCCAGGAAAGAAAGCGTACCTCAACTCTGGTCTCCCTTCAGAAACAAGTATCCCATCTGGTCGAAAATGCCGTTCTAACGCTCGGTCTCGTCAACTTCCTCGAAAATACGGCGGACGTGCTCGATGCCCTCAATCTTCTTGTGCATGATTGGCGGCATCTTGCCGTGGGTCAGCGCCTGCAAAGCCACCGGAGCGTAGCCCAGCAATCCCGAAACGTTGGTCATGCCCAGCGACTTGGGCACCAGTCGAAGTTCGTCCAGCGTGCCGCTATGCTCCACCGACTCGGAGAACGCCTCGGTGTGGCGGGCGCCGTTGGTGTTGTGGAAGCCTGCGGCCATGGCCTGATCTCTCATAGCCATGATTCGCTCCATCGGAGCCACACCCTTCGGGCAGGCCTGAACGCATTCCAGGCAGCGGGTGCAGTCCCAGATGCCCGAAGGCATATTCAACTGCTCCAACCGCTCCTTGGAAACCCCCTCATCGTCGCCGTCGCGCGGGTCGGCGGTAAAGCGATACGCCTTGGCAAGGGCAGCCGGGCCGAGGAAGGACGGATCAACTTCCATCACCGTGCAGTCCGAAACGCAGGCCCCGCACATGATGCAGGCAGTAACACCGGACAGGTGCAGCATGGACTCGTTGGAGACGACGTATTCTTGCTCAGGCTCCGGACCCTGGGGCTGGAGGAAAGGTTCGACCTCCATGATCTTGTCCCAGAAGAGATCGAAGTTGACCACAAGGTCTTTGATGACCGGCATATTGCCGGCCGGTTCGACCTCGATCACGTCTCCCTCCTGAAGAGAGGCAGCCGCCTGCGTCTTGCAGGCAAGACCGGCATGGCCATTGATACGCATGGCGCAGGAACCGCAGATGGAGCTGCGGCAGGAGCAACGGAGGCTGAGAGTGCCGTCCAGGTCCTCCCGTATCTTGATGAGAGCGTCCAGGACGGTAGCGTTATCTTCGACTTCCAGCGAGTAGTCCTGCCAGAAAGGTGCAGTATTTTCCGCTTCCGGGTCCTGGCGTTGCACCCTGATGGTGACGTTCATCTGTCGCTATCCTTTCTCTCGGTGTTTGCCTCAAGATACCAGCCACCGGCATTCCGACCCCAGCTCAACCCTCCCAAGAGAGGGAGGGGATCACCACAGTTGCCTAGTACTTCCTCTCTTCCGGCTCCCACCTAGTGATGCTTACGGGCGCGTAGGAGATATCCGGTCCCGTCTCGCCCTTTCTGACAACCAGATGCTTCATCCAGTTTTCGTCGTCCCGGTCTGGGTAGTCCGTGCGGGCCTGGGCGCCGCGGCTGTCTTTACGGTCGAGGGCACTAACAACAATGGAAGGCGCAACGTCCAGCATGAAGCCCAGTTCGAGGGCGAACACCAGGTCGGTGTTGAACACCTTACCCTTGTTCTCCACCGGCACGGTCTCGAAGCGCTCGTGCAACTGCTCCAAATCGCCCAGGGATTCCTCCATGCCTTCCTGGTTGCGGTAGACGGCGAGATTGCGGTTCATGGACTCGCCCATACCCAGGCGCACGCTGGCAATGCGGTCGCCGTTTGCCGGGCGGTCCAATAGTTCCTGGATACGCTTCTCTTCGTTCCTGACCGCCTGCTCAACGTTGAATTCAACATAGTCAACGTCTCGCGATGCCTCGGCAGCGTGATTCCCGGAGCGCTCGCCGAAAACGATGGTATCCAGCAGGGAGTTGGCGCCCAGGCGGTTGCCGCCGTGCACGCTGACGCAGGCACATTCTCCTGCTGCGTAGACGCCGGGTACATTGGTCAAACCGTCCACGTCGGTCTTGATGCCGCCCATTATGTAGTGCATTCCGGGGCGAATGGGAATGGGCTCCCTGATCATGTCCACGCCGATCAGGTCAATGCCGATTTCCCGTATCTGGCTCAGTTTCTCCATTATCAGGGACTCGCCCAGGTGACGGCAGTCCAGCAGCACGCAGCCGTTGATGCCGTTGCCCGCGTTTATTTCCGTCTGCTCGGCGCGGGAAACCACATCGCGGGAGGCCAATTCCATCATGTTGGGGGCGTACTTCTGCATGAAGCGATTGCCGTCTTTGTCCAGCAGGTAGGCGCCTTCGCCGCGAGCCGCCTCGGAAATCAAAACGCCGCTGCCCGCAAGGGTGGTGGGATGGTACTGCACCATCTCCATATCCATAAGCTGGGCGCCAGCGTTGTAGGCCAAGGCCATGCCGTCGCCCGTTACGATAAGGGCGTTGGTGCTGGGCTCGAACACGCGCCCCAGGCCGCCGGTAGCGAAGATGACGGTCTTGGCGCGGATGGCGTAAACCTGCCCCGTCCGTATTTCCAGGGCCATCACGCCGCATACCTGGCCGTCCTCGATGATGAGGGAGGTAACGAACCACTCTTCGTAGCGGCGGACGCCGGACTTGATGAGCTGCTCGAACATCACGTGGAGCAGGGCCTGCCCGGTGAAGTCGCCAACGAAGAAGGTGCGCGCGCGGCGCTGGCCGCCGAAGGCCCGGGTGCCCAGGTAGCCCTCGTCGTCGCGGTTGAAGGTGACGCCGAAGTGCTCCATGTCTATGAGGGCGCGCCCCGCTGACCGGCACATTACTTCGATAGCGTCCTGGTCGCCGAGGAAGTCGCTGCCCTTGACCGTGTCGTAGGCGTGGTCTTCCCAATCGTCGCCACGGTCGGTCAGGGCTGCGTTGATGCCGCCCTGGGCTGCGTTAGAATGGCTGCGGACGGGATGGACCTTGCTGACGATCGCCGTGTTTGCGCCGTTGGCGCGGGCCGCGATGGCCGCCCGCATACCGGCAAGACCTGCGCCTATTACAAGGACATCATGCTCCAGCATATTGCCCTAATTCCTCCCGGTTGTTCCTAGCCGAAACGCATAACCAGCCGCCTGTTAGCTGGTGCATCTCTAGGCCGCGCAATAATATACCACAAAAACGCCATTTCATCCCCTGCGACGCAGCGGGGAGCAGGGCCTTTTCAAAGTTCCCTACTGTCGTCCTGAGCGAAGCGAACGTCGCTTGTTCTGGGGATAGGATTCTTCGCTGCGCTCAGAATGACAGAAGCCACTACATAGACTTTGAAAAGGCCCTGAGCGGGGAGGCAGGGCTATCGCATTTGGGCTGAAAGATTCGGGGCCGGAACTTGCCCAAGCGTCAGGAGGAAGGAGGCGCGGGAAAAATGGGACTGAGTTTTCCCCATCTGTTCCCGTCTGTTCCCATTTTTTCCCATCCCGGAGGCGGACTCAAAGCTGAGTTGATGCCTTTTGGGTGTGTCCCCGGCAGAAATTATGATTCCGTTGCCATTGTCTCCCATTTCGTCCCATTCCTGACGTTCCGGCGGCAGAGGATATGCCGGGGCGGTAATCGCGCCGGGGTCGAGGGCTGGGGGCGTCAAGGGCTCCAGGAACAATGGTAACGAGGCGTATCCAGACTTGGCAAGAGCGTAATGTCACTGGGCCGTCCTGATGCGATTGCCCTACAGCGGAGGCAAGGAAGCAGGCAAAAAGAAACCCGCCAATGTGCGGGTTTCAGCGTTGGTAATACATATCGCAAGCGATCAGGCGGCGGCGGCGTGTTCCTCGGCGTGGTGTTCGTGCTCGTCGCACTCGTGCTGGTCGTGGATGTGCTCCCCGGCATGATGCTCGTGGCCGTCGCACTCGTGCATGTCGTGGACGTGATCCAGCTCGTCGCCATGATGCTCATGGTCGTCGCATTCGTGAATGTTGTGAATGTGTTCGTCTGCATGATGTTCGTGTTCGTCGCACTCATGCGCGTCGTGGGCTGCTCCAACCATTCTGACACCTCACTTGTTATTGATACTGAGCCTGATGAAGTCAGCTTGTATCAAAAACTGTGATTTGTCAACCCTATAAGCTACGATTCTCTATACAACCGAGAAGTGCATTTCTGGATCATAGTATCAATTGCCCTCACTCCAACCGGTCTTTTCTGGTTCTTAGTATCAATTAAGCAAGGGCTGGGCCAGGAGCAGCGCTGCAATAGTCTTGCCGTCGTGGATCTCTCCGGTGTGTATCATAGCCACGGCGTCGGCGAAGGGAACACGCACAACCTGGATATTCTCGTCATCGTCGGCAGACAGCTTCGAAGGGGTAAGCCCAGTGGCGAGATAGGCGTGCATCCGCTCCGTGGCCCAGCCGGGGGCAACCCAGAAACTGGCCAGGTGCCGCAGGTTAGCGGCGGTATATCCTACTTCTTCCTGCAACTCCCGCAGCACAGTTTCCTCTGACACTTCGCCGGCTTCCACGCCACCGGCCGGGGCCTCCAACAGTGACGACTCCGTCGGCTTGCGGTACTGGCGCACCAGCAGCACATTGCCGTCGTCGTCCACGGGGATCATGCATACGGCGTCCGAGTGTTCCGCCACCTCGCGTATGGTGCGCCGTCCGCTGGGCAACTCCACGGTGTCCACGCGCACGCTGAAAATACGCCCATCGTAGGGACGAGTGCTTTCCACGGTGTTCTCGAACTGGATGGGAGTCGAATCGCTATCAGTGCCGGTATCAGCCAAAATCGGTATCTCCTACTGTCCGCGAATACTGAATCCGAGTCGGCGGGTGAGGGTGCCAAAAAAATATGATGGCGGGTTGGCCCGCAGGAAGGTCGCCTTGTATGGGCTTTGCGACAGGTCCACACGGTCGCCCGGTTGAAGGTCATAGTCCTCGTAGCCGTCCACGCTGAGAACTGCGGACTGGTAGCCCTCCAGTTGCAGCGACACTTCCGCCCCGGAGCGCAGCACCAACGCGGCTGTGAGTCCCATGTGCGCCGCGACTGTCTTCAGCACCAGTGCATCGGACTCCGGGTCCAGGATCGGGCCGCCCACTGCCAGATTGTAGCCTGTGCTGCCCGTGGCAGTGGACAGGATCAGTCCGTCGGCGCGGAAGGTGGAAATCTGCGCCCCGTCTATCGTCCCGGCGATGGACACAACCCGGGAAGCGGCTCCCCTGGCAACGACAAAGTCGTTGAGGGCATGGTACGGCCCCTGTTCGATGGTGGAGCCTCCCCGGGTGACAGTGGCCTGGAGCATATTTCGCTCGTCAATGCGATGCCCGCCTTCGAGGTATCCGGGCAGCCGGGGCATGGCCTCATCCACTGTCAGTTCGGTCATGAACCCCAGTCGGCCCATGTTGATGCCGACAATGGGAATGCCGGCGGGGGCGGTGAACCGCACCGCTCGAAGAATGGTCCCGTCGCCGCCCACGGTAATCACCAGGTCGGTGCCCTCGGCTCGCGGCGCCAGCGATTCCAGGTTCTCGGCGGGCGAATACCAACTGCCCTCCGGCAAATCCAGCTCGTGCAGGATGGCCATGCTGAGGTCGAGGGCCTCCGGTATACGGTTGTTGTAGATGATGCCGACGTTCTTCATCGCGTCCTCAGCAGTGATGAAACGGCGTTAGTGTAGCAGGTTCTTGAAGCAATCTACTACGCCCCGTTCCCAGTGCCTCGGTCGCCCTCTTTTCGCGGACCCGAAAACAAACTTCGCACCATCCTCAGCAGCGACCCCACCCCGGAGGAAGAGGCCCCTCCGGACCCTTGAGGAATGAGGCGGCTGATCATATCCGCCACCCTTGTAGCAGTAGTAGCGGCAGAGGCGATGCTATCCGCCGCTTCCTTTACGGAATGAACAGCCGGAGACAGCTCATCTGTGGTCTCTCGCGCCCTGTTAGTAATGTCCACCAGATTGCGCGAAGTCTGGGCCAGATTATTCGAGGTTTCCTCTGAAATCCCGGAAAAGTCAGTGGTTATTCGGTTCAGGCTTTCAGTTGTCCGACGGGAGTTGCTCACCGTTTCCCTGATTGGCCGGTATAGCTTGAGAATTACTATGATAAGTACGAGACACAAAGCCGCCAGCAGTCCCGCGGCCACAATCAGGAAAACGTCGCGTATAACCGAAGAGATGCTAGGGTCCATGTCAGTCAGCCTCCGACGCTGGTGCTAGCATCAGGCAAGGCAGACACTTCCGGCAAATTGGAAACTCGATTCCCCCTAGTAGTCCCGGCACAGTTCACCTTCTGTAGACAAACATTAGTCATCCTGGAATGCTAGACACCCAGCGCGCGCACCGCCGCGCCCGCCGCCGTCATTACGAAGCCCGGGGCCACGCCCATGAACACCAGCACGGCAGCAGCCACGCCCATGGCCGCCCAGGGCGCGGGATTTCGGGAAGGCCGTGAGTCCGGGATTGCGGGGGGTTGTTGCAGGAACATCAGGCGAATGATGCGCACGTAGTAGTAGGCCGAAACCGCGCTGTTGACCACGCCGACGATGGCCAGCCACGCCAGCCCACTGTCAACCGCGGCAGTGAATACGTAGAGCTTGGCGATGAAAATGCCCGTGGGCGGTACGCCAATAAGGGCTATCAGCGCCAGGGCCAGGATTACCGCCAGCGCCGGGGAGCGCGTCACCAGTCCGGTGTAGTCGTTGATTCTGTCGCTGCCCACCCGCTCGCTGATGGCGGCGATGGCGAAGAAGGCGGTCAGGTTGGCGGCGGTATAGGCCCCCAGGTAGAACAGTACGCTATCGAGGCCGATGGCTGCAAACACCGGAACGTCCAGCCCGCTTTGCCCCGCCTGCACTCCGGCGGCCACGCCAACCAGCAGGTATCCGGCGTGGGCGATAGTGCTATAGCCGAACAGCCGCCGAATGTTGCTCTGCGCGATGGCCACCAGGTTCCCGATGGTCATTGACGCCGCCGCCAGCGCTGCCATCAGCACCGCCCAGTCCAGCGAAACGTCGAAGAAGCCAGTGAACATCACCCGCAGCAGCACTGCGAATCCGGCGGCCTTGCTGGCTACCGACAGGAAGGCCACCACCGGCGTCGGCGCGCCTTCGTACACGTCCGGCACCCACATCTGGAAGGGAGCGGCGGAAATCTTGAAGCCGAACCCGGCCACCAGCAAAAC
>VXOI01000042.1 GCA_009840175.1 Chloroflexota bacterium | reverse complement strand
CCCGTAAGGAGAGGGAATTTCACTGCCTAGTCCTGAAGGAAGATGTAAGCCGCCGAGTTCGGGCCGCTGTCAACGTGGCTGTGCCCCTTGCCGGAGGTGTCCTCCATCAGCCGACAGTCGCCGGCGCGGAAGATGTGGCTGATGCCATCGCTCACCGTGATTTCGGTCTCGCCGCTGAGGTGGATGATGAGCCGGCGGTCGGGCAGCGGATGGAAGTCCATCACGCGCGGCTCCGTCCACCATTGGACCTTTACCTCTCCCACGTTCATCATGGAGTGGAGGTCAGGGTAATCGGCCAGATTCAACTCCTCCATGTGGCTTTCCCCGTCTTCGGTGGCGTATACGCGGTAAATTGCCATTACAAGCCTCTGCATTGGAATATCTGTCTACATTCTAGTGTATGCTGGAAGAAAAGCGCACAGGAAGTCGGGGTTGGACTGGAAGTATTTGATAATTTTGGGAGTCACGGGGCTGGCGTTGTCGGCCCTGATGTGCTGGGGCTTCGTAATGTTGCTGCGGCGGCGCGAACCCTACGCCTCGTTCATGCGCCTGCGCCTGCGGGCCAAGCTGACCTTCCTGCGCCTGCTGGCCTTCGACCCGCGGCTGCCGTGGTACGTCCGCGCCCTGCCGCTTGTGGCCCTGGCCTACTGGATCAGCCCCATAGACCTGATACCGGGCTTCATGGCCGACGATATAGCCTTCACCCTGCTGACGATAATGGTCATCATTCGCCTTACTCCCCGGGAACTGATTGCCGAGCTGCTACAAACCGCCGACGCCGCCCATCCCGCAGAGGGAGGGACGCCCTCACCCTAACCCTCTCCCAGAGGGAGAGGGAACAATATGTCCCGCTCTACCCCGTCATCCACTCCCGCACCCGGCGCGTCCACGGGCTTTCCGTGTCGGCGTGGTCGAGGCTTATCTGGAAGTGGTTGTGGCCCTCGCGCACCATTTCCTCCACGTAGCCTGATTCCGCTTGCAGGGCGGCCATCATCCGGGGGTGCTGGGCGCGCAGGTTTTCGAAGTCTTCGCTGCCTATCTCCAGCAGGAAGGGCGTGGCGTTGCCCCCGGTGTTGTATACCGGGCTGGCCTCGCGGGCGTCATCGTCCGATGCCAGGAACGCCTCGCGCCGGTCCGGCGGCGTCTCGGTGACGTCGAATACGCCGCTGACCGGAAAGCAGCCCTTGATGACATCCGGCGGCAGCCCGAAATCAGCCAGCCGCTCCTGTTGCAGTGTTATCAGGGCCGCCAGGTGTCCGCCCGCCGAGTGGCCGCTGACGTGGATGCGGTCAGGGTCGCCGCCGTAGTCCGCGATGTGGTCGTACACCCAGCGGAGGGCGGCGCGGCAGTCGTCAACCTGCTGCGGGTACTTGGCTCCGGGAGCCAGCCGGTAGCCCACCGGAACCAGCAGGGCCGGGGCGGGCGTGATGGCCGGGGCCATGAATCCCATCAGGTCCTTATGTCCGATAACCCAATAGCCGCCGTGGAAGAACAGCAGCACCGGAACGGGGCTATCGGTGTCTACATCGGGCATATAGACGTCCAGCTTCTGCCGCTCATCTTCACCGTAGGTCAGGTCCAGCGCGCACCGCGACTTGGCGCGCACCTTGTCCGACCAAGCCATCGCCTGCTCCAGGTACTCGCCTGCTCCCGGCGATGGCGGCGGAATAACTTGTGCCTGCTCAACCATAACAACCCCCTGATTCGGACAATGGGTTAGTATACACCCATGACCGACCACGCATTGATAGACCGCTTCCGGCAGGCGCGCCGCGACACATCGCTGGCAGTGATGGACGGGCTGCACGCCGTGAAGCACGGCCTGCGCTTCGGAGCGGAGACGCTGGAGCTGGTCAGCCCCAACGTGGACGCGGCGCTGAATCTGGCCGCCGAGGTCGCGCCCGACATTCGCCCCAGGCTGGCCGCGGAGCTGGCGCAGGTCTCGGAAGACGACTTCCGTCAACTCTCGCCTGTGCCGCCGGACACAGGGGTAATCGCCATCGCCCGCCGTCCGCCGGTTTCAGCCGCCGACGTGCTGTGTGGCCCGGCGGACGCGCCGGTGGTGCTGCTGGAAAACCCGCGCAACCCGTTCAACATCGGTGCTGCGGTGCGGGTGGCGGCAGCGGCAGGCGCGGGGGGACTGCTGGTTACCGGGATGCAGGACCCCTGGCACCCGGCGGCTATAGTGTCCGCTGCCGGGTTGCAGTTCGCGCTGCCCGTGGCCCGCGTCGACGGCATACCTGACCTCCCGCGCCCAGTCATCGCTATTGACCCGCAGGGCGAGCCGATGCCGTGGGGCGGCGTTCCGCCCGGCGCGATACTGGCCTTCGGCACGGAGCGGCACGGCGCAAGCCCGGAACTGCTGTCCCGAGCTGTGCGTCGCCTGTCTATCCCCATGACCCCCAGAGTTTCGAGCCTGAACCTGGCAACATCAGTGGCCGTAGCGCTGTACGCGCTGAAGGTGTAGCGGCCCGTGCACCGAAGACGACCGCCAACATTCCCGGACGACGGGCTATTTGTACTATATGGATTTGCACATACCCCAGAAAATGACCGCCTTCAATTCCACAATATCGGGGGTTCCGTAGGAGCAATCTGGATGCGATAAAGTTGGAGAATCCAAGCTATCCCACAGGGGTACTCTGTGTTACCCTACAAGAATCATTCAGGAATCATGCAGCGTAAGTTTAGCTGTACTACTGCCGATAATTGTTGAGTTGAATAGTAAGGAGAGGGTACGTTTTGCTGGCCCTGTGGACGCTCAGGGCTTTGGGTGTTGTGGGGGGCGGCGCGCTGGGTTGGGGGATTAGTATTGTCTCCGAACTGTCTTCGCCTGATGACCGTTTCCTGCCTTGGGGACTCGTCTTCTCCGCTGTCGGCCTGGTGGCCGGCGCTCTCCTTACTCAAGGCGGCATCGTCTTGGTGCGCCACATCTCTGAACTGCCCGGAGCGAGGCTGGTTGCCGGCGTGGTCGGGCTGCTGGTCGGCCTGGCCATTGCCGCGTTGGTGTCCATACCCCTCTACACGCTGGGGGGTGTTATGGCCTGGGCTGTACCCATTGCCGTCAGTCTGGCGCTGGGGACAGCCGGAATATGGATCGGCGCACAGCGCGAGCGGGATATCCGTGCCATCCTTCCCGGTCTGGACGTCGAGACTCGCTCCGTTGGAAGGTCGCCAGCGAACCTTGATGCTTCTCCCGGCGTACTGCCGATACCCGGCGCAGACTCCCACCGGGAATCGCGCAACGGGGCGATACTGGTAGACACCTCAGCCATCATAGACGGGCGTATTGCCGACCTCACCCTGACCGGGTTCATTGACGGCTCCCTGCTGGTGCCCCGCTTTGTGCTGGACGAACTGCGACACGTCGCCGACTCCAGCGACTCGCTGCGGCGCAACCGGGGACGGCGCGGGCTGGAAGTGCTGGGCCGCCTGCGCAAGGACGCCTCGGTACCGCTGCGGGTGCTCGACGTGGGTGTAGAGAACGGTGAAGAAGTGGATGCGCGGCTGGTGGAACTGGCCCGCGGGATGAAGTCCTCGATTCTGACCACCGACTATAACCTGAACCGCGTCGCCGAAATACAGGGCGTGCAGGTGCTCAACGTTAACGAGCTGGCCAATGCCGTCAAGTCCATCGTGCTGCCCGGCGAGAACCTGCTGGTGGACATCGTGCAGGAGGGCAAGGAAGCCGGCCAGGGCGTGGCCTACCTGGACGACGGTACCATGGTCGTGGTGGAAGGCGGCCGCCGCTACATCAACGCCAGCCACGAAGTCACGGTCACCCGCGTGCTGCAAACCAACGCCGGCCGCATCATCTTCGCCCAGCCGAAGTGAGTTGTCTGAACTGTGATTTATTTGCTTAGCGGATTTTCCTGATTTTTCTTATCCTGAGCGTCCTTTAATCCTGTAAATCCTGATTCAGACAAATAAAGAGGTAAGGCAAGACCTATGGGCAGCGAAACTCCTCCGCCCGCCATTAGCGCCGTAATCGTAGCCGCCGGGCGCAGCTCGCGGATGGGGGGCGTGGACAAGACTTTTGCGCCGCTGCTGGGCGCGCCGCTCATCGCGCACACCGTGGAGCGGTTTGAGGCGCATCCGCTCATCGGCGAAATCGCGCTGGTGCTGGCCGCGGAGTCCGTGGAGCACGGGCGGGAGCTGGCGAAGTCGCGGGGCTGGCGCAAGGTGACGCAGGTGTGCGCGGGCGGCGCGCGGCGCCAGGATTCGGTGTACAACGGTCTGGCTGCGCTGTCGTCCTGCGACCTGGTGATGGTGCACGATGGCGCCCGTCCCTGCCTGGACGCCGCCACGCTGGATCGGGGCATCCGCGCTGCCACCGAACACGGCGCGGCAGTAGCCGGAACGCCGGTCAAGGACACCATCAAGCAGGTATCGCCCGACCTGCTCATCGAAGACACTCCGGAGCGCGCCCGCCTGTGGGCCGCCCAGACGCCCCAGGTCTTCCGCTACAACCTGCTGCTGGAGGCGCACCGGCGCGCCGAAAGGGATTTCACCGACGATGCGGCGATGGTGGAAGCCATCGGCCACCCGGTGCGGATGTTCGAGGGGACCTACGAAAATATCAAGGTGACCACCGCCGGGGATCTGGTGGTAGCGGAAACGTTTCTGCAGGAGATGCTGGAGTCTCCCCTCCCGGCGGGAGGAACATTATAGACATGGAGGTTATCCCCCCTCATCCTGTATATCCCGTTCATCCATGTTAGAGATATACCGGATTTTCCAGAGACAGTATCAGATATGGATGGAGGGCAGTTACCTCAGACGATAACCGCCAGCGGCAAGGCGCGGACAGTTAGTCAGCATATGCAGGGCGCCCCTCATATCGGCATTACGGCAGAGAGAGTGGAGCGTGTTCTCGAGCATTGGATGATTCGTGGAATCCGCACTGAGCAGGACGGAAGCCAAAGCTGGTGTTATATGGCTTTCGTGTCCGGAATGGACGAAATGGTGAGAGTGGCGGTTTCAATGGACGATGAGACAATCATCACCGCCTTTCGAGATAGGACGGCTACGCGGCATTGGAACAGGGGCAACCGTGGCTACTTCATCAGGAATTACCAAAACTTGGAGGAACGGGATGCTGGTTAGCTATGACCAACAGGCCAACGTTCTGCGTGTAACTACCGATACGCCCGCCGCCACCGCCGCCTCTCTGCTGGATGACCCTGGGGTTGCGGTGGAGCTTGCCACTGCCGACGGCCACGACATAGTGGGGCTTATCGTCATGGGAGCGTCGGCGTACATCCCTTTCGGCAAGGCGTATAACGCCGAAAACGACACTCTGTTGATCGGCAGAAAAACCGGCGACCCAAAACTTACTACCGAGAATGGCGATATAGTGGGATATTGGGAAGTGGACGAGGATGACCCGGACGGGTTTCGAGACCCCATTGGCATAGCAATCAGGCAGGCATCAACGCACTTTGCAGGCATTTCGGGCCCTGCAAAATAAGGTTGCTTGGAAGTATGGCTGCACCCGACATCCGCGTAGGCATCGGTTTCGATTCCCACCCACTGACGCCCGGCCGCCGTCTCGTGCTGGGCGGGGTGGAGGTTCCCCACGACCGGGGGCTGGCCGGGCATAGCGATGGGGACGTGCTGGTTCACTCGATGCTGGATGCGCTGTTGGGCGCGGCGGATTTGGGCGACAAGGGGACACATTTCCCGTCCTCCGACCCGCAGTACAAGGACATTTCCAGCTTGCTGCTGCTGGAGCGGGTGGCGGCGCTGCTGGCCGGGGCCGGTTGGCGCGTGTCGAATGTTGATGCTACAATGCTGGCGCAAACGCCCCGGCTTGGGCCTTTCATTCCTGCCATGAAGGAACTGACAGCCGTTGCGCTGTCCATTCCTCCCGGCCGCGTCAGCGTCAAGGCGACCACTACCGACTACCTGGGATTTGTCGGCCGGGCCGAAGGAATCGCCGCCGTTGCCGTCGCCTGCTTGATGTCGCCATAGCGCCGGGTTCATCCTGTAAACCCTGATTCAGACGAATGAAGCTGTATAGCACGCTAACCGGCGAAGCCACCGAGTTCGCCCCCGCCGACGGCAACACCGTCAAGATGTACGTCTGTGGCGTCACCCCTTACTCTTCCACCCACATCGGCCACGCCTTGAGCTACGTCGCCTTCGACGTGCTGCGCCGGTATCTGGAACATCTCGGTTTCCAGGTGAACCACGTCCAGAACTTCACCGACGTGGATGACAAGATAATCCAGCGGGCCCAGGAACAGGGCATTGAACCCATTGAGCTGGCCGAGCAGTTCATTGCCGATTTCTTCCAGACGATGGATGCGCTGAACATCCTTCGTGCCCACACCTACCCGCGAGCGACCGAGGAAATCGGCCCCATCATCGAGACCATCGGGAGGCTGGTGGACTCCGGGCACGCCTATGCCTCGGGCGGCGACGTGTTCTTCCGCGTGGAGAAGAGCGATGGCTACGGCAAGCTGAGTCACCGCACGCTGGAAGGAATGCAGGCAGGCAGCCGCATCGAGATTGACGAGAACAAAGAGCATCCGATGGACTTCGCCCTGTGGAAGGGTGCCCGCCCCGGCGAGCCGTCGTGGGAAAGCCCGTGGGGGCCGGGCCGTCCCGGATGGCACATCGAATGCACCAGTATGTCCATGACCTACCTGGGCGAGAGCCTGGACATCCACGGCGGCGGGCAGGACCTGGTCTTCCCCCACCACGAGAACGAAATCGCCCAGAGCGAGGCGTCTACTGGCGTCGTCCCATTCTCCCGCTACTGGGTCCACAACGGCCTGCTGCGGCTGGGCGGCGACAAGATGAGCAAGTCGCTGGGCAACCTAGTGTCGGTGGAAGAGGCTCTGGAACAGTTCTCCCCCGACGCCATCCGCCTGTACTTCCTCAGCTCCCACTATCGCAGCCCACTGTCCTACTCCGACGAGGGCTGCGCCGCCATGGAGCGCAGCCTGGAGCGCCTGCGCCACGCCCTCGACCGCGACGGCGGCCCTGAGCCTGTCCTGAACGAAGCCGAAGGGCTTGTCGAAGGGCCGACTTCCGAGACACTGGACGCCGAACCCTACCGCCGGCAATTCTTCGAGGCGATGGACGACGACCTGAACACCCCAAGAGCGCTGGCGTCGCTGTTCGACCTGGCGCGGGACATCAACCGCAGCAGCGACGAAGGCCGCCCGGTTGCTGAGGCGCAGGACACATTGCGAGACCTGGGGGGCATCCTCGGCCTCACCTTCGCGCAACGCTCGGGAGACGATGGCGCGGGAACCGCCGGGGCCGGGCCGTTCATCGATCTGCTGCTGGAAACGCGGACCGCCCTGCGCCAGGCCCGCCAGTTCGAGCAGGCCGACCGCATCCGCGACGGTCTGGAGCAGTTGGGCGTGTCGGTGGAAGACACCCCCAACGGTCCCGTCTGGCAGTTCCGGGCATCGTAGTCCTCGGTTACAATGGTGTCAGGCGCAGGGATATTCTCGATAAGTCCAATCTCCCTGCGCTCTCCGACTGCACCGGAGGGCTAATCAGCCGCAATGACCGACCACCTCAAAGCGTCGCCGCCGGAAAGGTACGAGGAAATCAGCCGCCACCTGCTGGAGCAGGCGCGGGAAGAGCTGGACAAGGGCGACATCCCGCAAGCCTCCGACAAGGTGTGGGGCGCAACGGCCCACGCCGTCAAGGCCGTCTGCCAGCGCATGGGCTGGAACCACCACGCCCACAACCACCTGCGGGCTGCGGCCAATTACGTTTTCGCTGAGTTTGGCCGCTACGATTTAACGCTTGCCTTCGGTTATTTGGAGGCCCTACACGCCAATTACTATGAACATCAATGGGAGGCGAGCGATATTCGCATCGGAATAATCAACGCAACGCTCGTTATCCGCGAACTATCCGCGGCTCCCTTAGACAATCTGCCTACTGACCGATCTCACCTGTCGCCTTTGGAGCGTCAAGGCCAAGAAAGACGCTTGCGTATGCTTACACGCAAGACCCAGTACTCCCACGGCCCGCAACTCGAAGGCGATGAACTGGACAGCCTTCCTCCCGTCAAACCTTCATCGGACGAAAGCATGGACTATCAATAGGGCCACTTGAGACCTCATGATTAACGACACGACAGCAGCAGCCGACGCAGCCTTCACCGACGCATGGGATCAGTACAACTCCGCCATCGAACGGTTTGAGGCTGGAGACGTGCGCGACGCCTGCGGCAAGGCTTGGAACGCAACGCGCGGAGCGACTCGTGCCGCAGCCCTTGCCCACGGCGAAGATCCTCAGAACACCAACCATATTTCAAGCTGGATTCGTCGCATGGGCCGACAAGAAGCCGAGTTTGCGGCATTGCCGCTTATGTACAGCGCACGGGCGCAGTTTCTGCATCAACAAGCCTGCTATGATGGTCATATCGACGACCCGGACATACCGGACTTGATATATGAAACGGCGGACTATATACGACAAGCCCAACTGTTAGCTTCGATATAACTCCAAGTGGAAACCTGCTCGTGACAACCACCTTGGATAACACCGCCATCGCATCCCTGTCCCGCATCGTGGGGGCGGAGAACGTGCTGGCCGACGCCGACTCCCTCGACCGCTACACCGGCGATTCGCTGTCGCCCAGCCGCGCCTTCGGTGCCGCCGATGCCTTCGAGCGGCTGGCCGACGTGGTGGTGCGGCCCGGCTGCACCGCCGAGGTTGCCGATGTCGTCCGCTGGGCCAACGAACACCGTATTCCAATAGTCCCCTACGGCGGCGGAACAGGTGTGATGGGCGCAGTAGTTCCCGCCCACGGCGGCCTCGTGCTGGACGTGAAGCGCATGAATCGCGTCCTCGAGGTGGACGCTGAGAGCCTGACCGCCCGCGTCGAGGCTGGCATAGTTTTGGGCGACCTCGAAGCCGTCCTGTCCGAGAATGGGCTGATGATCGGTCACGACCCGTACAGCGTGCCCATCGCCACCATCGCGGGCACCATCTCCACCAACGGGGTGGGCTACCGGGCCTGTGCCCACGGGCCGATGGGTGAGCAGGTGGTGGGGCTGGAGGCCGTGCTGCCAGACGGACGGGTCATCGAAACCCGCGACATTCCCAAGTATTCCTCCGGGCCCAACTTGAATCACCTGTTCATCGGAGCGGAGGGCGCTTTCGGCGTCATCACCCGGGCCACCATCCGCATCTTCCGAGTCCCGGAAAGCAGCCAGTTTGCCAGCGTTGGTTTCGACAGCTTCGAGGAAGGCTTCAACGCCGCTTCGGAAATGCTGGCCGTGGGCATCCGCCCATCGCTGCTGGACCTGACCGAAGAAGACGGCGACGTGACGTTTCACCTGCTGTTCGAGGGCTTCACCGAGGGGGTGGCGGCCCAGGCCAAGCGGGCCGAGGCAATCTGCGATGCTGCCGGGGGCTACTCGCTGGGCACCGAACCCACCGAGCACTACTGGACCTACCGCCGCGAATCCGCCGAGAACTACAAGCTGACGGCCCTAGGCCAGCCCCGCAAGGTGCGCTGGAACCGCTGGCGCCGCCGGCGGGGGTTCGACTACCTGCACGTGGCCCTGCCTTCCTCCAAAGTGCTGGAATACAAGCGTCAGGCCGGGGACATCCTCGCCGCCCAGGGCATTGCAGTGGCGGAGTACGCCATCTGGAGCCGCCCTGAACTGTTCTCCATGCTCATCTTGCCCGAGTCCGGCGACCCGTCCGAGGCCCGGCAGCGGCTGGCCCGCACCGTGGACCGGGTGTTGGAACTGGCCCAGGACATGGGCGGAGCTATGGAATACTGCCACGGCGTCGGCGTCAAGCTGAACCACCTGCTGGCCCGCGAGCAGGGCGCGAGCCACGACGTCATCCGCCAGCTCAAGCAGACCCTCGACCCCAACAACATAATGAACCCCGGCAAGCTGGCCCTTTAGATGGAATTCGGCCTGCAATTCTTCCCCGATGTTTCCCCGGAGCAGAAGTCGGGGCAACAGTACTGGAACGAATGCCTGTCTCTGGTGGACCTGTGCGACGAGTTGGGCTATACCCACGTCCGCACCGTCGAGCATTACTTCGAGCCTTACGGCGGATACAGTCCGGCGCCCCACGTCTTCCTGACCGCCGCCTCGCAGCGCACCCGCAAGGCCCGGCTGCTCACCGGGGCAGTGTTGCCGGTGTTCAACCACCCACTGAAAGTAGCTGGCGAGGTAGGAATGCTGGACGCCATCTCAGGCGGTCGTCTCGACTGTGGCTTCGGACGCGCCTTCCTGCCCCACGAGTTCCAGCGCTTCGAGCGTTCCATGGACGAGTCCCGCGCCCGCTTCGAGGAGGGCATGGAGGCGGTACGGCGTCTGCTGGAAGAAGAAAAAGTGACCTTCGAGGGTCAGTTCTACCGCTTCCGCAACGTGACCTCGCTCCCCCGTCCGACGCAGCGGCCCCGCCCGCCCTTCTGGGCCGCCGCGCTGGGGACGCCTGAATCCCTGCGACGGGCTGGCGAGTGCGGCTTCAACCTGATGCTGGTGCCCTTCGCCGGGCCGCAGATGCGCGAGGCCATCAACGTCTACCGCGATGCCTGGCAGGAAGCGGGCCACGCGGGACAGGGCCGCATCGCCTTGGGATTCCACATGTTCTGCCACGAAGACCGCGAGGAAGCCCGCCGCATCGCCCAGCCCAACATTGACGCCTACTTTGAGTCCTTGGTCGCCGCTGCCGGGCTGGATTCCGGCTGGGGCGCGGGAACATCGTCAGGCGACTATCCGAACTACGACAGCCACATGGACAAGCTCCGCCAAGCCAGCTTCGACACGCTGCTGGACAGCGGCACCATCTGGTTGGGCACCCCCGCCGATGTCCGGGAACAGATTGCGTCCTACCGCGACGCCGTGGGCGGGTTCGACACCGCTTCATTACAGGTGAACTTCCACAGAATCTCCCTTGAAGACGCCGCCGCTTCCATGC
This sequence comes from Chloroflexota bacterium, assembly GCA_009840175.1. GTDB lineage: Bacteria > Chloroflexota > Dehalococcoidia > Lucifugimonadales > UBA3495 > VXOI01. Next base: position 4,934 of record VXOI01000042.1, on the reverse strand, counting down.
GCCTCTTCTCTGCCCAGGTCATCCCCTCCTTCAGGGACTAGCGGCAGATACTGCCTGTCTGCACTTCTTCCTCTGGCTAAGGCAACACTCTGCATCTCTTTATATCTATTATACAGATGTTATTTATTTAATAATATCTCTTTACAAGATAGTAGGACAGATATATCATTATTATGAATCAAATGTCCTTTATAGTATTTCATATGTATCGTAACTCGATGCGGAGGAAGGAAAAGAAATGGTCACCATGAATCAGGGCATCAGGGAAGTGAGAGAGACTAGCTCGCGGTTCATCCACCGGATGGAAACCGGCGTTATGGCGGTCTACGACTGGGTCTCCGGCCCGCCCATGACCGAGCAGGAGCGGACGCAACACCGGCTGGCCGAAACCGAGCCTATCCGCCGGTTCTCCCAGCCCACCATCTAACCCGGCAAACCCAAAGGGGATAGGTGCAGAGCCTATCCCCTCAGTTCCATCTCACCTTCGGATTGGGGCGCTCTTCGCGCCCCTTTTTCTATCTCACAATGGCAAAGAGGGCTACTGCCCCGATTGCAGTTCCCGAAGCTGCTCTCGCAGTCGCCGGTTCTCTTCTTCCGCCGCTATGCGGGCTGCCTCGGACTCCTGCCGCGCTGCTTCCGCCTCTTGCCGCGCTGCTTCTGCCTCTTGCCGCGCTGCTTCTGCCATTAGCCTCTCAGATCTGTCCTCTAGGTGAGTCTGGAGCCACTGCCTGCTTTCTGGGTCGTAAAGGCGCAGATTGCCGTCGGGCAACGCGCAGATGTCTAGGCCCAGCGCCTCGCTGTGGCCCCGAAGCACGCCGTCACCGTCCGTCTCCAGCGTTGTTTGGCGGTACTCGCCGTCAACCAGCCGCTCGCCAATTAAAGGGGGCGAGAAGTAGCTGCCGGAAGGATCGAACCGCCAGTACTCAGTCACTTCCATTTCGGCGTAGATGTCCCGCTTTTCCCTCATATCCCGCCGCCAGGTGCTGCCCGACGCCACTTCCATCACGAAATCGGGCGCCTTTCCTTCCCTCCAGACAATCCAATTGCGGCGCTGGTGCCTGCTGGCTACTCCCAGCACCGCGAACACGTCGGGCGCAACCCGCGTCTCATTGTCGTTGATGCGGTAGTACATCAGCATATCGCCGCCCACGTATATGTCTTCCCGGTGGTCGAACCACACCCTCAGACTGGAAATGGCATATATCATCGTGGTCAGTTGGGCGTCATCTTCGGCCATGGGTTCGCCGTCCGAGTCGGGATATACGATGCTCAGGTCGTCTTCCTCTAGGGTGTACCGCGGGTGTTTGGTAGCCGCAGACATACGCTCGGCAGTCATGGTGTCGCGCTCCGGCCAAGGTGGGGGTTGGTATCATCCATAGATTAGCACAATGGAAAGGCGGATAGTTGTTTCCCATCCCTTCCGGTAGTAACCTTGCCCGCAGCAGTCCCTAGCAGTCATTGATATAGGAGAATTGTCATGGCCGCGATAACCGCCAATCGGGTCCGGGCGTCGGAGCGGCGCGAACTGGAGCAGGAACTCAGCCGAAGGGTCTCGGGCGAGGTGCGCTTCGATCCCTTCTCCCGCGTGCTGTACAGCACCGACGCCAGCATCTACCAGATGGAGCCGGTGGGCGTGGTCATCCCCCGCAGCGCCGCCGACGTGCAGGCGGTGGTTGAGGTCGCCCGCGAAAACGGCGTACCCGTTCTGCCCCGCGCGGGAGGCACCAGTCTGGCAGGCCAGACCGTCAATCACGCCATCGTTATGGACTTCAGCAAGTATCTTAACCAGGTCGTCGAGGTCAACCGCGAAGAAAGCTGGGCGCGGGTGCAGCCTGGCATCGTTCTCGACCAGCTCAACCGCGAGCTGCTGCCCTACGGCCTGATGTACGCTCCCGACCCGACTACCTCCAGCCGCGCTTGCGTGGGCGGGGGCATCGGCAACAACACCTGCGGCGCCCACTCTGTCATCTACGGCAAGTCCCTGGACCACATCATGGAGCTGGACGTCATCCTTTCCGACGCCAGCGCCACCCACTTCCGCCCGCTGGACAGCGCGGAGCTGGAGGCCAGGCTCAGCGGCGCGGGCCTGGAGTCAGAGATATACCGGGGTGTGCGTCGGCTGGCGCAAGACAACGACGCCGCCATCCGCGCTCAATACCCCAACATCATGCGGCGGGTCAGCGGCTACAACCTCGACGAATTCCTCACCGAGTCCATCGGCCCCTACGCCGGCTCCGCCATCCCCGTCGAACAGGGCGGGCACGGCTTCAACCTCGCCCGCATGGTGGTCGGCTCCGAAGGGACGCTGTGCGTCGCCACCGAGGCCAAGGTCAACCTCGTTCCTCGCCCCACCATGACCGCCCTGTCCGTGGCCCACTTCCACGACATCTTCCAGGCCAGCGAGGCCGTCAAAGAGATATTGAACCACGGCCCCTCGTCCATCGAGATTATGGACAAGAACGTCCTAGACCGCTCCAGGCAATCGCTGGGGCTGGGCAACGCTATGTCCATCATTCAAGGAGACCCCGGCGCCATCCTGGCCATCGAATTCTACGGCGAGTCCGAGGATGAGTTGACCTCCAAGATGGAAGGGTTAAAGCAAGACCTGGCGCGGCGGCGGATGGGCTACGCCTGCGTCAACCTGCTGGATCGAGCCGCCCAGGCCAACGTCTGGAACGTCCGCAAGAACGGCCTCGGCCTGCTGATGAGTATGCACGGCGACGCCAAGCCGCTGCCCTTCGTCGAAGACACTGCCGTTGACCCGGAGACCATGGGCGAGTTCGTGCGCCGGTTCGACGAGATTGTCCGCAACCACGGCACCGAGGCCGCCTACTACGGCCACGCTAGCGTCGGTTGCCTGCACATCCGCCCCGTCGTCAGCCTGAAGAATCAGGAGGGCGTCAACCGGATGTACTCCATCGCCGAAGAGATTGCCGACCTCACCCGCGAGTTCGGCGGCTCCCTCAGCGGAGAGCACGGCGACGGCATCGTGCGCGGGGTGTGGACGGAAAAGATGTTCGGCTCCGAAATCTACCAGGTCTTCCAGGAGCTGAAGTCCACCTGGGACCCCGACGGCATAATGAACCCTGGCAAGATAATAGACTGTCCGCCCATGACTGAGAACCTGCGCTACGGCCCCAGCTACAGTGCCGATTCCCTGTCCACCAGCCTCGACTTCTCCGTTGACACCAACTTCGCTGGCGCAGTCGAGATGTGCAACGGCATGGGGGCCTGCCGCAAGCTGGACGGCACAATGTGCCCTTCCTTCATGGCGACGCGCGACGAGGAACATTCCACCCGCGGACGCGCCAACCTGCTCCGGGCCGCCATGTCCGGCAAGCTGCCCGAAGGCACGATGACTAGCCAGCGGCTGTACGACGCCCTCGACCTCTGTCTCGAATGTAAGGGCTGCCGCGCCGAGTGCGAGTCCGGCGTGGACATGGCCAAGCTGAAGTACGAGTTCTTGGACAACTACTACAAGACCAACGGCCTGCCCCGTCGCAACAAAATCTTCGGAGACATAGCCAAACTGAGCAAATGGGGCAGCCGCTTCGCACCCCTCTCCAACTGGATGGCCTCCAGCCCCATTGGCAAGCTGCTGTCCGGCTCGCTGCTGGGCATTCACCCCAACCGCCAGGCTCCAAAGTTCGCCCGCCGGACCTTCCCGCAGTGGTTCCGCTCCCGCCGGGAACGCCGTCCGGCAACAGCGGGGACGGTGGTGCTGCTCAACGACACCTACATGAACTACAACTACCCGGAAATCGGCAAGGCGGCGGTGGCCCTGCTGGAAGCCGCCGGGTACAAAGTGGAGCTTGCCGACGCCCCATGCTGCGGACGCCCGATGATTTCCAAGGGCATGATGGACGCCGCCAAAGCCACCGCTCGCCACAACGTGGGCCTGCTCCACGCCTACGCCGGCAACGGCATACCCATCATTGGCTGCGAGCCAAGCTGCCTGCTCACCCTGCGCGACGAATACCCGCAGCTCGTCCCCGGCGAGCAGGCCCGCACCGTCGCCAGCCAGTCCTTCCTGATAGACGAGTTCCTGGCAAAACTGAAGGCCGAAGACAATCTCAACATCGAATTCAAGGACACGGCCAGGCAGATTCTCTTCCACGCCCACTGCCACCAGCGTTCCCTGGCTGGCACTGCATCATCGCTGAACGCCCTGCGCCTCGCTCCCGGCTACCGGGCGGAACTGACCAGCGCCGGTTGTTGCGGCATGGCCGGCTCCTTCGGCTACGAAAAGGAACACTACGACCTGTCCATGACCATCGGCAGCCAGTACCTGTTCCCGCAGGTCAACGCCAAGGGCGACGATTGGGAGGTGGCAGTAATGGGCGTGTCCTGCCGCCAGCAGATAGAGCACGGCACCGGACGCCAGGCCCGGCACCTTGCAGAGGTGCTGGCGGACGCGCTGCCGTAGCGTGAGTGCCGGTCTGCCGCGATTGGAAACCGCAGAATAAGATCAGCCGTATTAACTATATGGATAATCGCTGGCGACAGACCGGAGGGCAGGCCATGGGCAATGAATACCCCAGATGGGATATTATCGAGTTTCTCAACTCAGAGGAGAGGGTCTGTCTCTACCTCCAGGCTGCCGCCGAAGACGATACGGGCCGTGGCGATACGATACGCCTTGCCTGGAGGGACGTGCAGGAAGCGCACGAGGCGGGCAAAATTTCCATCAACATGGCAATGAGCGCCGAAGATGTGTCGCAAATTCTGGGCAGTCACGGCATATCCGACGCCGTCATTCGAAAGATCACCAGCGCATTGCTGATGAACTTGCAAATGATGACCCTGCCAATGGCGGCCTAGAATAGAGAGCCGATATGAGCGCAACAAGGGCGACTATGAGTCGCCCTTGTGTCATTGGACTTGGCTAGGCTTTGCGCAATTCAAGCGGCGTACGCGAGGGAATCCACCATTCG
>VXOI01000037.1 GCA_009840175.1 Chloroflexota bacterium | reverse complement strand
GAGGCCGCACAAATCGAAACATCTATAGGTGTCAGTTTTTCAGAGGTTCCCTAGGACTTACGCAGTTCAGCATAGAAGCGCTTGATCCCATACCCGTCATTCCCGCGAAAGCGGGAATCCAGTGGCTCAACTCCTAACTCTATTAAGGCGGTTGTAGATGTTTGCAGGGAATCCAGTTCAAGCCCTTCGTAGGAAGTGGTCTTGTGCTGGCTGCCTCAAAGTCTTATCAGCCGGAAGTCAACCCGGTGAGCGGATACAGAATCTCAATTAGTTCCGCCATGTCCTTTATGTCATTGCCGATTGTCTCTGCGTTCAATTCGTCTTTCAGGTCGTAATAGTTGATGTGCAGAATTTCCGCTCTGCCGTGCAGGTAACGCAGGCGGTCGCTGCCAGTTAACTGTTGCGCCTGATTCATAATGCGGTGGAAATGGCCGTGCCTGCTGTATCGCCAGCCCTGTGCCGACGCAACCGCCTTTGCCATGTGAGCTGCGGCTCCCCAGCCCTTTTCTGACGCCTGATGCAGATCGCCGACGGCCAAGTACTCACGGCCCTTGGCCAGAAATTCGCGGGCCTGGGCCTCGTACCCGGCCACTTCATCCAAATTGTCAGCGGTCATTCTGATTCCCCGTTTCTTACACAGTAGTTACCTGTTAAACAAGATTATATGGCATTGCATAGCTTTAGCGGCCGTCTCTCTTGTAGGCAATCGTTATTGAGAAGGATTCTATCCCGGTTGGGAAATAACCTTACCTTCATCCTGCCGACTCTCACCCCCTAAGTATTCCAGGAACTCCTCATACGTGGAAAATTGGGCCACCGTGTTCAGGAACTCCCCCAGCGTTTCGCTCCGTTGGCGCAGGTCCCGCAGTTGGCCTTCGATGGGGCTGATTGAGGCGGCGCTGGTGGCGTATGAGCCGTAGAAAGAGAAGTAGGCCTGGTTGATCTTGCGAATGCGGTAGCCATGTTCCAGCAGCTCCAGGCGGCGCTCCTCCATGTAGCTCTCGGCGTCTGTGACGCGCCCCTGTGCCAACAGTTCCGCGGTACGCAGCCGTGTCTCCCGCATCTCGGCGCTGAAGTCGAAGGCGTTGGGGTCCTGCTCTGCTGGCGGCGATGGGGGTTGCCGCTCGAACTTGATTCCCGTCATGGCCTCATAGGCCCGGTCGCCGACTTCCCAGCCGCCCAGTGTTGCCGCCGTTTCGTTCAGCGTGGTCATATCCGCACTGTCCCAGAAGTGCTGTCCCAGCGGATGAAAAAAGAACCAGTTGTGCAGCCACTCATGGGCCACCGTGGTCAAGGCATGGTGCAGACTGCTCCCCGACGAGACCACGCTGGGGAAAGTGCCGACCCCCCCGATGTTCACCACGATGGCCGAAAGGTCGCGCTCATCCAATGTTAGCTGTTCCAGTGCCTCGCGGTCGTCGGGCCGGATGCCGTGGCGCAGCAGGGTGTTTTCCAGCCGGAAGATACGGTCCCGCGGCGAGGTCACCAGCAGCGTGGGCGCGTGGCCCAGCACCGTGTCCACTGGTGGCAGTATGGCTCCGATACGCGACGAAAACCCTTCCGCCATCAAGACATCGCTGATTTCCCGCTCAACAGTCTGCTCAACGATGGGCCGTATGCTGTTCAGCCGCTCGTGAATTTCGTCCAGCCTCTGCCGGATGATGGCGGCTTGCGGCGACGCATCACCAGCGGTCAGCAACTCTCCTTCCAGCCGGCGTTCTTCTTCCCCAATCCGAAAGAACTCTTCGGCCAGTGCGATGCGTTCCTCCCGAGGCAAAGGCGAGTTCCAGGGAAGCAGGGCGACCAGCTCGTGATACCACTTGTCGAAGACGTTGCCCACCTCCCATGCCAGCAGGTTGAAGCGATGGGACGCTACGGCAACCTCGGTCTCCGTTGGACGGTAGTCCCGCCCGGCCCACAGCAACAGCGCGGCCAGCGACACTGCCAGCACTCCCCGGACGAATACCTGGAAGGCGCTCTGGAACAGGTTCAGGCTGACGCTGCGGTATTCCGGCTGGGCGGTGGTGTTCATACGCACTGTCTTGGCATTCTCGGGACGTGCCGGTAATTCGCCATTCCACAGGCTCAGACCGTCATTCCTGCTTTCGCAGGAATCCAGAGGATTTTGGGCCGCCAAAATCAGCTATGGCAAGGGTGTCTGGATTCCTGCCTTCGCAGTAACCGCGGGGAGTCGGCAAGAATGAATTTAGGGAAGCCGGCGGGAATTAAGGAACAGAGCAGACCCCCGCTACGCCAGCACCCGGTAGCGGTAGCTGGACTCCATCAGGTCGCCTTCGTCGAAGCGGCTGAAGCGTAGAGGCGAAATGTCTATGGTGGAGGATGTCCCCTCTGCTATCAGTTCGGCCATGGTGAGGCCAATCATGGGCGACAGCTTGAACCCATGTCCGCTGAACCCCACCGCGCAGTACAGGCCCTCGACTCCCGGCGCCTGGTCCAGTATCGGGTGCCAGTCCGGGGTGGTGGTGAACAGCCCGGCCCAGCCGCCGCGGAAGTAGGCGTCCGACATCGCCGGGATACGCCGCGCCAGCTTCTCCTTGGCCGCCGCCATATCGTCCAGCCCCGACAGTTGGTTGTAGGTCTCCACGTCGGCCTCTTCGTCGTCGCCGAAGCCCATCAGCGTCATGCGCGGCCCGTCGGGGCGGAAGGAGAAGGACTGCGCGATGTCGCCGACGGCGGGGTGCAGCGGCAGCTTGTCCACCGGACGGGCCAGCGACGCTACCTGGTGGCGCACGGTCACCAGCGGAGCGTCCACGCCCACCCGCGCCAGTTCCGCCTTGGCCCACGGCCCGGCGGCCATCACCACTGCGGGCGTCTCGATGCGGCCCTGCGGCGTGTTGACAGCGCGGACTCGCCCGCCCTCAACTTCGATGCCCGTGGATGGCAGGCCCAGGTTTATCTCTGCGCCCAGGTCGCGGGCCGCGTTGGCATAGGACGACGTTACTAGATACGGGTCGGCGTAGCCTGACTGCGGCTCCCAGCCCATGGCCTCGTCCTCGGACACCGACACCATCGGCGCGATGTCGCGCAGGTCGGCGGCGGTGACGACCATGGTGTCTATGCCCAGCCCGTACTGCATGGCGCAGTTGCGCTCAAGCCCGGGCCGGTCGTCCTCCTTCACCACCACCAGGTAGCCCGTCTCCGTGAACCCCGACGGCCCGCCGACCACGTCCTCGAAGTGGGTGAAGACGCCCAGGCTCTCCCAGGCCATGGTGGCCGTCACCGGGTTGGAGTAGTGCATCCGGCATATGGACTGGCTGCGCCCGGTGGAGCCGCCGTTGAGGATGTCCTTCTCCAGCAGCACGGTGTTGGTGATGCCCAGCCGGGCCAGGTTGAAGAGAATGCTGCACCCCATCACGCCGCCGCCGATGACCACCACGTCCGCCGTCGCCCGCATAGTCCTTAGCCTCCTGTGCCTGTCATTCTGAGCGGAGCGAAGAATCCCTGCTCTGGGATTAAACTTACCCGCCCGCCCCGGTGTTGGCAAGCCTGCGGTTAACGTGAAACTGGTTGAGAAAGTCCGTTGACACATCAATTGCAAAGGAGTAAATTATCCCTGTGAATACTAACCGGCCCGCAGCATTCCTCTGTTGTTCTTGTCCGCCCACATAGGTGGGGGTAGCCTGCTGCGTTAGCCGAACAGCGCGAACAGACCTTATCGCCCGCCGAGGAAGCTGAAACCGGCGGGTTTTTCTTTTGTCAAATTTTTAGGCCATATAGTCGGGGAGGAGAACTTGAGTACGCAGACCTCTAGCCAGCAGCGCACCCTGGAGGACATCCATCACGACAGTCTGGAGCTTGCCAGATCGTCAGACGCCATTATCCCGTTTATGGACGAAGAGGTGGTGCGGCTGGAGGAAGAGTCCGCCAACTTCGAGTCCGGGGAGTTGGACAACGCCGTCTTTACTCCCTCCCGGTTGCGCCAGGGCGTATACGGCCAGCGCCAGCCCGACGTGCAGATGATCCGCGTCAAGATTCCCGGCGGTATCCTCACCCCGGAGGCCATGGAGGGCCTCGGCGAGGTGTCCGACAAATATGCCCCGCTGGGCAAGGGCCACATCACCACCCGCGAGAACGTCCAGTTCCACCACATCCCGCTGGCCCAGTGCCCCGAGGTGCTGCGGCTGTTGGGCGCCACGGGACTCACCACCCGCGAAGCCTGTGGCAACACCGTCCGCAACGTCGTAGGATCGCCCTACGCCGGCGTTGACCCGGACGAGGTGTTCGACCCCACGCCCTACCTGGCCGCCTACGTCCGCTTCGGCGTGCGCCATCCCATCACCCAGGGCTTCCCGCGCAAGTTCAAGTCCGCCTTCACCGGCACCGACGCCCGCGACCACGTCTCCGCCGCCATCCAGGACCTGACCTACGTCTCGCAGGTTCGCGTGGTAGACGGCGTTGAGCAGCGCGGGTTCAAGGTGTTCTGCGGCGGCGGCACCTCCATCATGCCCCGTCTGGCCAAGCCGCTGTACGAGTTCGTCTCCACCGACGACTACCTGCGGGTGGCCCTGGCGATCTGGACGGTGTTCAACAACGCCGATATGCTCCGCAAGAACCGCATGATGGCCCGCCTCAAGGTGCTGATAGACCGCATCGGACTCGACGAGTTCCGCGACATGGTGGACGCCGAGCTGGAAAAGATCGGCCCCATTGACCCGGCGCCCTACATGGAGATAGACGAGCTGTTGCGCGAGACCTCGCCCGTAGCACCCGCTCCCAACGGCGTCGGCGCGTCCGAGGAGTTCCACAAGTGGCGCGAGACCAACGTCGAAGCGCAGCGCCAGGAAGGCTACTACGCCGTCATGGTCAAGCCGGAGCGCGGCAACCTGGACGGCCCGCAGTTCCGTGCCATCGCCGACATCATGCGCCGCTACACCGGAGGACGCGCCCGCGCCACCCAGGAACAGAACCTCGTCCTGCGCTACATCCCCGAGGGCTACCTGTACAACGTATGGGAAGAGCTGGACCGCATCGGCCTGGCCGAGGCCGACGCCCGCGCCATCACCAACGTGGTGTCCTGCCCCGGCACCGATAGCTGCAAGCTGGGCATCACGTCCTCCATGGGCCTCGCCAAGGCCCTGCGCGACGAGATGGACGAATGGGGCGGCGAACTGCTGGACGACCAGGGCGTGAAGGACATACGCATCAAGATGTCGGGCTGCCCCAACGGCTGCGGCCTGCACCACATCGCCAACATCGGCTTCCACGGCGCGGCCCTTAAGGGCCCCGACGGACAGCAGGTCCCGGCCTACGAGCTGTTCCTCGGCGGCAACTACGGCGACAACCGCGTCGAGGACTCCCGCATCGGAACCCGCATCCCCCGCGTCAAGGTGCCGGCCAAAGCCGCCCCTGGCGTCCTCAAGACCATCGTCACCTACTACAAGGAGCACCGGGCCGACGAATCCGAGAAGTTCAACCAGTTCCTCGAGCGCGTGGGGCTGGAGGAACTGACCGAGGTCGCCATTGCCGCCGAGGAATCGGCCAAGGCTGCCGACCCCGGCTCCGATATGTACGTGGACTGGGAGCGCACCAACCTCTACAAGCTGGAGCGCGGCGAAGGCGAATGCGCCGTCTAACTCCCCTCGTATATTTTCCCTCCCCCTTCAGGGGGAGGGGTAGGGTGGGGGTGAAAGTTTCGCAACGGCTATGGTTTCAGTACCTGATACTCGCTCTTGGCGAAACATCGCAGTCCGTTTATCCTGAACTTGTCTAAGGATGAACGGACTGTCCTTATTCACGCTCTCAACTACCAGGAGGCGTCTTGCCCGCTTCACTGAACGGACACACCATTGCCTACGTCGAGGCCCGCTTCCAGTCGGAGATGGGTTCCCTCATCACTCGGCATGGAGGCGTCCCCTATGCCGCCCCGGTGTTGCAGGAAATCTACGCCACCGACACACCTGAGGTGGCCGAGCTCATTGACGACATCTGCGGCCAACGGGTGGAAATCGCCATCCTCCAGACCGGCGTGGGCACCCGCGCGCTGTTCGAGGCCGCCGACGCCCAGAACCGCCTGCCCGAACTGCTGGCCGCCCTCGACGGCATGACCGTGCTGGCCCGCAGCCCCAAGCCTGCCGCCGTGCTGCGCCGCAACAAGGTGCGGATAGACCTGATGCCCCCGGAACCCTTCACCTCAGAGGACATGGTTGAGTCCTTCCGCAGCATCGAGTTCGCCGGGCGCAGGGTGGCGGTGCAGGCCTACGGCGGCCCCAACAGCCTGCTGCTGCGGACGCTGCGGGAGTGGGGCGCGGACGTACAGGAAACGTCGCTCTATTCGTGGGGACTGCCCGATGACGTTTCGCCGGTAGTGGGTATGCTCGACCGGCTGGATGCTGGCGAGATAGCCGCCGTGGCCTTCACCAGCCAGCCCCAGGTTCCCAACCTCCTGTCCATAGCCGCCAACGCCGGACGGGAAGACGCGCTGCGTGAGAGGTTGAATTCCGATGCGGTGCTGGTGGCCTCCGTTGGGCCGGTCTGCACTCGCCGCCTGCTGCAAAACGAACTGAAGGTGGACGTGGAACCCGACCACCCTCACATGGGCAACCTGGTGCTGGCCCTGGCCGAGAGGTTACAGCCCGCTTAACTTCGCCGCTGCCCCCAGGGGTCGTCGGTAAAGTGCGGATCGTCCCCCGGGTCAATCATCCGCCCGCGCCACATCTTCGGCGGCCTGCCCCCAGCGTCTCTGCTTCTGCCGCTGGAACGGGGAGCGCGATAATACATGACATAACCGCCCACCAGCAGCGCCGCGCCGATGAGAAACACTGGCAATCCCCCGAAGAATATGCTGATAACCAGCACGGCAACCCCCGCCAGCAGCAGGTGTTTGTAGCTGATGGAAGTGCGCCGGAGGGTGCTTCCCTGCGGCTGTCTCATACTGCGGCGGCGCCGGCGGGGTTCCGGAGCCGGTTCGCCGGGGCTTTCCGGCTGTTGCTCAGGAGCCGGGGCTGGTTCGCCGGCCTTCTTCAGAATCTCTTCAATCTCTTTCTGATAGCGGTTGGTCATCGTCGCTTTCCATTGGGACAGTTGAAGCTATTGTACCCTAGAGCGCAAGACTGTGGTGGGCGAAGGACCCGTCATTCCCGCGAAAGCGGGAATCCAGAGCAAGCTAACCGAGCAGCTTTACCCGAACCGCCCGGTGATGTAAGCCTCGGTGCGCTCGTCCTTGGGGTTGGTGAAGATGCGGCTGCTCTCGTCGTACTCCACCAGGAAGCCCCCGATGTTGCGCTCGTCGCTCAGCATGAACGCCGTGTTGTGTGACACCCGGGCCGCCTGCTGCATATTGTGGGTGACGATGATGATGGAGTATTCCTGGCTCAACTCCTGCATCAGTTGCTCGATGGCCAGGGTGGCGATGGGGTCCAGGGCTGAGCATGGCTCGTCCATCAGGATGACGCTGGGCTCCACGGCCAGCGCCCGCGCGATGCAAAGGCGCTGCTGCTGACCGCCGGAGAGGGCAAGGGCGCTGCTCTTCAGCCGGTCCTTCACCTCGTCCCACAGCGCCGCAGCCTTGAGCGACCGCTCCACCAGCTCGTTCATGTTGCCGCGAAAGCCGTTGATTTTCGGCCCGAAGGCCACGTTTTCGTAGATGGATTTGGGGAATGGGTTGGGACGCTGGAACACCATGCCGATGAGATAACGAATCTCCGTGGGGTCCACATGAGGGTCATAGATGTTCCGGCCTTCGAAGATGACCCGCCCGGTAACAGACGCCGTCGGCACCAGGTCATTCATGCGGTTGAAGCTGCGTAGCAGGGTGCTCTTGCCGCAGCCCGAAGGCCCTATGATGGCCGTTATCTTGTGGTTGGGCACATCCATGGTCACGTCGCTGACCGCCGGCTTGCCCGCGTAGGAGACGCCGAGGTCCTCCGCCCGGATGATGGTGCCCGTTGCCGTTGCTTCCACCATGCTACCCTTCCAGCCTGTTTTGGAACTTGTTTCGCAGGAACACCGCCAGCGCGTTCATCGCCAGCAAGACCACCAGCAGCACTATGATGCCTGCCGCTGCCGCCTCGTGGAACCCTGGTTGGGGACGCGAAATCCAGTTGAAGATCTGGATCGGCATCACGGTGAAACCGCTAAGCGGGCTGTCGGGCACAAACGGCACGTAAGTCAGCCCCCCAATGAAAATCAGGGGCGCGGTCTCGCCTATGGCCCGGCTCACCGCTAGGATCACTCCGGTGAGGATGCCGGGAAAGGCCTGGGGCAGCACTAGGTTGCGCACCACCTGCCAGCGGGTTGCCCCCAGCCCGAATCCACCCTCCCGCAGTGAGCTGGGCACGGCGCGGATGGCCTCGCTGGAAGCCACGATGATGAGAGGCAGCACCAGCAGAGCCAGCGTCAGTCCGCCAGCGAGGACGCTGCGGTTCAGATCCATCACCCGCACGAAGATCTCCAGGCCCAACAGCCCGTATACGACGGATGGCACGCCGGCCAGGTTGGCGATGTTGATGCGGAGTATCTGGGCTAACCTGCTGCGCTGGGCGTATTCCTCCAGGTACACCGCAGCCGCCACGCCCAGCACGAAGGACGTGACGCCCGCAATGCCCACCACGTAGACGCTGCCAACCAGGGCAGGGAGAATGCCTGCTTGCTCGGGGTGGCGCGAAGGATAGGATGTGAGGAAGCTCCAGTTGATCCGGGAATAACCGTCCAGTCCCAGCTTGGCCAGCAGAACCCCCAACATCGCTAGGGAAATAAGCACCGCCGCCAGGCACAATGCGTAGAAGATCCTGCCCTTCGTCTCCCGCTGCCGTTTCTGGCGGGCGAATTCGCTTTGCGTTATCAGCGCCACTATTCGTACTCCTCACGGAACCGGCGTACCACGTACTGGCTGAGCAGGTTCATCACCAGGGTTATCACGAAAAGCAGGAGCGCTACCGCATATAGAGTCTTGTGTTCCAGGGTTCCGTGAGGAGCATCGCCCAGACCCACCTGCACCATGTAAGCCGTCATGGTCTCGACGGCGACAAAGGGGTTGAAGGTGAAGTTGGGAATCTGACCGGCGGCGACGGTCACAATCATCGTCTCACCGATGGCGCGGGAGATGGCGAGTATGAAGGCCGACACGATGCCGGAAAGGGCCGCCGGAACCACCACCTTGGTGGACACCTCCAATTTCGTGGCCCCCAGCCCGTAGGCCGCTTCCCGCAGCGAGCGCGGCACCGCCCTCATGGCATCCTCGGAAAGGCTCGAAACCATCGGCAGGATCATTATTCCCATCACGATGGCGGCGCTCATCGCGTTGAAGATCATGATGTCTTCCGAGATGGCCTGCAGGATTGGCGTCACGAACAGCAGGGCGAAGTAGCCGTAGACCACCGTAGGGATGCCCGCCAGCACCTCCAGCACCGGCTTCACCACCCGCCGCACCGCTTCCGGCGCATACTCGCTGAGGAAGATGGCGGTCAGCAGCCCCAAGGGCAGAGCCACCACCATGGAAAGGACGGCGATCATAAGCGTGGCGCTGACCAGCGCCAGCACGCCGAAGTGCTTGGAAGCAAAAAGGGGCGTCCATTTGGTGCCGGTGATGAACTCGATAAAGGAGACTTCGCCGAAGAACGGGAGGGCATTGAACAGGAGTATGGCCACGATGCCCACAGTGGTGAGGATGGACATCATGGTGCACAGGACCATGATGACCGTGATAACCCGTTCCGGGAGTATCTTTCTCCAACTGGCCCGCAGTTGACGACCAGTTTGACTGCCGGTGAAACTGTTCAAGGAGTGTTCACTAGCCACAGATTAGCCTTCTGCGGTTATATCGGATTTGACCGTGGCCCAGGTAAAGAAAAACCGCCTAAAGGCGGCTATGAATGAAGCAAAAAAAATCGCTCCCCGGAGCCAGGTGTCCGGCGAGCGGATACGCAAACTGCTTTGCTTTTCCCATAACGCGCACAATTTTAACCGCGCCTCGCGGTGAAGCGCAAGGCTAAAATCAGCAAATTTCGGGACAGTCGCCTTTGGCTGCCCAATGACGTTTGACCCTTGACTGGTCCGATGACGCCTCTGTACCTTGGACTTGTAGGCATCCTCTGCATCAGGCCTTCGCTGCCCTGCCGGTCAGGGCAATCGCATTAGGATAGCCCAGTCACATTACGCTCTTGCCAAGTCTGGCGACGCCTCGTTACCATTTTCCCTGGAACCCTTGAAGCCCCCAGCCCTTGGCAGCGGCCCGATGGCCATCCCGGCATATCCGCCGCCGGAACGTCAGGAATGGGACGAAATGGGAAACAATGGAACGGGAATCAAATTTCTGCCTGGGAACACGGCCGAAGGGCATCAATTCAGCTTTGAATCCCCCTCCGGGATGGGAATAAATGGGAAAATGTGGGATAAGATGGGAAAAATTCAGTCCCGTTTTTCCCGCGCCTCCTTCTCCGGGACACGCCCAAATCAACAAAGTCCCACTTCCCCCACGTCAGGGCCTGCCCTCGGTCCAAACGAATCCCCGGAGGAAACCTGTATACTTGGGAAAACCATCTTCAGCCCGTCATTTGAGCCGTGGAGGCCCCCGTTGAGCCAGCAGTTGTTGTTAAGCGTCGTAGACCAGTCGCCGGTGCGGTCGGGGGCCACCGCCGGAGACGCCCTGCGGGAGACCATCGAGCTCGCCGCCGCGGTGGAGGAACTGGGCTATCACCGCTACTGGGTGGCGGAGCATCACAGCCTGCCCAACTTCGCTGGCACCAGCCCCGAGGTACTCATCGGCCACATCGCAGCCCGCACCAATAAGATTCGCGTCGGCAGCGGCGGCATCATGCTCTCCCATTACAGCGCCTTCAAGGTGGCCGAGAACTTTCGGATGCTGGAGTCGCTGCACCCCGGCCGCATAGACCTGGGCATCGGGCGGGCTCCCGGCAGCGACCAGATAACCGCCGCCGCCCTGTCCTTCCCCAAGCACCCCAACGAGATACGACACTTCCCCCGTCAGGTGGTGGACCTGCTGGGATACCTGCGCGGCGATATGGAAGACGGCCATATCTTCTCGCAGATTCAGGCCGGGCCGGAGCGGGAACCCGACACCGCCCCAGAGGTGTGGCTGTTGGGATCACGCTACGAGAGCGCCTACATGGCGGCGCAGTTGGGACTGCCCTTCGCCTACGCCCACTTCTTCGGCATCGCCGTGGAGGAAGGCCCGGCCATCGCCGCCAACTACCGCGAGAACTTCAAGCCGTCGCAGTACCTGTCCGAGCCGAAGGTGAACGTCGGCGTCCACGTCGTATGCGCCGAAACAGAGGAGGATGCCCTGCGTCTCGCCCAGCCCCGCAACCTGGCCCGCCTGCAGAACATCACCGGCCGCGCCAAGGGCATCCCCACGTTGGAGGAGTCCCTAACCTACCAGTACACCCCCGACGAATACCGCTTCGTCCAGCAGTACGCCAACGTCTGCATAGACGGCGACCCCCAGAAGGTCAAGGAGGGCTTGGACGAAATCGCCGATATGTACCAGACCAACGACCTCAGCATAGTCACCATCTGCCACGACTACGCCGACCGCCGCCGCAGCTACGAGCTGCTGGCCGGGGTCTGCGGGTATTAGGTTGTGTTGACATTTACGACACAGCCGTGCGCAATCCCAAACCGTCATTTCCGCTTTCGCGGGGATGACGGTCAAAGGGACGCACGGCGTTTAACCTAACCCCCCGGCGCCATCGCCGTAATCGTCTGCCGGTGCGACTCCTTGTTGTCCCCGATGGCGAAGGGGGCCACCACCGGCAGTTGCAGACCGGCGGCGCGGCGGCGTTCCAGCGCGGCGCGGCACTCTTCGGGGGTGCCCACCACGGCCAACTGGTCCTGCATCTCCTGGGTGATGGCTTCCGACGCGCGTGCCAGGTCCCCGGCGGCCAGGGCGTTGGCGGCCTCGACCATCTCCTCGCAGAATCCCGTCTCCACGAAGAAGTTGCGGTAGAAGGTGTTGCTGGCGTATCGGGCGACCTGCCCCCGCAGCGACTCGCGCACCGCGTCTTCATCGCCCCCGGCGGCCACCCGCACATAGCCCGCGATGTCAATTTCCGAGGGGTCGCGGCCAGCCTTCTCCGCGCCGTGCTTCACGTGCTCCACCGCTTCTCGGATGAAGCTCTCCGCCGTCCAGTTCATCAGCACGCCGTCGGCCATCTCCCCGGCCAGCTCCAGCATCTGCGGCCCCAGCGCGGCGATGTATATTGGCACCCGCTCCTTGGGCGCGGCCCCGCCCAGCGACGCCGAGGCGATATTGAAGTGCCGACCCTCGGCGGAGACTGTCTCCCCCGACAGCAGCCCCCGCACGATGCTGATGGTCTCCATCAGCCGGGCTATCGGCTGACGGAAGGGCACGCCGTCCCGCCCCTCGACGGTAGGGCGATGGCCCACACCCAGACCCAGGATGAAGCGGCCACCCGACACGGCGGCCATGCCCGCCGCGCCCATGGCGGTGTTGGTGGCGGTGCGGGCGTATATCGGCAGAATGCCGGTGCCCAACCGCACCCGCTCCGTCCGCAGGGCGATGGCGGCCAGGGCGGTCAGCGAGTCCCGCCCGCCGCCCTCAGGCGCCCATACGGTTTCATAGCCCAACTCCTCGGCCAGCACCCCCAGCTCCTGCAAATCCAGCGGCGTAAGCGAAGGGTCATTCTCGAAACGCACTCCGTATCGGGCCATAGGTGCACCATCCTCAGCAGCGGGATTCAGGCTGCGCCGCAACTGCAACCGTATGCTACCATAGGTTAGATGTCCTGCGAGCTTGAAGCGGTTGACTACGAAGGGAAGCTGGTCAGGTGTTCTCACCGAAACTGGAGCAGGCACATCACCTTCAGGCATAGGGATTTGGAAGACCGACAAGAAGCGGTAATAGCTGCCTTGTCTGGCCCGGACTTGGTGTATCAAAGCGATGAATACCCAACCCGCAAGCTCCATTACCGCAAGGAAGTTCTGCCATACCCGTATCACCAAGATTTTCTGGTGATAGTAGTTGATTATCCCACGGACAGGCACACAGTCGCGCACATTGTTACCGCCTATCGGAAACTGCCTGATGAGAGGAAGGAAACATTGATATGGTCGAAACTGGACGCGATTCCGTAATTGAGATTCCCCCCTTGAAGTGGCCCGAAATCCAAAGGGTGATGTATTGGTATACGGGGGAGCTTCACGAGGAAGGAGAGGTACCCCTGTTTGTTGACAGCCTGATGGTGCTGTTCGTCGAAAACCGGCCTGCCATAAACGCAGACACGGCCAAAGACGTAGATTTGATGGTCCGGTATGATACCGAAACTGGCGATGTCATCGGGCTTGAAATCGAGCTTTTCGAGTATCACTTCCTGAAGCAATGTCCAGAACTGGCCATGGGCTGGGCGGCCCTCAAGCCAGAGGAAGACGATGGCTTTCACAACACCCCGTGGCTGACCGACGATGCAGCCCTCGACTACGCCCGCCGTCTCGCGGATATGGCATATCAGGGAACCCTTGCCCCAGGCTGGCCTTTCGAGGACTTGGAGTCAATTGCCATCAAAGACGGGAGTACGTCTTCACCCTAACCCTCTCTCCCAAAGGAATAGGGAACATCTCGGCCTTCCCCTAAACCCCCATCTGCGAAGCCAGGTCCCGGAAGTCGGCAGCCACGATGTCGAAGGACGGATCGGGCGTAGGGTCCGGCTTGCGGGCAGGCCCGAACTCCATCGGACGCGGTACGAAGGCGGTCTTCAGCCCCTCGGCCCCGGCGGCCAGCAGGTCGTTCTGGTGGGCCGCCACCATCATCACCTGCTCAGGGTACAACCCCAGCAGTTCCACTCCGGTGAGGTACGTCTTCGGGTCGGGCTTGTAGGCTTGGGCCAGCTCCGCGCCCAAGATCACGTCCCACGGCAATCCGGCGTACTTCGCCATGTTGGTCATCAACGCCACGTTGCCGTTGGACATGGTGCCGATGATGTACTTGGCCTTGAGCCGTGACAGCCCGGATGGAGCGTCGGGCCACGGGTCCAGGTAGTGCCAGGCCATGGTGAGTTCGTCAATGGTATGCTCGCCGACATCGTTGATCCCGAACTCGCCCAGCAACTCCACCAAGCCCATTCGATGCAGTACGTCCAGCTTGGTCCAGGGCAACTCCCCGGTACGCACCTTATTCATGTACGGTTGGTACTTGCCGCGCCAGCCATCGGCGAAGGCCGTCCAGTCGGCCTCTATGCCTTGCTCTGCGCCAAAGGCCGCGGCGTGTTTCGCTATCGAGCTGCGCCAGTCCACCACCGTGCCGAATACGTCGAAGACCAGTGCCTTCACATCGTCCATGCTGATTCTCCTGATTGCCTGATTCTAGAACGCCGCGCCGATGCCCAGCAGTATCTCGGCCAGCTCTCGCGGATGGCTCACCATAGGGTCATGCCCGGAATCCAGGTGATACATTCCCCAGCCAGCCTCGCGGGCACGGTCGGCCACAGGCTGGAACCCGGCCTCTTCGCCGCCGATGAAGCTCCGCGGTATGGCCTGCGCTGCCGGGTTCCCGATGCGCACCGGCCCGGCCATTGCGGCGGCTGGCTGCGGCGTAACCTTCGAGAACATCCACTCCCGGTCGGTGGCGTCGGGAATCCCCCAGCGGCGGCCGATTTCCTCGGGCGACGCGGGAGACGGCAGGTAGCCCTCGCCGTGCTCGATGTGGCTCCGCACCCACGCGGCGAACTCCGGCCCCCGCACCGGGACGAGCTGGTCGGCCATGCTCTCCCCGTCGGCAGGTATCACTCCGTTGACGTACACCAGGTGAGTCAACCGCTCCGGGCATACTTCTGCCACGCCGGTTATCACC
This sequence comes from Chloroflexota bacterium, assembly GCA_009840175.1. GTDB lineage: Bacteria > Chloroflexota > Dehalococcoidia > Lucifugimonadales > UBA3495 > VXOI01. The sequence continues at coordinate 1,217 of VXOI01000037.1, read as the reverse complement.
ATCCCGGCGTAGGCGTGCCCCACCAGCACCACGCCGTCCAGCCCTTCGTACTCCAACAGCCGCACCACGTCCTGTATGTGCAGGTCCAGGTTCACCTGCGACGGCTCCAGCAGCTCGGCCAAGTGCGCCCTCTCGCCCAGGCCGCTGAGGGTGGGCGTGTACACCACGGCGCCCGTCCGGCGCAGCAGCGGCGCCACCTTGTTCCAGCACCAGCCGCCATGCCAGGCCCCATGAACCAGTACGAATGTCGCCACGAAAGCCCCCCGTGTTATTGACATGTATGTACAGGATTCGGGTTGTATTCTAACGTAGAGTTACATCCTGTACATCCTGTGCATCCATGTGAGAATAAAAATGAAGCGCGTAATCATAGACTGCGACCCGGGCATAGACGACATGGCGGCCATCCTACTGGCTCTGGGCAGCCCGGAGCTGGAAGTCGTCGCCGTCACCACCACCTACGGCAACGCCTCGGTGGAGACCTGCACCGCCAACGCCCTCCGCGTGCTGGCGGCGGCGGGCCGCAGCGACATCCCGGTGTTCATGGGCGCAAGCAAGCCCCTGCTCCGTCCCGCCAACGAGGGCTGGGCCTCCCACATCCACGGCGGCGACGGCTTGGGCGGTATTTTGGGGGTTGGAGGTGATCCGCCATCGGGCCAGTTGCAGGACAAACACGCGACCCTCGCGATAACCGATGCAGTGATGGCCGCGCCCGGCGAGCTGACAATACTTGCCTTGGGCCGCATGACCAACGTGGCCCTGGCGCTGTCGCTGGAGCCCCGAGTCGCTGGTGCAGTGCAGGAAATTGTGGTTATGGGCGGCGCGGTAACGGTGCCGGGCAACGTCTCGGGAGTGGCGACGGCCAACCTGCACGAAGACCCCGAGGCCGCGGCTATCGTATACCGCTCTGGCGCCCCCATCGCCCAGGTGGGCCTCGACGTCTGTAACCGGGTGACCGTCAGCCCGGCGCAGTTGGAGGCGATTGCGGCGGCGGGCTCACCAGCGACGCAACTGCTGTCCGAAGCCACCGCTTACCTGCGTGAATCCTACATCCGCATAGGCCGCATCGGTGCGGATGAGGGCGTTCGCTACAACGATATGCCCGCCGTGGGCTACGCCATCAACCCCGCCCTGTTTGACGCCCGCCCCGACTTCGTAGAAATCGAAACCCACAGCGAACTGACCATGGGCCAGACCGTAGCCGACTGGAACGCCAC
>VXOI01000202.1:9372-16045 GCA_009840175.1 Chloroflexota bacterium | reverse complement strand
CTTGCGCTTTCTTTTTGTCGGCAACGGCGGCGCTTGTTTAACAGCACTTCCCTATCTGTCGCTGCGCGGGTATATGCCTACAAAGTTCATCTTCGTCACGGGCGGCGTCGTTAGCTCGCTGGGTAAGGGTATTTGCGTCGCTTCCATAGGCCGTATCCTGAAGAGCCGTGGTCTCAGCGTTTCGGTGCTGAAACTGGATCCCTACCTGAACGTTGACCCAGGCACAATGTCGCCCTATCAGCACGGCGAGGTCTTCGTGACCCAGGACGGCGGCGAGACCGACCTCGACCTCGGCCATTATGAGCGCTTCATAGACCTGGAGCTTACCCGCAGTTCCAACCTCACCGCCGGCGACATATACCTCAACCTCATCGCCAAGGAGCGCCGGGGCGATTTCCTCGGCGGCACCATTCAGTCCGTGCCTCACGTCACCAATGACATAAAGGAACGTATCCTGCGCCTGGCCGATGAGTCCGGCGCGGAGGTGATCGTCGTCGAAGTCGGCGGCACCGTGGGCGATATTGAGGGCCTGCCCTTCCTGGAGGCCATCCGGCAAATGCGCAACCAGGTGGGCCGGGACAACGTTTTCTACGTCCACCTCACCCTGCTTCCCTACCTCTCCGCTGCCCAGGAACTCAAGACCAAGCCCACCCAGCACAGTGTCAAGGAACTGCGCGCCATCGGCATCCAGCCCGACGCCATCATCTGTCGCAGCGACCAGCCCGTCCCGCCCGGAATCTGCGAAAAGATTTCCTCCTTCTGCGACGTTCCCAGCAACGCCGTCATCCCCCTGGAGACGGTGCAGAACGTCTATGGCGTACCGCTGGTGCTGGAAGAAGCCGGGCTGGGCGACATCATCCTTGATTCCATGGGCCTGCGCGGATACGCCCGCGGGCTTGACGAGTGGCGCTCCATGGTGGAGATGATGGACCGCCCCAAGGACCCGCTGCCCATCGCTCTCGTCGGCAAATACGTCGAGTACCCCGACTCCTACCTGTCCGTCCGCGAGGCCCTGCGTCACGCAGGGCTGCCCCACACCCGGGACGTTGAGTTGCAGTGGGTGCACTCGGAGGACATCGAGCGTTACGGCCCCGACGACCTCCTGCGCAACGTCAGCGGCATCGTCGTCCCCGGCGGCTTCGGCACTCGCGGCGTGGAAGGCATGGTCGAGACGGTGCGCTACGCCCGCGAACAGAAGGTGCCCTACCTCGGCCTCTGTCTCGGTTTGCAGGTGATGGTCATTGACTGGGCCCGCCACATCCTCGGGCTGGAGGGCGCCAACTCCGAGGAACTGGAGCCTGAGACCGAGCATCCCGTGGTCCACATTATGCCGGAACAGGAAGGCGTCACCATCAAGGGCGGCACCATGCGTCTGGGCAGCTACCCCTGCCGCCCCCAAGGGGGCACCATGACCCGCGAGGCTTACGGATCAGGCGAGGTCATGGAGCGCCACCGCCACCGCTTCGAGCTGAACAACGCCTACCGCGAGGCCCTCGAGCAGTCCGGTCTCATCTGCGCCGGTCTTTCTCCCGACGGCAGGCTGGTAGAGGCCGGGGAGGTGAGGGGCCACCCATTCATGGTGGGGGTGCAGTACCACCCCGAATTCAGGTCGCGCCCCAATCGCCCCCATCCCCTCTTCGTCCGGTTCCTCGCAGAAGCCACAAAGACCATCCGCGAAGGCAGCCAGCCGCCGCTCCCGTTGGAATGAAGAAGGGAACAGAGATACAGGATACACAGGAAGCACCATTCTGAACCGCAGGATGTGTCATTCTGAGCGAAGCGAAGAATCCGGGTTGCGATGCAAGGACTCTTCGCTGCGCTCAGAGTGACAGAGCTGCCCCAAATGGCAGCGACCAGGAGACATTGAAATTCCCTCTCCCTCTGGGAGAGGGTTAGGGTGAGGGTAATGAAACTCTTTCTCGACACGGCCAACCTCGACGAAATCCGCGACGGCGCCCGTCTTGGCGTGGTCAGCGGTGTCACCACCAACCCCTCCCTCGCCGCTTCCGCCGGCATCGGCGACCGCGAGGCTTACCGCTCCGCCGTCGCCGAGATTGCGTCTTTCGTAGACGGCCCCATCTCCGTCGAGGTGGTGTCCACCGACACTCAGGGCATGGTGGACGAGGGCCGCGACATAGCCAACTGGATTCCCAACCCCTGGGTCAAGATTCCAAGCACCATTGAGGGCATCGAGGCCATCGCCACCCTTGCCGGTGAGGGCATCCGCGTCAACCAGACCCTCTGCTTCTCCGTCAACCAGGCCATCCTTGGGGCCCAGGCCGGGGCCACCGTCGTCAGCCCCTTCATCGGGCGGCTGGACGACATCGGCCACGATGGCATCGCCCTCATCCGCGACATCGCCGATCTGTTCCGCGAGGCCGCCGTGGAGACGCAGGTGATGGCCGCCAGCGTCCGCCACCCGCTGCACTGCCTGAAGGCGGCCCAGGCTGGTGCACACATCGCCACCGTGCCCTATCGCACCCTCATCCAGATGGCGCAGCACCCCCTCACCGACGCCGGCCTCGCCCGCTTCATCGCCGACTGGCAAAAGGCATCCCAGACTTAGTTAACCGCAGAGAACATAGAGACCACAGAGAAAATAAAGAAAAATCTCTGTGTCCTCTGTGCTCTCTGTGGTAAGTGATAAAGAGGTAGACATGACGGCAACCCGCAAGACTTTGGACGTGGTGGAGTTGGGCGGCAAGTCCAAGGAAGAACTGTTGAGCCTGGCCCCCAGCGTCGGCCTCGGCGATCCCGCGGCCCTCGACAAGATGCACCGCGAGGACATCCTCGGCCGTATGTTTCAGGTCGCCTCCGCCAACCAGTCCCTGATCTCCACCGGCATCCTGGAGATCATGGACGAAGGCTACGGCTTCCTACGGCAGGTCTCCTCATACCGCCACTCCGGCGACGTCTACATCTCCCAGTCCCAGATCCGTCGCTTCGGCCTCCGCACCGGCGACACCATCACCGGACAGGTCCGTCCGCCCAAGGAAGGCGAGCGCTACTTCGGCCTCGTCCGCGTCGAGAAGGTCAACGGCTTCGACGCCGCCGACTCCTCCGGCAGGATTCACGGCCGCAATCGTCCCACCTTCGAGCACCTGACCCCGGTCTTCCCCGAGCGGCAGGTGGTGCTGGAGACTTCGCCCAACGAGCTTTCCACCCGCATGGTGGACCTCTTCGCTCCCATCGGCCTGGGACAGCGCGGCCTCATCGTCTCGCCGCCCAAGGCGGGCAAGACCACCATGCTCAAGCAGATCGCCCACGGCGTGGTCACCAACTGTCCCGAGGCCGTCCTCATGGTCGCCCTCATCGGCGAGCGACCCGAGGAAGTCACCGATATGCGCCGCTCCGTGGACGGTGACGTCTTCGCCTCCACCTTCGACGAGAACGTCGAGGAGCAGTGCCGCGTGGCCGAGCTGTGCCTTGACCGCGCCAAGCGCCTGGTCGAGCTGGGCAAGGACGTCGTCATCCTGCTGGACAGCATCACCCGTCTCACTCGCGCCTACAACCTCGCCGTCCCCACCAGCGGGCGCACTCTCTCCGGCGGCATAGACCCCATCGCTCTCTACCCGCCCAAGAAGTTCTTCGGCGGCGCCCGCAACATCGAGGAAGGCGGCTCCCTCACCATCATCGCCACCTGCCTGGTGGACACCGGCAGCCGCATGGACGAGGTCATCTACGAGGAGTTCAAGGGCACTGGCAACATGGAGCTTCACCTCGACCGCAAGCTGGCCGAGCGCCGCTACTTCCCGGCCATAGACATCGTGCGCTCCGGCACCCGCCGCGAGGAGCTGCTCTACTCCGAGGAAACCCACAAGCAGGTCGTCCTCCTGCGCCGCATGATCGGCCTCCTCTCCAACAACAGCAACGACGGAAGCGCCACAGAGCGGGTACTGGAACGCCTCGCCAAGACCCCCACCAACCACGACTTCCTACGCACACTATCCGCCGCCAGCGCCTAGCAGTTACACCACTGGGGGCGCGGGCGCGCGCCCCAACCGTCATTCCCGCTTTCGCGGGAATCCAAACCCCCGTCGTCAACTGATTGAGCCACTTGGTGCGGAACACTGTCGCGCGGGTGCGCGCCCCTTGCCAACCCTGCCCTCTTGCTGTCAAACTAGCGGTATGCGTATTGGAGATTTCGAGTTCGACGAGCCTTTGCCGGAGCTGAAAGAGCCTCACGTTCTGGCGGTGCTGCGGCCCTGGATTGACGTTGGGCGGGTGGGCACCATCAGTCTGCGCCGCATCGAGCGTCACCTGGAAGCCAAGGAAGTGGGGCGACTGGCGCGTCCGGGGCGGTATTACGACTTCACCCGCTACCGGCCCAGGTCGCGCATACGGCGGGGCAAGCGGGAGTACAGGATACCTTCCACTACCATCAGGGTGGCGGTGCGGGAGAACGGGCCGGACTTGGTCACGTTGCACCTGCTGGAGCCTCACGCTTACGGTGAGGACTTTACCGATTCGGTCAATGAAGTGCTGGACCGGCTGGGAGCGAAGCGCTACTCGCTGGTGGGCGCGATGTATGACATGGTGCCGCACACCCGTCCGCTGCTGGTGTCGGGGGGCAGCCTGGATGCGAGCAACGAGGACGAGTACAAGCTGGTGAACGTGAAGCCCAGCGACTACGAGGGGCCGACGACCATCACGCACCTGACGTTCGAGCACGCGGAAGCGATGAAGATGGACACGCGCATCTTCGTGGTGCACCTGCCGCAGTACTTCCAGGTGGAGGAGGACTTCACCGGCGCGGCGCGGCTGACGGGGATTCTGTGCCGGCTCTATGGCCTGCCCAGCCGCCTGGAGGACGGCGAGCGCGGGGTGCAGCAGTATGCTTCGCTACAGAACGTGGTGACGGATACGTCGGAGGTGTCGCGGCTGCTGTCGCGGCTGGAAGAGAAGTACGACCGCGAGAACCAGCAGACGTCCGGCGGATCGGAGCCGGTGGCGCCGTTGTCGCCGCAGATCGAGGAGTTCCTGCAAGGCCTGGACTTCGGAGGGGACGCGGAGCCGCTGCCGGAGGACCCGGACGATGATCCGGGGGATGAGTAGGGGTTGCCACCGGGTTCCCGCTCTCGCGGGAATGGCGCGCGCGTTGACGTGGTTATACGGGTGTGATAGATTGCGCTATGCCCGTTGGCAATGACGGGGCATAATCCATTGGAGGTATGTCAGCATCGCCAGACAGTATCGGGTAAATGAACGGATAACCAGCCCTCAAGTACGGGTTATTGGCGGGGACGGGTCACAGTTGGGGGTGATGGAAACCCGGCGGGCGCTCCAGATGGCGCGCGACGCCGAGGTGGACCTGGTGGAGGTCGCGCCCAATTCCGATCCTCCCGTGTGCCGTTTGCTGGATTATGGGAAGCTGCTATACCTTTCCTCCAAGAAGGAGAAGGAGTCCAAGAGGGGCCAGAAGAGCACAGAGCAGAAAGAGGTGCGATTCCGTCCCAACATCGGGACTCACGACCTCGACGCCAAGGTCCGCAAGGTGCGGGAGTTCATAGACGACGGCTCGAAGGTCAAGCTCACGGTGCGCTTCCGCGGGCGGGAGGCGGCCCACCAGCAGTTGGGCCTCTCGGTGCTGCGGAGGGTGGCCGATGAGCTGAAGGACGAGGTGCGGCTGGAGCGCCCCCCGGCGATGGAAGGGCGAGCGCTTTCAATGGTGCTGATACCTTCGGCGCAGAAGGCCGAGGAACGGAACTTGCAGCGCGCTTCCGATAACAGGGCAGCAGGCAACAGGGACGAAAGCAGTAATTCCAACCGGGAAGAAGAACCGGCAAATGCCTAAACTGAAAACACACAAGGGCGCCAAAGCCCGCATACACATAACCGGCTCGGGCAAGATGCTCCGCCGCAAGCGAATGAGCAGCCACCTGCGGCGAAAGAAGCCGACCAAGGTGACCCGCAAGTATTCCGACAAGATGGAAGTCGCCGCGGCGGATGTGCCCCGGCTGCGGAAGTTGATTCCCTACGGGTAGGCTTCCACGCCGTATCCAAAGTTACTGATACCTGCGATTTCACCCCCCACCCTAACCCTCCCCCTGAGGGGGAGGGAATTGTTTGAATGCCCTTCCCCAGGAGGGAGAAGGGACTATAGTAATGGAGATTTTCCTGTGGCACGAATAAAGCGCGGTGTGACCAAGCACCGCCGGCATAAGAAGATAATGAAGGCGGCCAAGGGCTTCCAGGGCGCTTCCGGCCGCAACTACAAGTGGGCGAAAGAATCGGTGATGCACGCTTGGTCTTACGCCTACCGCCACCGCCGGGAGCGGAAGGGCGAGTTCCGCAGCCTGTGGATTGTCCGCATCGGGGCGGCTTGCCGGGCGGCCGGGCTGTCGTACAGCCAGTTCATCCACGGCCTGAAGCTGGCGGAGATCGAACTGGACCGCAAGATACTGGCGGACATGGCCGTGCGCGACCCCGATGGCTTCGCCAAGCTGGTGGAGACGGCGAAAGAGCAGTTGGCTGCCGCGGCGGCGTAGCAGGGGATAACAGGCTTTCCCGGCGGGTAATATGGGGCGCACAGCCGTGCGCCCCTGCGTGTGCGCCCTACGAGCCTTCCAGGTCTTTCAGCCTCTCTTCCAATTCGCGGGCGCGAGCTTCGGCCAGCAGGCGGGCTTCGCGCTCTTGTCTGTTTGCCTCTTGGGCCTGGATGCGGGCTTCGCGC
>VXOI01000202.1:0-9362 GCA_009840175.1 Chloroflexota bacterium | reverse complement strand
GCGGGCTTCGCGCTCTTGTCTGTTTGCCTCTTGGGCCTGGATGCGGGCTTCGCGCTCTTGTCTGTTTGCCTCTTGGGCCTGGATGCGGGCTTCGCGCTCCTCCGAGAAGGTCGGGATGTGGCGCCCGGTTTGGGGGTCGTGCCACCTCAGTTGGCCGTTTTCCCAGCGAAGATATAAGTTCAGTACCCTGCTGTATCCCTGCAATGCGCCGTCCGGCAGTTCTTCGATAGAAATGGGCTGGTATTGGTCGTCTGCTGCCAGATGGTCGGCGGCCAGCTTCGTTCCGTGATGCTCGCCCGTTTCGTCGAAGCGCCAGTACTCGGGGATGCCCAACTCAGCATAGTCGTTTCGCTTGTCCTCCACGTCCACACGGCCGGTGCGGCGGGAGGCGATTTCCAGCACGAAGTCGGGCGGTTTGCCCTGCTCGTCTATGATGTAGCCGTTGCTTTCCTTGTACGCAACCAGGTCTGCGTCGAAGGCTATGAGAAGGTCGGGATACCTGCTCCCTGCCAAGCTACGGGTGGGCCTGACGACAAGGTAACGCTCGCCTGCTATCAGAGTGGTTTGCCGGTTGCCAAGATAGTACCTCAGAGGTTCGACGATGCTGGTGTTGGTGAGATGGTCGAAGTTGGTCATCTTGTCTTTCGGGTGTTCCGGTGGGTCGGGCAGCCGGAAAGTCAGCGGGCTTTTGGCGGTGGTCATGCTGGCCCTCCTTTCTCCTACACATCTGAGAAGCCGTAGTAGGTGTCGGCTTGCAGGACGCGGCGGAGGCGATTCTGGTCTATGGATATGGGACGAAGGGTGTTGCCCCAGCGTTGGGTGAGTTCGCGGTGTATCTCGCCGAGAGACATGGGGTCGTTGCCCCGGGCCAGCAGGGTGCGGAAGACGATTTCCTGGATGGGCATATCGGCCCTGATGAAGTCTTCGGCGTCGGCGTGGAACTCCTGTATTTCCCGGATAAGCGCCTCGGGGTCCAGTCCGGTTGCAGGCTGGCCGCGGGACGGGCAGGCTTCGGTGAGGCGGTCGTGGATGAGGTGGGCTGCGGAGCGGTTCATCTCATCCAGCCGCGACAAGCTGATGTGGTAGCGCCCGGCGCCCGCATGGGATTCTTCCGGCATTCCGGCGGTTTCCGGCCCGGCTATGGTCATAGTTCCACCTCTTCGTTCCAGTCCAGCATGATGATGCGCACCTGCTCGCCGGCGTGTTTGGCGGGCAGGTCTTCGGGGCAGATGGCGAGGCCGTTGGCCCGCGACATGGATGTCAGGATGTTGGACCCCTGCGGGCCTGTGGGAGTGGCGTAGTATACGCCGTCGCGCTTCTCGACCTCGACACGGGCGTAGACCCGGCGTCCGTCGTAGTTGCGGATGGCGCCGGTGAGCACGCCGTCCACCGCCGGGCGGGGGCGTACCGGACGACCCAGCATGGCGAGGATGGCAGGGCGGGCGAACATTTCGAAGGCCACCATGGCGCTTACCGGGTTGCCTGGCAGGCCCAGGAGCGGCACGTCCTTATCGCCGTCGCCGCGCAGGTGTCCGAAGGCCAGGGGCTTGGCCGGGCGCATACGCACCGACCAGAAGTTCATGGAGCCGCGCTGTTCGAGCACGTCTTTCACAATGTCGTAGTCGCCCTTGGAGACGCCGGCCGAGGTTATCACGAGGTCCGAGCCGGCGGTGGCAGCCAGCTTGGCGTGAAGGTCGTCGAGGTTGTCGCGGGCGATGCCCAGCAGCCGGGGAACGCCGCCGCAGGCCACTACGGAGGCGGCGACGCCGAAGCTGTTGCTGTCGTAGATCTTGCCGCCGGAGAGGGCGGAGCCGGCGGTTTCCAACTCGTCGCCAGTGGCGAGCACCGACACTATGGGGCGGCGGACGACCTTGACCTGGGCCAGACCCAGGGACGCCAGGACGCCGACCTCGGCGGCGCGGATTGCGGTTCCGGCTTCCAGGACGAGTTCGCCGGGCTGTATGTCCTCTCCGGCAGGGCGGACGTTGGCGCCAACGGGCATTTCGGAGAAGATGGCCACCTCGTCCAAGGGTCTGCCTTCGGTCTTGCGCTGCACCTCATCGGTCTCTTCGAAGGGAACGACGGTGTCCGCGCCGTCGGGAACGGGGGCGCCGGTCATTATGCGCATGGCGACGCCGGCTTCCACGGGGCGCTCGGGCATCTGCCCGGCGGCGACGATGCCGACGACTGGCAGGCGACGGGGCGAGTCCTGGGATGCCCCCGCGATGTCCGCGCCCTGGAGGGCGTAGCCGTCCATGCCGGAGTTGGCGAGCGGCGGCAAGGCCAGCGGAGAGGTGATGTCCTCGGCCAGGGTCTGTCCCATGGATTCCAGCAGGGGGACTTCCACCCCTTCGAGGGGGGCGAAGCTGGCCATCACACGCTCGTAGGCTTCCTCCACGCTGAGCATATCCTCCCCGGCGTGGCTGTGGCCGTGGTGATGAGGCGCTTCCTCGTGTTGGCCGTGGTGGCGGCGGTGAGTTGACATAGCGCGTCTCCGGTTTCGTGGGTGAGAAGATGGAAGAGAAGGACTGTCGGTTGGGAGCTAGGTGTCCTGTTGCTGCTGGATTTGGGCTTCCAGTTGACGGATGCGCTCTTCGGCGGCGTCGCGCTGGGCTTCGGCCTGGTCGGCGCGGGCTTCGGCCTGGTCGGCACGGGCTTCGGCGGACTCGCGGATAAGCCTCTCTTCCGCGGGGGCAGGCAGGAACTCTCTGGTATATGGGTCGCGGAACCGCAACCGGCCCTGTTCCCAGCACAGCTCCAGATCCAGCATGGGGCTGTATCCCCAAAGTAGTCCGTCCGGGTCCTGGTTGATGGGAAAGGGTTGGTATTGTTCGCCCACAAGCAGGTCGCCAGCCAGGGAGGCGTCGTGAAAGCGACCGCCGCTGGGGTCGAATCGCCAGTATTCCTGTACGCCGTAGGCGGCGTAGCCGTCGCGCTTGACGGTGTAGTCGCGGCGGCCGGTGCTTCGGGAAGCCACTTCCAAGACGAAATCGGGGGGCTTGCCGACCTCGCTTATCACATAACCATTGCGAGCCACGATGCCGTCAGGGTTGACGCCGAAGGCAATCACGCAGTCGGGGGCGAATATCTCGGTGCTGTCATAGGGCAGGTTGCGCAGGTATCCGCCTCCTGCTATCAGCACGTCGTCCCGATGGGCGAAATGCAGGTCCAATATGCCGTAAAAGGCGAATATCCGTCGTTCCTGTTGCATATCCGGTTCACGGGGTGGCGGGTCGGGCAGCGGCTCCAGGTGGGAGTAGTCGGCTATTTGAGGACGTAGTCTAGTAGTCATAGCGGAACTCGTATGCCAGGCAGTGTTGCGCTGTTGGTATCATAGCGTTGCTGTTGCCGGTTTCGCAATCGCCGGGCTGGTGCGGGCACGGGGGCTTTCGATTATTGTCTGAACTGTGATTCGTCTGATTTTGGGATTTACAGGATTTGCCCTATCCTGAGCATCCTTCAATCTGATAATCCTGGACTCGCGCTGTCGCCAGAGGTTCGCAGGTGGAACTCCCGTTGGCTATGGAGAATTCCTAGCTTCGCAGGGTGGCGCCGACCTCGCGCTGGAGGTTGCGGAGGAGGCCTTCGAGGGAGCGGGTGACTTCCTCGTTGGTCAGGGTGCGGTCGGCGGCCTGGAAGTGGAGGTGGAAGGCCAGGGACCTGGTTCCGGAGGCCAGGTTCTCGCCGGAGTAGATGTCGAACAGCTCGGCGCGCTGCACCAGGCGGTTGCGCATAATCAGCTCGGTGACGCGCCCGGCGGTGACGTCGGCGGGGACTATGAGGGCCAGGTCGCGGGTGGCGGACGGGAAGCGGGGGAGTGACACGAAGTTGCGCTCCGACTCCGGGAGAGCGGCCAGCAGCGCGGAGAGGCGCAACTCGAACCCGGCGACCTGGGGGAAGTCCAAGCCGAAGCGGTCGCGTATGGCGGGGTGGATTTCGCCCGCGTAGCCGAGATGAGTGCTTCCCGACCGAACCACGGCGCAGCGGCCCGGTTGGTAGACGGGGTGTTCGCCCGGCTCCCAGTCGGCGGTGATGCCGAGGCGGTCGAGCAGCCACTCGACCATGCCCTTGGCGTCATAGAAGTCCGTGGCTCCGCCATTGGGCGTGGCCAGCCAGGATGCCTCACTGCGCTGTCCGGCCAGCACCGCCGCTACGATTTCGACCTCTTCGGGCAGGTCGCCGCTGCGGGGGAGGAAGACGCGGCCGGCCTCGAACAAGCGGAATGGGCCGGGGCCGTCGGACTGGTTGGCGGCGAGGTTGGCCAGCAGCCCGGCGTGGAGCGTGGGGCGCAGGTACTCGTGGGTGGCGCTCATGGGGTTGGCGAGACGCATGGGCGGGGCCTCCCCACCTTCTATGGGCACAGGCACCGGGACGGCCCGCTCTATCAGGTCCATGGAGGCGACGGAGTAGTTGATGACTTCCTGCATTCCTCCCGCGGCCAGCAGGTCGCGGACTTCCTCGCGCAGGGCGATGGACGGCGAGGGGCTGTGGAAAGGGATGGGGGTGGACAGCATCACGGTGGGCACGGCGTCGTAGCCGATGATGCGCACAATCTCCTCGACGAGGTCGTCTTCGATGTTGACATCGTTGCGCCACCAGGGGATGGAGACGACGAGGGCGTCTGCTTCCGCTCGTCCTTCGACAGGCTCAGGATGAGTTGGCGGAGTGCAGGTGAAGCCGAGGGATTCCAGGGCCTTCTGTGCTTCAGACGGGTCTATGTCCATGCCCAGCGACTGGCGGAGGCGGCGCATGGTGAGGGTTACGGTGAGCGGAGGGGCTGGTTCGGGGTAGACGTCTATGATGCCGGGGGCGATGGTTCCGCCGGCAACTTCCTGGATGAGGGCGGTGGCGCGGCGCAGGCCCAGGGGGGCGAGCTCGGGGCGCAGGCCCTTCTCGAAGCGCAGAGTGGCTTCGGTACGCAGGCCCATGGACGTGGCGGTCTCGCGGTTATTGGCGGCGTTGAAGTTGGCCGACTCCAGCAGCACCGTGGCGGTGTGCGGGCCAATCTCGCTGTTGGCCCCGCCGATGACGCCGCCCAGGCCGATGGGGTCGCGGGAGTCGGCGATGACCAGGTTCTCGGTGGTGAGGTCACGCTCGATGCCGTCGAGGGTGGTCAGCTTCTCGCCGGGACGGGCGCGGCGCACGACGACGGTGTTGTCCCTGACTGCGCCTAGGTCGAAAGCGTGGAGGGGCTGGTTGTACTCCAGCATCACGAAGTTGGTGACGTCCACCACGTTGCTGATGGGGCGCAGTCCGGCGCGGGTGAGCCGGTCCTGTAGCCACTGGGGCGAGGGACCGATGTTGACGCTATCAATGACGGTGGCGGTGTAGCGGTGGCAGAGGTCGGGGTCGGCGATGGAGATGGTGACGCGCTCGGTGACAGGCGCGCCAGTCTCATCGTAGCGGATTTCAGGCTCGGTGACGTTGTTGCCGGTGAGGGCGGCAACCTCGTGGGCCACGCCCAGCATGGAAAGGCAGTCGAGGCGGTTGGGGGTCAGTTCCAGGTCGAGAATGGTGTCGCCCATGTAGTCGGAGAGCGGTTCGCCGAGGGGGGCGTCGTCGGGCAGGACGATGATGCCGGTGTGGTCGTCGCCAAGGCCCAGCTCCAGCTCGGAGCAGATCATGCCTTGGGATTCGACGCCGCGGATGGTGGCGGCGGCCAGGGTTTCATACTTGCCGTTGTGGGCGTTGTAGAGGTGTGCGCCGACGCGGGCGAAGCAGATTTTCTGTCCTTCGGCCACGTTGGGGGCGCCGCAGACGACTTCCATCTGCTCTGCATTTCCATCCGGGCCGGGGCCGGTGGTGACGGTGCAGAGGCGGAGGCGGTCGGCGTTGGGATGCTGGCGGACGGAGGTGACGCTGCCGACATAGACCTCGCTCCAGCCGCCGGTTTCCTGCACCTCGCCGACCTCGACACCAGCCATGGTGAGGCGGTGGGCCAGTTCGTCGGCGGGGATGTCCACGTTGACGTATTGCCGGAGCCAGCTAAGGGGGACTTTCATATATTCACATGGATAGACAGGATGATTTTTGTTGATCTGGATTCCCGCTTTTGCGGGAATGACGGGTATGAAGTTTCCTAGAACTGGCGCAGGAAGCGGAGGTCGTTGGCGTAGAAGTGGCGGATGTCATCTATGCCGTACTTGAGCATGGCGATGCGCTCGGGGCCTAGGCCGAAGGCGAAGCCGGTGTACTTGGCCGGGTCGTAGCCCACACCGGCCAGCACGCGGGGATGCACCATGCCTGCGCCCATTATCTCGATCCAGCCGCTGTCGCGGCAGATGCGGCAGCCGCCTTCCCGCTCATCCTGAGCCTGTCGAAGGGCATCGCAGGCGAAGCAGTCTATGGACATATCCACGCCTGGCTCTACGAAGGGGAAGTAGTCGCAGCGGAAGCGGATGCGGCGCTCCTCGCCGAAGAGACGACGGGCGAACTCGTAGAGGGTGCCCTTGAGATTGGCGAAGGTGATGCCCTCGTCCACCGCGAGGCCCTCTACCTGGTAGAAGTGCCATTCGTGGGTGGCGTCGGTGGCCTCATAGCGGTAGCACTTTCCGGGGACGATGACCCGCACCGGTGGCTGCTGGCGCTCCATCACGCGCGCCTGCATCGGTGAGGTGTGGGTGCGCAGCAGCATCGGCTGTTCCCCGGCTTCGTTGGTGTAGTCCACCCACAGGGTGTTCCACATATCCCGGGCCGGGTGGCCCTTGGGGATATTGAGCATCTCGAAGTTATAGTGGTCCCATTCGACTTCGGGGCCTTCCACCACGCTGAAGCCCATGCCGATGAAGGCGGCGCAGATTTCGCGGACTATCTGCGTTGTGGGGTGCAGCCGCCCCTCGGCGGGTGGGCGGCCGGGGAGGGTGACGTCGAGGCGGTCCTCGCTGGCGGCGCGGAGCAGGGCGGCCTCGTTGATTTCGCGGGTGCGGGCTTCAAGGCCAGCTTCCAGGGATTCCTTAGCCTGGTTGGCCAGCGCCCCGATGCGGCGGCGTTCCTCGATGTCGAGCCCGGACAGGCCGCGCAGGACGGCGGTGAGGCTGCCGCGTCGGCCCAGATAGACGATGCGCCACTGCTCCAGCGCGTCGAGGGTGTCCAGCGCCGGGAGTTCGGCGAGAGCGGCGGTGGCGAGGTCTTCAATGTTCTGCTGTGTTGGTTGGACCACGGAGTCAAATACCCGACCTGTTGCAAATATCGCTATCGGATTATAGGAATCGTGCCCTGATACGGTCAAGGAGCGGTTGATTTGACTCGGGGCTTTGTCTGAACTGAGACGATTGCAAAACTCGATTTTGTCGTCCTGAGCGAAGCGAAGGGTCTCTGTCCCAAGTATAGGATTCTTCGCTTCGCTCAGAATGACAGGAGTGGCGAGGGGAGTTTTGCAATCGTCTACTGAACTGTGATTTATGTGATTAAGGGATTACCGTGATTCGGCGGCAAGATAATCAGGGCAATCTTGGAAATCCCATGAATCACAGTTCAGATAATCGTCGCTGGTAAGGGTTTTGGAGGTTGGCACTGGCAACTTGTCATAGTACAAATGTTCTGTTACTGTTATTGCAGCTTGAGCCGAAAAACTGATACACCGGACTGACCGCTGCGAGTTGCACCGATGAACCTGTACCGACTGGGGGCCTGCCTCAAGTGCCGAGGCGACCTGGCTTATGACCACGGCGACTGGATTTGCCTTCAATGCGGCACTTATTACTATACCGGTTTATACGTAGAAAATCGGCCGGAAACGCCTGTCGCGGGTTTGTTCATCCTTCGACAGCCTCAGGATGAACTTCAACCAGCTCAGGACGGGGCCGAAATCCCGGGCGACAAGGATGCCGATGGGCAGTTGGCCTCAGCGGCAGACTAGCCGTGAATTCTCAAATCGCCGACTGTAAAGGCGCGGGGCAGGAGGGACTGCTGCTAGCCTTGTCCACAGGCCTGCGGGAAACCGGGTGGGCCGTGTTTCAAGGTTCCGCCGTTGCCGCCAGCGGGCTTGTGGGGCTGAAAATCCGCCGGAAGGTGGAGCCGTCGGTCCGTATCGCCCACCAGTTGGACGCCCTGAGCGCCGTCACTTCGCGGTGGCGGGCGGCTTCTGTGGCCCGGAGCAAGCCCAGCGGAGTCAACCGCGACGCCCCTGGCCTTGAGAAGCTGGACGTCTCCTTACGCGAGTGGGCCGAATGCCTGGGCATTCCCCTGTTCGACTACGCCAGTCAAGAAGTGCGTTCCGCCGTCGCCGGGCAGCCCAACGCATCCAGGGACGCGCAATGCTACGCCATTATGCATAAGCTGGAGCTCATCGGTCAGGGCCGCGCCACCGCCGAGTGGGAGGCCATCGCCGTCGGATACTATCACCGGACGCTGGGGCGGGAGAAGTGAGAAATGCCAGCGAAAGGATGTTTGTTGACAGCCTGTCCGCATCTTCATAGGATGAGTGTAAATGAACGACTCCGGCAATCAGGCGCTCCGCGACCTGGGTATATTCTATTGCTCGGCATACGTGGTTTCCCTGGCCGCTTGATCCCTCGCCTGGTGGCTGTACTGGGATGCCTGGCGTCTGGACAACTTGCTGCCGGACCTGGCTATCATTGCCACGGTGTCGGCGGGCGTTGCGCTGCTGGCGACAATTCTGAAGGAGGCTGTGTGGAACATGGTATTGGCCGGAATGAAAATAAGGCAATGGAGAGAGGAAGGGCGCAAGCAGGGGATCGAGCAAGAACGCAAGAGACGGCGGAAGCGGGAAGAGGAGGCCCGGGCCAAGTTCGGCGTCGAGGTGAACGGTATCCTTATGTTGCCGCAGACGCCGGAGGTGGAGAGGTTTCTGGCAGGGGAAGTTACGGAATAGGGACAGTTAGCGGATTACTGTATAATGGCGGCAATCAGCCCCGCCATCCTTCGGCAGGCCCTTCGGCTCCGCTCAGGACAAGTTCAGGAGAGACGCTATGCCAGTCGTCCAGCGACCCTACGTTCCGCCCGAAGACCAGACGCCCCACGAGGAGACCTACGCCCGTCCCGGCGACACGCAGCAGACCAACGAGAGCAGTTCCTTAGACCCCATCACCTTCTACGCCGACTCGATGCACATCTTCAGCAGCCTCTACTCGGCGGTGCTGTTCTTCGGCGAGCAAATGGAGGAGCGCGAACCCATCCTCCGCGCCCGCATCAAGGTCAGCCCGCAGATGCTCAAGGCCATCGCGCTGCTCACCGCCAAGCACGTCCGCGAGTACGAGAACGCCGTCGGCCCCATCACGCTGCCGGAGCAGGTGTACTCCGCCTGGGAACTGGACGGCGAGGGGAACCATGACCATGCCTGACAGCGGGCGAACTGAAGGGCAGGAGGAACGCCCCCACCCTAGCCCCCCCTTGTATTCCCC
>VXOI01000056.1 GCA_009840175.1 Chloroflexota bacterium | reverse complement strand
CCGGCCACTCAGACGCAATTCAGGCTATCGTGAACCTTATTCAGAGTATCCCTAGTGGTTCGACAGGCTCACCACCACTGGGTTCTTCCCGATTTTGCGGTCATCCTGCCCTAATGTTCATGGCAAACGCATTCTAGTTTGAGAGGATTGAGAGCAGGTAGGTGTCATTCCATGCGGCCAGTTTTCGCTTGGCCTTGATGAGGATTTTGGACTGGCGGTCCTGCCACAATAGGTTCAGTGCCGCGTGTCTCATGGTTGCCAGGTTTTCAGGTGCGTTTCCCGTCCTCACCCGGCTCTCATCCTCTCGGAAGGACACATCCAGAACCCAGTGGACCGAATTCTCAATGCCCCAATGATTCCTCGCCGCCCCTCAGGAATCGCCGGGCGTCCGATTCCAGGCTGGAGATACAGTAACGTGTCTCCACCGATACCTCCTCCCCTTCACGCCTTTCCGGCCTCACCATCCCCACGCTCCGAAGGCCGGGCCAGTCACCGACAGTGCTCAGGTACTCCGGGCAGGCCGGATCGCTTATGGTCCAGCACTCCCTCCGCTCGATGCGCCCACGGTCCTTGTTCAGGGTGGCGGCGTAATCGTGAGGCAGGTCATCCAGACCCGTCCCGAACCCTGCCTGGAACAGGTCTCCCATGTCCTGGTACAACTGGCCCTGGTTCCCCTTGACCGCCAGCACATAGCCGGCATCGCGGTCCAAAATCTTCCGGGCGATCTCCTTCTGGCAGCCCATGGCGTCGATGGTGACGATGCATCCTTATCAGTTCCAGCATCTCCAACAGCCGGGGTATGGCGGCGATTTCATTGGCTTTGGCCTCCGTCCGGGTCTGACCCTGCACCAGGAAGTTCTCCGAGGCCAAGCGCTGACCATGTGAATTGCCTCTTGGCCCGCCCTCCTGTCGTGGAAACGGCGCACCGTCTTCCCGTCTATGGCCACCACCTGTCCTTGGGTCAGCCGGTGGATGTCGCTCACCCACTGCGTGAAACGCTCCCGGAAGCGGTCCAGGTCCAGGCGGGCAAACACCTGGGCGAAGGTGTCAGAGCAGGGGATTCCATTGGGCGACTCCAAGAAAGTGCCGAACCAGTCCTCTTTGCACTGCGTGAACAACTCCACGTCGTTCCAGCCCTCGGCCCACGCCACGACAGCGCAGATGGTCATGGCGATGATGTCCACCAGATTTGCTGCCGGCCCTGTGGCCTACTGGGATTCTCCAAGCCGCTGAAATGCCGTAGCAAGCTGGTTTCCTCGCCGCTGTTCATCATCACCACCCCTCATAACCCGAACCTGCACCTTGCCTCGTCTCCCGATTCTATCAGCCCCCTCAATTTAGAATGCGTTTGCCCTGCCCAAATGTTCCTGTAATTTGACAAATTATGGGAATTATATCCTTTGTTACCCAAGCTACCGCTGCCCAATGGCAGGAATTGGAACCTTTGCTGCCGCCGGACGCTACCAGGGGCCATCCCAGAACCACCGATCTCCGGGAGGTGGTCAACGGCATACTGTACGTCCTGCGCGGTGGCATTCCTTGGCGGATGCTGCCCCACGACCTGCCACCCTGGGGCACGGTGTGGTGGTATTTCCGCAAGTGGCGGGAAGACGGGACCTGGGAGCGGGTAGAAGGGGCCCTGCGGGAGCGGGTTCGGGAAGCGGCGGGACAGGAGGCTACTCCCAGCGCGGCCATCATCGACAGCCAGTCGGTGAAGACCACAGAAAAAGGAGGTCCAGAGGTTACGACGCTGGCAAGAAGGTAACCGGACGCAAACGGCATGTGGTGGTGGACACCATGGGCTTGTTGTTGGCGGTGGTGGTTCACGCTGCCAACATCCAGGATCGGGATGGCGCCAAGTTGGTACTGGCCAAGCTCATGGGTAATTTCCCCAGGTTGCAGTTGATCTAGGCTGACGCTGGCTACGCGGGTCAACTGGTGGAGTGTGCCCAGACGGTGAGGCGGATGGCTGCTGACCGTGGTGAAACGCAAGCCTCACAGCCACCACTTTGAGGTACTGCCCCGAAGATGGTGGTGGAACGGACCCTGGCCTGGTTGAGCCGTTGTCGACGGTTGAGCAAAGATTATGAGGAGCGCACGGAGAGCAGCGAAGCCTGGGTCCACATCGCCATGATCCACCTGATGCTCAAACGTCTCCAACCCGTCTAACTCCATTTGTCACACCCCCTCTCAGAAACGCTACTGATGGCTGCTGTGTTCATCCCAGGCATAGTAGTCGGGATAGTACTCCAAGAGTCCTTCAAATTAAGCGAACAATGGAGAAACATATTCATCATAGTAACGACTCTCATAACGAGCAATGTAATATCTGTACCCTTTATAAAGCTGATGCTAGAACTGGCAAATTTAGGACAAGGCCAGAGGTAACCTATGCATGTAACAGACTTAGCGGGGCGGACAAGTAATGAGACCACTGCTTACCTACAGACGCCGATGTCAACAGCGGCAAACCAGATCCTTTACAATCGTCATGAACGGCAAGAGTACAACCGCCAGTCGATTCCCACCGAAGCCACAGCTGCCCCAAACCATGCGATTCCGCTACAATTTAACCAAGAAAACAGTCGATATAGACCATCGCCTCACCGTAAAACAGGGACGCAATCTCAAACATCACGCCGACGAACGACAGAGGGGAGACTATGACCATCAACAATCTACGAAGGACGATAGCCGGCGTTCAACCATATGTGGAAGAACAACCAGGCTCCAGCTACTACAACAGCCAAGTCGCTGCTAACAATGGAGAAATATCCACGCGATACATCATTATCGACCCGGTACTGAACGCACTTGGTTGGCAGTTGTCGAATCCGTCCGAGTGCATCGTAGAAAACGTCACTGAAGGCGGACGGCCAGACTACACCCTCAAAGACGAATACGGTAGAGCCGTCATCGTCATAGAAGCAAAGCGGATCGACAGTAACACAAGGTACGAAGGCCACTACAAGCAATTGTTCGGCTATGCGGCTAGCTACCCAGCCGTAGAAGTCGCGGTAATCACCAACGGCCAGTACTGAGGCATCTATTACTACGACGGAGAAGAGATCGTAGAGGAATTTAGGGAAGGCGGGGAATTTGTACGGACAGTGAAGGCAGTACGACCATCACCTATTGGGGATTCGTACCTGGCAGAAAAGCCATGTTGCGGGTCCCGGTTTCACTGGACGATGAAGAGATCATAACAGCCACTTTTGATAGCGGCGCTGCCCGCAGAGTAAGGCAGGAAAGGCGCCCGTGGTTCGAGCGCCACTGCCGAGACCTGGAGGTGAGAGATGCAAGTTAGCTACTACTCCGAAGAAGATGTGCTCATACTCATATCGTCACCTAAAGGTGTTGGCGGTGGCACTCTGAGAGATGATTTTGGAGTCATATTCGCGATAGATGGAGAGGAAGAGGATGACGAAAACATCACCAGAGTTGACCTGCACCGGGCCACTCGCTTTCTCCCGCTGAGCGCTGAGCGAGGGTATGATGCCAAGACCGATACGTTGACTCTGGGTGACAAGCCCGCAGTGGACTACCGGATGATCGACAGCGGCGACTTCGTGAGTTACCGGCAGTGGTTCGATGATGGGAGCGAATGGGACGTAGTGGCGATAGATTTGCGACGAGCGTCAGAGCACCTTGCGCCTACGATAGCCGCCCTGCCGCAGCCCCTAGAAATCGTCAACCACTGAGCGACTTTTTGTGCAGCATCCCAACTTTTTGTGCAAAGCCGAAGGCGGCAAAGAAGGCCCGCTGGGACTTCATTGGCATGACACACAAGAGAATGCTAGGCGTCTGTATCGCTACTTCTCAGGCTATCGCGAATCTTATTCAGAGTATCCATATGTGACCTGCCGCTTTGGGGCTTTCGCTATTCCCCTGCCTTCTCCCACTCTCTGCCAAAGTACTGAAGTACCCGGTATGCCGCCCCGGTCACCGGCGCGGCCACCAGCGCCCCGATGATTCCGAAGAACATCCCGAAGGTGGCTATGGACAGCACCAGTCCCATCGGATGCACCCCCAGGGCCAGCCCGTGGAGCCGTGGGGTTACAAAGCTGTTCTGGATGACCTGGACCAGGAAGTAGAACGCCACAGCCAGGGGCAGCAGCCGCAGGTCGGTCAGCGCCACCGCGATGACCATGAGCAGAAGGAACAGCGTAGTCCCAATGACAGGCACCAGTTCCGTCACGCCAGCCAGCATCCCTAGCGGCAGCGCCAGCTTGATGCCCACGGCCCAATACAGCAGCCAGAGAGTCACGCCGACCATGATCGCTCCCACCAACTGGACACGGACATAGGCGATGACGGTCACACCGGCGAGCCTTGCCATTTCTCCAAGGTCGTCCCGAATCGGCGCGGGAATCAGCCGCCTTGCGGCTTCGGGAACAGCGCTCGGACGGTAGAGAAACTGGAATACGGCAATAGGCGTCGCCAGCAGGGTAACAAGTTGGCCGATGTTGCTCTGGATGAGGTTGGCCAGCTTCTCCACCGACGCGACAGCGGAATCGTAAATGGAATCACGAAAGTCCGCCAGACTAGGGTCCACTTGCTCCTGGATCCCCTTTGGAACTCGCTCCCGGTATGCCGCCTCTATCTGCACAAAGGCGGTGTCGGCTTCCGCGATGACCCCCGGTGCCACCTCCGCGATTGTAGTCGCGCCGCCCACCAGCGCATAGGCTCCAATGCCAATGACGGCCAGGGCTATGACGGCACCCAGCAGTGTGGCGATTCCAGCTACTGCGAGCCGGTTGAATCGCGGCCAGCGCCGCGCCAGAGGAGTCCGTTCCCCGAACCGCATCACTGGGATGAGTAAGGATGCAATGACGGCGCTGACCGCCAGCGGGACTATGACGAGAAGCAGTTGCCATGCAACTACCAGCAGGGCAACCGCCACGAGAAGAGCTGCAATAAGCCGGATACGCCGCCGGACGGGCGGGGGCAAATCGGTCAGTTGCTTGAGCATAAATACCGGTCTTGATACCCGAAAGCAGCGGCCCCCAACGCGACTTGATCAAGCTGAATGCACAAAGACTGACGGGAGGATTGGTTGGTGGGATTATAGCACCGCAGTGCTGTTGGAGCGTGCTTGACGAATCCCCTCTCCCTTGAGGGAAAGGGTTAGCCCGAATACACCGATGAGCTGTTGTCTCAGGTCAGAGTCAAGATACAAAATGTTACCACACAGCCACCTTCACCGCATACAAATCGCCTTGGGCGTAACAGTTCAGAGTTGGTGAGGTGGATTGGCTGAAAGAGGTGGGTTGAAAGGCTGGCATCGATGGTGGTGGTTATGTCATATAGTTGGCGTGGAAAGGAACGTCGATCTCAGGACCGCCAGCCGGGACGTCCTGATTGACATTATCACCCGGCTACAGGCGGCCAACGCGCTCTTGGAGCAGCGGATTGCCCAACTGGAAGGGCAGGCCAAGAGCCAGAACTCGCGGCGGATGCCCGGTCTGAAGCCCAAAGCGGATGGTAAGCCGGCCCAGCCAAAGAAACCCCGCCGGGCGCGCCGTCAGGGCTTTGCCCGAACCCGGATGACGCCCACTCATAGGGTGGAGCACGCGGTGGAGCAGTGTCCCGGTTGCGGCACCCAGTTGTCTGGGGGATGGACCCAGCGGACCCGGGAGGTGATCGACCTGCCACAGGTTCCAGCGGAAGTGACCGAACACGTCTACCTGGCCCGCGCCTGTCCCATATGCCAACGGCGCTGTATTCCCAAAGCACAATCGAAGGGTGTGGCAGCAGGCAAGCAGCGTTTGGGGGTCAACCTGCTCAGCCTGATTGCCGCGTTGCGGGAGGAGGCTAGGCTACCAGTCCGCACCATCCAGTGGTACCTGGAAACCGTGCACGGGCTGCACCTCAGCCTGGGGGCCATCGTCGGCGCCACCCGCAAAGTGGCTGGCCAAGCCCAGCGCGAACTGGCGGGCATACTGGAGCGAATCCGAGGCAGTCCGGTGGTCCACGCCGACGAGACCGGCTGGCGTCAGGATGGGGTCAACGGCTACGTGTGGACCTTCAGCACTCCCACTGAGCGCTACTTCCTGCGGCGGGGTCGAGACAAGGCCGTGGTGGATGAGGTCCTGGGCGAGGAGTTTGCCGGGGTGCTGGTCAGCGACTTCTACGCCGCCTACCATCACTACGCTGGCCCCAAGCAGCGCTGCTGGGCCCACCTGCTGCGGGACATCCATGACCTGCGCGTCCTCCACCCCAAGGACCGCCGTCTGGTCCGGTGGGCCAGGGCAGTGAACCGCCTCTACCGCCTGGCGGCAGATTTCACCGGTCCCTCGGCAAAGCAGGGCCGCACCGCCCGGCTGGCCTTGGAGAAACGGCTGCTGGCCCTCCGCCAGCCCTATCTGGACGACCCCTCGGCCGCCCAATCCAAGCTGTGCCGACGCATCTCCAATCACATCAAGAGCCTGCCCCGTACTGGATACGGGGAACTCTTCGTCTTCGTGGCCGAACCGGAGGTGCCGCCGGACAACAACGCCGCAGAACGCAACCTGCGCCACCTGGTGGTCAGCCGCAAGATCAGCGGTGGCACCCGCTCCCACCAGGGCACGGACACCAAGATGACGCTGGCCTCAATCTTCGGCACCTGGCGGGCACAGGGGCTCAACCCCCTCTCCGCCTGCCGGCAACTCCTCTCTTCCCCTCAACTCTGAACTCTTATGGCGAGTCAACTGGAGCAACCCAGCTTTTGAGACTTGGACTTTCAGCATAAGCCCGAATCTACCTCACCCTCTATTGGATCTGCTGGAGGCTCTGGTGGAGGAACAGGTCCGGGTGCCCGCCGCCGAGGTGGTGGGCGTGAACTGCTGCACCCTGACGCTCTGCTGTGACTCCCGGCAAATGCGGCGGGCACTGCTGGAGTTTGGGAACGCGGGAGGCGTGATCGGGGACCAGTCAGGCGGCACAGACGGGGGGAACATCTCAGGAACGTAGCGATAAAATCCTGGCGATGCCGAGATTCTGAAAATAATCGCCAACCCGTTTGGCGGCCTGCCCGGTGAGTGCGCTATAATGGGCTAGACAGACTAGATGGAGGTCCGATGACCACCTGGCAACTGCAAGACGTCAAGAACCGTTTCAGCGCAGTAGTGGACGACGCTCTGACCGGCGAGCCCCAGGAGGTTACCCGCCGAGGCAATCCGGTCGTGGTGGTGGTTGCCTTTGAAGATTATCAGCGGCTATGCAAGAGCAACGCTGAGAACGAGCCCTCCTTTGTGGACCACCTGTTGGCTATTCACAAGGCAGTGAGGGACGACGGCTTCGAGCTGCCCGCTCGCACCCGGGACTACACTCCCAGAGCCGTTGATTTCTGAATGTACCTTGTTTCATCTGATTACTTGCTCTGTCGTTCGATGCATGGCGCTGATTGCGGCCGCCGGGCTGCTGTCAGGTGCGGCGTTGGGATGTGGAAGTGAATCAGACTCTGGACCCACACCGGAAGCCCAGGCGACCATAGGCGCTGCGGTCAAGGCGGCGACGCCGACTGACCCTCCCACAATTGAACCGACTCCGACAATTGGGGCGGTAGTTGCCTCCAGCCGGCCCACACCCGAAGGCGTCGAGAGCCGGGGCTTGCCGCCGGACGAGCTGAGGCCGGTGAAACTGGACGACCCGCAGCAATTCTTTGCTGAACTGTCACCCAGAGAACTCTCCTGCCTCGGCGATAATGGCATTGGTACTGGTGAACTGGCGGCTCTGTCGGACCCACCTCCCGGGGTTTCCCCTGAGGTCACAGTGGCCGTCGTCAACTGCCTGCAAGACGTTACGGTGCTGCGGCTGTTTTTGACCAAACTGGTCGGGCAGATGGAACCCTTCGAGGCGGAAACCTCCGCTTGCATCCGAGATGGATTCGTGCCTCTGGACCTGCGGGCATTGCTGGCGCCCCCCGTTGCCGGACAGGCTCCCGCCAACTCGCTGACCCTGAGCATGGCCGCCCTCGCCGTTTCCGTGGCCTGCTTCAGCGACGCCGAATGGGAGACCTACGCGCCACGTTTGGGAATGGCCTCCGGGGACCGTGCCGGGTTCGCCTGCCTGCTGGAAGCGCTGGGCGGGCCGGCAGAATCTGTGGCGGCCATGCAGAGCGCCATCTTGGGGGAGACTCCGGCGGAATTCATCCGGGCCAGCCAAACCTGCCGCTTGGAGAACTCCGGCCCGACCGACTGGAGAAGTGCTGGCCAATCAGGGGAAAGCCAACGGGTCATCATAGACCCGGGTCCCGGCACGACGTACCTAGAACCGTACCTGTGGGGTCTGCTGCAAAGACAGGCTGAAGGTCTTTCCGTACCGGACAAGATAACCGTCTTCATCGGCTCCTATACTGAATTTGACATCATCCCAAGCCTGGAGGAATTCATCGAGTCCCTGGGGGGAGAGCGAGTAGCACCCCACATATGGGACCTGCCCACCCGCCAGATATTGGCGGTAGTGCAACGGCCCGACGTGGTTGAGGTGGAGACCGAGCCGGCGTTCGTTTCGGAGGAACCGTTCATCAATACTCGGCCCTATGACTCGCTGCGGATGGTGGTTGCGGCATTTGCCTACGGCATTCCCGCCGAGAGCGCCGCGCAGTACGCCATGTTCGCCTGGGATGACAGTGTGGTGGTGGGGATGAACGCTCCCGACGCCAGCACGATTTCGTCAATTCGCGACTGGTTGCAGGAAAAGGACGTTTACGCGTTGCCCGCTTCCGAGGATAGCGGTGTTGCCCCCAACCACTTGGCGGTGCTGCTGCCAGTCAGGTACATCAAGGAGTTGGGAGATGCCTTTCCCGAGGTTTATCTTTCGTCGGCCACGCACCGTGGCCAGGGATTGACCTTATCCCGGGCGTACTGGCCGCAGGAGTCCAGGGACCTGGAAGACGGAATCGTGGCCCAGTACCTGCCGGACTGATGGATCAGATGGAAGTGGCACGCGAACCAAGAGCGGTCATTCGCCCGCTGTCGAGGTGGCGGCTATACTTTCGGTAAGGAATCGGGCCACTCCTAGGAACAAGTCCATAGGCTGAGAGGCATCAAATGAAAAGGAATCAACCGGATTGGCCGGAAGCAGGGTGGTTCAGCTACAGCGCAATGGGGCAGGGGCCTGCTGAACCTCTCGATGACGCTTACTCGCAATTCACCAACCCGGAACGGTTCAAGTCCCTGCACCAATGGGCGCTTGAAACCGTGGCACGACTGCAATCGGAGTATGACGTGACCCTTGGGCAGGGCTTCGGACTGGACGATGAGTTGGAACTCCTTCCGCTTTCCAGCCCGACGGTAAGAATGACGCCGTTGCAGGAGTCTTGCGCGCCGGTTACCATCGCCTTTACTGATCCCCCAGGCTTGAAAGTACGGGTAGGCTGTTGGGTAACCGATGTATTTCCATCCTGCCATTGCGATGCCTGCGACGAAATGCCGGAAGAGGAATTCGAGAGGCTGACGGAACTGCTGGACGACGTAGTGGCGGGAAGGTTTCGGGAATCAATGCACTGGCAACGAGATGGCTCCGGTTGGAGCAGCCAGGAATTCTGGAATGAAGACGGTATCAGGACCAGGTCGGGAGGATCGCTGACGTCCAGGGTGGAAACGGCTCGAATCCTGGACGGCAAGGCGGAGGTAGTCTTGGAGTGGACGCCCTGGGGGCGCCATGTGTCGGCCTGATCCGCCAGTCATCTGGGCCGAGGATGATTGGGTTCTGCGGCATATCGCCTAACGGTGGTGCGAACATCAATGCGTGGCGCTGTCGTTAGAGCAAGCGGCAAACACCATCCCGAGTGCCCACCCAATTGCGCTGCCGGTCCAGATGTGCGCTTCTGGAAAACTTGACATGTTTGCGGCAGTCATGGCCCATCCACTCAGGGCCGCGAATGCAGCTAACGCTATTCCGAAATATGCCAACGACATTTCCTTTCTCCCAACTGGTTTTGGTGGAGGTATCCTCAAAGGGTGTGTAAAAGAACAGACGGTGTACCCTCTCTTTGAACGACACGGGCTCGAGGCCCAAGGGAGGAGGCACACCGCCTATGAGCAAGGAAACCATCAATGGCAGCGCTGCGTCAAGGCCCGACTGGGAGCACCTGGAGGATTGGCTCCGGGGCCAGGTCCAGGGAATGATCCAAGAGTTGCTGGAGCAGGAGGTGACGGAGTTCCTGGGTAGGGCGAAGTCGGCCCGGCGCTCTGAGCCGGAGCACCGTGTCGGCTACCGGAACGGGTACGGCAAGCCCAGAAAGGCTTAGAGGGGTAGGTATTTTCGCAGCATGTTGATGACCCTCATTTCAGATGGTGGCTCATTCGGTGATTTTCAAACCTGAAAACTCGGCTTTGGCTCGGTATCAAGGCCCCGGAGGACTCCATGTTCAACGCCGGTAAATTCCCAGGATTTATACCTAAATTCAGCCGATACCTACCCTTGTCAAGGAGGGAGAGGGGACTATTACTGGTGCGAGAATGAATCGATAAACATCCTAGCAAGAGACACCCGTCATTCCGGCGAAAGCCGGAGTCCACAGTGTGCAGCCAAACAGTGTCGCGCTTCCCGCAGAAAGTCCATGTCTCCGTCCAGGCCACGCTTGCGTAATAGTTCCAAAAGATCCATGCTGTGCTTGACCACCGTTGTCCTCCTTGCTCGGGTTGTTGTTGTTCCGATAAGGATGACGCGGTGGCCGTCTTCTTGCCACCCGGTCCCTCTTACACCACCTCCGGGGACTCTACTGGTGCGGGCTACCGGGGATTGGCGAAGAACACCGAGCGGCTGGCGCTGCTCTTCGGTCTGGGCAACCTGCTTACGGCGGAGGGACAACTGAGGGGGTAGTGGGCCCAGCGCCTATCCTGCCGGGCTTCCGGCCATCGGACGGCCCAATCTCGAGTGCGAAACGGAGGGAACCTGGAAAATCCGCAAGCCCTGAACCGGAGATTTCGTCCCATTACTGGCCAGTCAGACGCAATTCAGGCTATCGCGAACCTTGTTCAGAATATCCCTAGATCCTTCCCGGTAAGGTTCGGAGACTCGAATGCGTAGTTGTATTTTCCGAACTTATAGTTCCTGTCATGCCCTATTCTGTGGTTTGTCGTTTTTCCATTCTGTTATCGTGAATTCCAGCGCTTTCCGATCAGGGAGGGCAAGTCGCGTCGGAGTCGGCGGGAGTGTCGGTGCCGGATTTGGCTCCTGTGCCGGTGGATATGCGCCGTAGGTCCAGTCCAGCTTTTCGATATTCCTTTCAACTTCTGCCCTGTAGCTGTGGAATATGTTGCCCTCTTGGGCTTGTGATGTTTACGGCGCCCATATTTCGACCTTTACTCGCTCGTGGATTAGTCCGGGCTTGAGGTTGGCCTGGGCCGCGAAGTAGGTGATCCCTTTCTCTCTAATAGCCTCCTCGGTCCAGTTCGTTATTACGCCTTCTTGGTCTGGGTCCCACTCTGAGGCTGCTGTAGCGGTGAGTCTGCCTTTTTGCCCTATGGACACATGCATCCTGTACCCTTCGAATGATGATAGGCCGCCGGGCAGCCGCGTGGTCGGTCGGAGTTCGATCTGGTACTGTATGCCCATTTCCGTTTCGTTGTGAACAGTCCTCTCGTGCAGCGGATCGCCGCCTGCATATCTCTGCGTGGCTTTTGCTACGGCTTCAACGGTGGTTACAGTCCATCTGTTTCCGCTGGAGTCTCTCAATTCACCGTAGGGATACCGACCGTCGGCGGGGTACAGTGTGTCCGTTACCGTATAGTTCTGATCCGTTCCGTATGAGACAACGGACCATTCGCCTAGCCAGATCTCACGTTCGTAGACCTTGCGGCCTTTTACTGGAACGGGAGTTTGTGTCGGCAGGAGGGTTGGTACTGGCGTCGGGTATTCAGCAGGCAGTGCGAGCTCTTTGGGGTACATCTCCCTCTGCTCTTTTCGTAGCTGGTCCAGTTCGTCCATGAGGCTCTTTATTTCAGCGCATCTTGTCTCTTTTGTCGCGTTCAGTTCTTCTTCCGTGCAGACTATTTGCCTTCGCTCATACCAGACTAGCCCTTTTAGAACATCCCTCGTCTGTCGCAGATTCTGTTCCATCTTCCGGAACCGGTCCGTGTGTCCGTGGTTCGTGTCCCCTGCCACGTGGAGTATGGCGTGACCGAGCTCGTGGAGGTGCGTGTCTCCTGCATGCTCCGGCTCGAAGTCCAGGCTGTATCCTTCTGCCATGCAGATATGCCCTTGGGATGATGCAAATGCTTCCGCCTCGCCCTCGTGCGCTCCATACTTTATCTTGTAGACCCGCTCAAAGATGTCATAGGTCTCGCTTGGGCAGTCCGGGCCTTCGTACCAGAGGAATTCTCTGGCCCCTCTGCTCTCGGTGTAGGCATCTACCCACCTTGGCATTATTCCGTCCTTTGGTGCTCTTGGCGTCCTGGTTGGCTCGCTGGTCGTGATGCGGGATACTTGATTCACTTTGGCGTTCTGCCTTAGAGTCGCAGGCGATGCCGTTGGCTCGGGCGTTGCGGTCACTATAAGGGCATCTGGCTCTGTTTCTCCGGCTAGGCATCCCGCCATCAGGTATACGACCATTGCAGTCAGCAGCGCTAGGACCCAAGGCATCTTCTTCATCCGGCTCACGGTTCCCCCCTCTGCGGATTGCGCAGGGATTAGAGGATCATCTCGAGGTACCAATCAGCCCAGAACTTGTCGGAGAGATCGACAACGCGCTCAACGGCAGAGGCAGTATCAGGAGAGAATCCGACTTCTCTGTAGTACACGAGAATGGGATAGCTGACGGCAATTACAGTTGACCTGGCTGCCTCTGCGAGGATTTGGCTACGGTCAGGCATGCCGTTGATGCCGATGTGGACGAACTTGGACAAATTGTCGTAGGTGCCGCGCTTGTAGCGTTTCGCAGTCCATTCGTCTGGAGCACTCATCAATGATTCCAAGGCTGTTCCGTATCCGATCCAAGAGGTCAGATTGGGTTCACGGCCTAGTACCCCCTTGACTGCGGAAAGTGTCACGTTTGCCTGCTCAAGCTCACCCGGAAAGAAATCGACATCGAATTTTTTGAACTTTTCCGCATCTTCTCTGTATATGGTGAGCTGGTGTTCGGTCCATTCCTCGATCTTATCGGGGGATAGAAAAAGGTAAAAGTTGAATACTGAGATTTCGTTGAGAGCCCTCGTCAGGGACGCGGCGGGACGAACGAGGTCTCGCTCGAGGAGAGATTCAACGGCTCGCCAGTGCTCTATAACTTGCGGATGTACGTTTTTGAGATGCATGTTCCATAGACGGACCAAAAGGGGCGAGTCGGCTTAGACCGGAATGTTGAGTAACGAGTCGACTGCTTGGTTGGAGCTGTCAATGAAGTTATCCATGAAATCCTTTAGTAGCAAAGTGGCCCTCTTTGTCATTTTTCCGATATTGTATCATTGGAAAGCAGGGCTATCGCATATAGATTTTGGCGAATTGAGACAGGGTGTTCATGAGGAAGTTGTCTTCCCAGCCGACTCGTTTAAGCCCCAATCCACCGAAGAGATGGGGCGTAGCGGCGGGTTGAGCGGGTAAGAAGGTGCTCCTTTGCTTCTGGGATAATGGTTTCTGATACAGGAAACCAGCCCACAAGAGGAGCACCTATTAGATGCTACCACGCAACCGCCTTCACCGCATCCAAGTCGCCTTCGACGACAGGGTCTTTTAATAGTAGAAAGGGACGTGTGGAGTGTTGAATAATAGGGTTCACAGTCATGGGAGAGTGGAGGACGGTTGTGTGGGAGGAGAGTGTTGGCGATTGGGGACCCTAGGCTTTTGGACGCCCTGAGCGAGGTGGAAGACCCGAGGAGGCCCAAGGGAGTGCGCCATCCCCTGAAGGCGGTTCTGGCCCTTTCGGTGTGCGCCATGCTGAGCGGGGCCAGGAGCCTGTACGCCATTGCGCAGTGGGACCGGGAGCACCCCCAGTTGGCCCGGTCCCTGGGGTTCAGCAGGGAGCGGACCCCCTGCGTGGCCACGCTGCATCACGTGTTTCGGCGGTGGGACGTTGATGCCTTCGAGTCGGCCCTTGGGCGCTGGGCCCAGGAGTGTTTGCAGGAGTGTTTGGGAGAGGGAGAGGCCACCATCGCCATCGACGGCAAGGCCCTGCAGGGAATACACGGCCGGGAACTTCCTGGGGTGAGGCTGGTGGCGGCATATGCTGGAGAGAGCGGCCTGGTACTGGGACAAAAGGGGGGTCAGGGGTGATGCCAGGGAGAGCGAACTAGGGATGGCCACCGGCCTGCTGGCCCAACTGGAGCTTGAGGGGAGGGTGGTAACCGGCGATGCCCTGTACTGCCAGCGAGACCTGAGCCTGAGGGTTCTGGAACAGGGAGGGGACTATTTCTGGACCCTGAAGGACAACCAGCCTGGGATGAGGGAGGCGGTGAGTCTGCTCTTTGCCGAGCCGCCATGGGGGGAGAGATTTGCCGAGGCAGTCCGGGAGGGCTGGTGCGGCGACCGGTGGGAGAGGCGGCGGCTGTGGGCATCGACAGCCTTGAACGAATACCTGGACTGGCCGGGCCCAGGTCTGCTGCGTAGAGCGAACCAGATGGCACCGGAGCAAAGAGACAGTGGAGCTTTCCTGGGCCATCACCAGCCTGCCGCCTTACCCGCTCAACCCGCCGCTACGCCCCATCTCTCCGGTGGATTGGGGCTAATGTTCGTATGGCAACACCGCGCTGACTCTGACCAGGCGGCAACGCAAGGGAACGGCCCGACAACGCGGGTAGTGCGGGAGGTTTGGCGGAACCGACATGCGATTGTGAGACGATTGCGAAATTAAAAGTCCCGGCCCGAAACAGCGGCGTCGCCCCCTCCCGATCCCGAAATCAGTAATCCGTAATTCGCCAAGACCGCCGCGCAGGGGCCTTTCGTGCCTTCACTGACGCCGCGCGAGTTGCGCTCTACGCCGGAAACCGCCCAGGGTCCGCAACGATGGCAGGGGGACAAAGCCACGGCATCGAGACAGGAGAGGGAACAGCACAACAGCCGACGACTTTCCGCTGACGGTCCGGCAACCCCCTGATAGGGACGAGAGAACTTCCCTACTCCAAGGCACTGCGCATCCAAGCGTTGAGCCGTCGATTACAGCCTGTGACCACGAGGACCGCGACCGCGAATAACGCCACTCTCGTACTGAGACTGATGCAAGGGACAATAACGAAACACAGGCATGCCAAAAACGTTGGCTGCCACGCCCCTATGACACCTCCCGTAAGCACATTGACCTACCTGCTTCCGTGCAGGACGACCACCTAGCTTCTTGCTACAATTGCGACAGTACGGGAATCGCGGATCACGATTGTTTCGACCGCAACCTGGACAATGAGACCGGCCAGACATCGGCACACCTCCGATCAAGAATTGACTCGGTATTCACTACAGGGCGACAGGATGAATAACCTCCCCATCATAGCAGTAATCTGGATCGTAACTTTAGTGGCATCCGTATTCCTGCTTGAAAACATAGGGATTTCAGGGTCTACAGGCGGTACCATCGGGTTCATAGTGGCATCCATCATAACTATAATCATTTGGTCGAGCGGAAACCAGCGAAGAAAGAGACAAGACACTCCAGACACTTGGTACTGGGACGGGAGGGCCCGGAAGTGCAAGTACTGCAAGAGCGGCCACCCCGTTAACAGACCGAAGGTCATATTCGACTCTAGGCAAGATGCCGCGAACTTCGCAGCCCAGAAGAGATGGAGCAATCGGAAACCGCAGACTCCGTACCAGTGCCCCCACAACTGTAGCGTGTGGCACCTAAGCACCACGAGATGACTGTTCATAACCCCGAATCCACCGATAGGGAATGATTAGGGTAGAGAGATGGAGACTGAGGGGCAGGGGCTTTTCATTTTCTGAATTGGGTTACACGAGGCCTGTCTTTCCCGCGAAAACGGGAAATCATACCACCATGGCCTATTACAACTCTCCTTTGGCAAGACCAGATAGGTTTCCGCGTACGCGGGAATGACGAGAGAATGAAAAAGCCCTGTAGAACCTAAAACGGAAAGTGTCAGAATAGGGATGCGTGTGCTACTCTATGGGTGTTCTCAGGTGGCTCAAAGGATGGAATCCAACTATGGGAAGAGGTAAACAATGGTAACCGGAGCAGCGGAAATCCAAGTTGCGGTAAAGACTGCTCTTGACGAATTCGCCGCAGGCATTGACGGAAATCATCCGGACCCTTGGGTGGTGGAAATGGCTACCCGAATCGCCAAGGCCGCCTTGACCAAGACAAGAGAGCCGGAAATTTCGGTCGACATGGATGGCGGGTTGTCTTTCGACCTGGAGTTGCCCAGCGGTCGTTTGCTGCTGGCCGAACTAGGAATTGACGGTAGCATTGACGCAGGAGTCTATGACCCTCCGCTGGAGCCCGTCAAATT
>VXOI01000035.1 GCA_009840175.1 Chloroflexota bacterium | reverse complement strand
GGGTGGGCCCGGGGGGCCCGGTCGAATTCACGGAATCCGTGCATCTCCCATTACCTCGGCGGGTCGGGCAGGGGTGGGAGCCTGCCGGAGTCCGGCGGCGGGGTGACGGGCTTGGTCGTCATGGCGGGCCTCATGCGAGGGGCGATAGGGACAGGATAAGGTCATTATAGCGGGTGAGGGGCAGTCATATGGAGGCAGCAGATTGAGGGGTTAGCCGCGTTCTGCGGCGGTGCGGACGGACTGGAGGATGCGGCCGTAAGCGTTACAGCGGCAGAGGTTGCCGGAGAGGGCCTCGCGGATTTCGGCGTCCGTGGGGTTGGGGTTGGTGTCAAGGAGGGCGCGAGCCGACATCAGGAAGCCGGGGGTGCAGTAGCCGCACTGGCCGCCGTCTTCATCGAGGAACGCCTGCTGCACCGGGTCGAGCTGTCCGTCGTTTGCCAGGCCCTCCACAGTAACTACACTGCGGCCCCTCACCTGCGCAGCCAGGGTGATGCAGGAGTAGACGGGCTTGCCGTCGAGCAGGACGGTGCAGGAACCGCACTCGCCCCGGTCGCAGCCCCGCTTGGAGCCGGTGAGATCGAGCTCCTCGCGCAGCACGTCCAGCAGGGAGTGATGGCTGGGGATGTCGAGGTTGTGAGTCTGTCCGTTGACTTGAAGGCGAATTTGCATAGTGGACATGGGGCTATGCTATGACAGGGAGGGGAATTGTTCAACTGACATTCCCCGTCATTCCTGCGAAGGCAGGAATCCAGAGTCTCTTTGCCAAAGCTGTCCTGACGAGAACAAAGCCCACTGGATTCCTGCCTTCGCAGGAATGACGGCCTGGACAGATGTGAATGAAGGTTCGAGGCCGCTGATTTCGTTTAATTGAGGGTTGCTTGCAACGCCTCTTCCAATTCGACAACGGTGGCGAAGCCCTCGAAGCGGTCCTGGATACGGCCGTCGGCGTCGAGGACGAAGGTCCAGGACTCGTTGAACCAATGGGGTATGGAGGTGAGGCCCCATTCGTCCACGGTGGGGGCGATTTCGGCGCGGTCGAGGTCGCCCTGGATTTCGTCGGGGTTGTCGTAGATTTCGACGTGGATGAAGTGGGCCTGACCTACGTAGGTTTCCCTCAGCTCGGACACGGCGTCTACCTGCGGGCCGCAGGTGGCGGTGGTGCAGAAGGCCGGGGAGGCAAAGACCACCACGGCGGGCAGCGGGCTTTCCACCGCCTCGCGGATGGTGACTTCGTAGAGGGACAGGTCGGGGCTGTAATCGGTGGTGACCAGCTCGATTGCTCCAGCAGAGCCAAGGGTCTTGTTTTCGCTGAGCGGCCCGACCGTCCCGATGAAGGGCACGGAAGAGTCTTCGAGAATTTCGATTTCCTGCATGGCGTGGCCGCCGTCCGGGCCTTCGGCGGTGATGTCCAACCGCCACTGGCCGGGGCGGTCGAAGTCCACGTTGGCGGCGAAGGCCCCGCGCACGCCGTAGGGCCACTGGTGGAAGCGGGTGACGATGCTCTCTCCTACGGCGCTGTCAGGCAGATAGACGGGGGTGATGGATACTTCGGTGTCGCCCTTGACGAGTCCCGTCGGCGTGGTGAGCAGGAAGGCGACCCTCTGCTCGCCCACTTCCAGAACGGTGGTAGCCATGATGACGTTCAGGTCCAGCGGTTCAGCGGCAGCTTCAGTGGCGGTTGAATCGGAGGCCGATTCGCCGGGCGCGCCGGTCGGCTGCGGGGCGGCGGCGCCGGTTGCGGCAGCCTGGGCCGCCGGGGTTGAAGTTGCCGACGCGACCGGGGCGGTGGGCTGATGCCCTTCTATCACCTGTGTTGCCACGGGCTGCGGCTTCGCGGTGGCCGCGGGCGCGGGAGCTTCCGTGGCGGCAGGCGGCATGGCCGCAGGCTGGGAAGGAACGGGCGTAGCGGTCGGGTCGGCGCCGCAGGCCACTGCCAAGGTCAGCAGCATGAGCAGGGCCGATGCCAGGATGATGGGGAACGCCCCCACCCACGTATCAAGTACGGGGCAGGCTCTAACCCTCCCCCGGAGGGAGAGGGGACTAT
Organism: Chloroflexota bacterium; assembly: GCA_009840175.1. GTDB lineage: Bacteria > Chloroflexota > Dehalococcoidia > Lucifugimonadales > UBA3495 > VXOI01. The sequence goes on along the minus strand of VXOI01000035.1, from coordinate 14,422 downwards.
GGTTCAGTCGAGCGAAGACCGGACGAATCATCAGTAACCGTCCTCATATACGCCGAAGGTGAAGGAGTAGAGGCCGAAGTCGTCGGACATCGAGGACATACGCAGTTCCTGCTCACCCTGCCAGTCGTCATGTTCGACGAGCTTGTAGAGCTTGGGTTCGGTCACCCGGAGGTAGGAAACCCCGTCCTCTCCGATGGTGATGTCGTCTCCCCTGTTTTCGTCGGTCAGATACTCGCCGTTGATGGTGATTTGCACTTCATAAGGCTCTCCCGAATCGGAGGTCAGCACGGCGTTGACCGAGCGGGCGGAGTATACCAGCGACAGGTAGTCGTCGTGGTGCATGGTCATTTCGGCGTGTCGGGCACTCTCCGGGCCGATGGCCCAAGGGCCGTTGAAGTAAATCAGGTTCGGCTCCAGGTTGCCGGGGGCCTCAAACTGGGCCACCACCGGGGTGATGCCGTCCCCATTGAAAGAGGCGCGGGCCGCTTCCAGGTATTCGGTGCCCTGTCCGATGCCGCCGCGGCCCTGTTGGGCAGTGAATTTCCAGCCGGCGAACAGCTCGCGGGTGACGTCCATGCCAAGGCGGAAGGCGTCGTCGCGCTGCTGGTCTTGGGGCAGGGACAGGTTGGGGTCTATGGCGGCCATGCCGTCCTCTTCCAGCAGTTGCCGAATCCACTCCTCGGTCTCGGCGTACTTGCCCTCGCCGAAGTGGCGGTACTGGATTTCGCCGTTGCGGTCTATGAGGTATTTGGCGGGCCAGTAGCGGTTGGAGTAGCTGCGCCAGACGGTGAAATCGTTGTCCTGCACCACGGGCCAGGCCACGCCCTCGTCAATGGTAGCCTGCACCACGTTGTCGTAGACTTTCTCGAACTCGAACTCCGGCGTATGGACTCCTACGATGACCAGACCGTCGTCGGCGTATCGCTGGTGCCATTCTTGCAGGAAAGGCAGGGTGCGGATGCAGTTGACGCAGGTGTAGGTCCAGAAGTCTATCAGCACCACCTTCCCGCGCAGGCTCTCCATGGACAGCGGCTCGCTGTTAATCCATTCCTGGGTGCCGGCGAACTCCGGGGCGCAGTCGCCCACCGAGCCGCCGCGGGAACCGTCGCAGGGCATCAGCATGGCCGGGGCAGCCGTGGGTTCTGCGGCGGGCGCGGACTGCTGCCCCTGGTCCTGAGACGCCGGGACTTCGGTGGCCGTCGGGCCGGGCATAATCGTCGGGTCAGGGCGGGCCGTCGGGTCGCTGCCGCAGGCTATGGCGATGGCCAGCATCGCCGCAGCGAATATAAAGACTAGCCGTATCATTCAGAAGCCGTCCTAGTAGCGGAATCTTTGTCTGAATCAGGATTTACCGGATGAGGAATCCTGATTCAGATGAAATGACGGGATTGGGTATCAGAAACCGTCCTCGTAGGACCCGAAGGTGAAGGAGAACAGTCCGAAGTCATCGGAATCGGAGAACATCTGCAATATCTGATGCTTTTGCCATTCGGAGTGCTCGACGATCTTGTAGGCTTTGGGTTCCGTGACTATCAGGTAACTCTCTCCGCCTTCTCCGATAACGATGTCATTGCCCTTGTTTTCTTCGGTCAGGTATTCGTTGTTGACCGTCACCACCACCTTGTATGGCTCTCCGGATTCGGAGGTCAGCACAGTGTTAACCGACCGGGCCGAATATACCAGGAGCACGAAATCGTTGTACTCGGTATCTTCCCGGGCGTGGCGGGCGCTCTCCGGGCCTATGGCCCAAGGCCCCTGGAAGTAAATGTGGTCTACCGAGACTGAGCTGGGAACCTGGAAATCAGCAACGGCGGCTTCATGGTCTTCGCTTTCGCTGGAAGCCTGGGCCGCTTCGATATAGACATCACCCTGGCCGATGCCGCCGCGCCTTTGCGACACCGTGAATTCCCACCCGGCGAAAAGCTCCGGCGTTTGCATCCGGGCGCCGTCCTGCATGGAGGCAGAGTCTCTCTTCTGGTCTGAGGGCAGGGGCTCGGTGAACGCTTCCGCCTCCGCCCCCACCTCTTCCAATAGCGCGCGGATCCACTCCTCGGTCTCGGCGTATCTGCCTTCCCCGAAGTGGCGGTAACGGATGACTCCGTGCTGGTCTATCAGGTACTTGGCGGGCCAGTAGCGATTGGAGTAGCTGCGCCATACGCTGAACTCGTTGTCCTGCACCACCGGCCAAGCCACCATCTCGTCCTTAGTGGCCTGCACCACGTTGTCGTAGAGCTTCTCGAATTCGAACTCCGGGGTATGCACCCCCACGATGACCAGCCCTTCATCGGCGTAGCGGTCATACCATTCGCGGAGGAAAGGCAGGGTGCGGATGCAGTTGATGCATGAGTAGGTCCAGAAGTCTATCAACACCACCTTCCCGCGCAGGCTCTCCATGGACAGCGGCTCGCTGTTGATCCACTCCTGCGTTCCGGCGAACTCCGGGGCGCAGTTGCCCAGCGCGCCGCCCCTGGTTCCTTCGCACGGCGGCAGCGGCGTGGCAGTCGGCTCCGGCGTGGCAGTAGGTTCCGGGGTAGCCGTGGGTTCAGGCGCAGCCGTTGGCTCCGGCGTGGCGGTTGCCACAGGCGCGGGGGTAGGCTCAGGTACTTCGGTTGCCTGCGGAGCTGTCGAAGCCGTCAGCGCAGGAACGGCCGTTGGTTCGGGCATGGCTGTTGGCGCGGGCGTGTCCGTGGCCGTTGGCCTGACTGTGGGCGGCGGGTCCTCTGTCGGATGAGGCGTGGAGGTGGGCGCGGGCTGTTCGGTGGTTCCGGGCATCAGAGTACTGGTGGGGCCCGGTTCCTCACCGCCGCAGGCGGCAAACGCCAGCGAGGCCAGCAGCGCGATAACCGCGACTAATACAGGGAGTTTCCAAGCCGTAAAGAGGACTTTGCGCTGCATTACTCACGCGCTCCCTTTTGCTGTGGATAATACGCCCGTGGAAGCACAGCGGATTTATTCGACGCGGAGCACACAGAGACCACAGAGAAAACAGGGGCCTACAGTGAAATCTCTGTGGTCTCTGTGCGCTCTGTGGTTAGACTTAGCGGACCGCGCCGGGGATGGGGACGGTTTCCAGCAGGCGGTCTATGACCTCGCGGGTCTGGAGGCGGCGCATACGGGCGGCGGGCGAGAGGATGATGCGGTGGCTCATCACGCCGTGGGCCAGGGCCTGCACATCGTCAGGGATTACGTAGTCGCGGTTCTGCACCAGGGCGTAGGAGCGGGCCATGCGGAACATTCCCAACGAGGCGCGGGGCGAGGCGCCCAGGGCAACGTCCTGATGGTTGCGGGTGGCCTCGGTCAGGCTGACGATGTACTCCCGCACCAGCCCGTCCACGTAGACATCGCGGGCCGCCGCCTGGAGGGCCACCACGTCTTCCGGAGTCGCCACGGCATCCAGGTTCTCGATGGGGTGGATGTGCTCCTGACGCTCGATTACGGCCAGTTCCTCGGCGAAGTCGGGATAGCCCAGACTGACGCGAATCAGGAAGCGGTCGAGCTGCGCCTCCGGCAGGGGGAAGGTGCCCTCGTACTCAATGGGGTTCTGCGTCGCCAGGACGATGAAGGGGTAGCCCAGGTAGTGGGTGGTGCCGTCCACCGACACCTGCCACTCTTCCATAGCTTCCAGCAGGGCCGACTGCGTCTTGGGAGTGGCGCGGTTGATCTCGTCGGCCAGGACCACCTGGGCCATCACCGGCCCGGGCCGGAACTCGAACTGCCCGTCGCGCTGGTTGTAGATTGAGATTCCGGTAATGTCGCTGGGCAGCAGGTCGGGGGTGAACTGGATGCGCTTGAACTGGCAGCCCAATGAGGCAGCCAGGCTCTTGGCCAGCATGGTCTTGCCCACGCCGGGAACGTCCTCGACCAGGATGTGCCCCTGGGCGATGAGCGCGGCCAGCGTCTGCTCGATAACCGCCGTCTTGCCGACGATGACCTTGGATACGTTGTCAACGATGGCCCGCGCCCTGTCATTCGGAGTCGGGGGGGCGTAATCTGTTTGTATCACCGGAACCTCTTACGGAAAAAGAAATCAGAAGGCGAAAATTGTTGGTCTATGGGTGATTTAGTGTATCATACGCCGGGTGATTCGAGGCGCGAGAGGATCAGAATGGATACCGCAACTGCTGCTATCGTCGCCGCAAGCATTGGCGCTGGCGTGGCCTTGCTGATAGCCTTCATAGGCGTCAACGCCAGAATTTTCGATCGCCTGGGCAAGTTGGAACGAGGTTTCGGGATGCTGCGCGACGATTATCAGCATCTGCGTGCGGACAACCGGCAATTGCGGGAAGAAATGCGCGCGGAGATACGTGAGAGTAACCAGCAATTGCGGGAACTGATACGCTCTGAAAGCGAGGCTACCAGGGGCGAAATCCGGCGGCTGGCGGATGCCTTGGTTTCTCATCACCACGAAGCCGATGGAAGTATCGTATTTCGGATACCCCCGCCCCAAGATGCCGGGGACTAACGGCGGCGTAGCTGGGCTGCCCCAGCTACAAACCTCTCCTCAGTTGGGAAGGGGCGATAACGATGTTTACAGCCAACAAGCGCACCATCGGGCTGCTCGTCCTGTTCCTGGTGGTGCTCTTCTACGCCGTCGGAACGGGATTTCCTTTCTTCTACCGCCTGCTGTACGTGGTGTTGTTCATCATCGCCATCGGGGGAGTGTGGTGCTGGCTGTCCCTGCGCGGGCTGGAGGTGCGCGTGTCGCGGACGGGCGATCGGGGACAGGTGGGAGGCTACCTGGAAGGCCGGGTTACCGTGACCAACCATACCTGGCTGCCCAAGTCGTGGCTGGAGGTTACCGAGGCAGCCGGCTCGGCCCTTGAACCCGGCGGGCGAGGGCTGTCGCTGGACCGCCAGCAGGTGCGAAGCTGGCGCATAGACACTTTCCTGGCCCGGCGGGGATTGTTCGAGGGCGGGCAGGTGCGGGTGGTCAGCCAGGACCCCTTCGGTCTGTTTCGCATGGGCCGCCACTTCCATGACCCGCACACGTATATTGTCTACCCGGCCACGGAGCCGCTGCCCAACCTGGACTCGCGGTTTGCCGCGCTGCCCGCCGACAGCCGGCTTACCCGCTACTTCGACCAGGTGACCACCGACGTCGCCTCGCTGCGGGCCTGGAGGCCGGGCGACGCCTACCGGCGCATCCACTGGCCCTACACCGCCCGGATGAACACGCCGATGGTGAAGGAATTCGACGCCGGGCTGGCGGCCCAGTTCTGGCTGCTGCTGGACCTGCACCGCCCATCCCATCACTATCCTGATGTCGCCTCCGGCGAAAACCGCGCGGCAAGCCCAGCGGACAACACGGAGGAACTGGCAGTCACCGTCGCGGCGTCGCTGGCGCAGCGGCTGATGGAGTTGGGGCTTCCGGTGGGGCTGGCGGTGAACGGCGAAAGCGGAGGGCTGCTGCGCCCCGACAGCGGCCCTGACCACTTGAACCGGATAATGGAATCTCTGGCCGGCGCCGAGGCAGCCAATGCCGAGCCGCTGCCGGAGTTTCTTTATGGGATGCGTCCGCACCTGAATCACTTCCATTCCGTAACAGTGATTACCCCCAATTCCGACCCCTCATGGATTCCTGCCCTGCTGGACCTAAAGCGGCTGAACGTCACCGTTGCCGCCGCGCTGATTGACGCGGAGTCCTACGGCAGTCGCCGCACGGTGGCGCCGGTGGTTGACGCAGCGGCAGCGGAGCTGGTCCCGGTCTATGTCGCCAGCCGGGGAGTACGGCTGGACGAGGCGCTGGCCCGCCCGGTAAACCGCGAGAGCCTGGAGGGGCTGGAGGGAGCGGCGCTTCGACAAGCTCCGGATGAAGGAGTGTCGGCTCAGGATGATGCGGCTCTCGGAGCGGAGCGGGCATGACAACCGGCAACGAAGCAGCAAGGCGCACCCTGCCCCTGGGCTGGGACAGCGACGAAGCCCAGGATACCGCGGGGCGATTCCTGGCCCGCCTGCGGCCCGCCGACGGCTGGATAGCCCTGCTGCTGCTGGTGGCCAATCTCTGCGTCGTGGTCATGTCCGTTGAGCGTGCCGACTGGGCCCCGACGCCCAGCCTGGTGGGCCTGCTTCTGCTGGCGATGCTCACGGCCTTCGTGTTTCACAAGCTGCCAGTGTGGTGGTGGCTGGCGATTCTGCCCGGACTGGCCCTGGGCGCTCTTACCGTCATCTGGCAAATCTCAGGGTTCTCCTTCGACGGTGAGTCACTGGGAGGCACGGGCGCGCTGTGGGAACGGCTGTACCTGTGGTGGGAGGCGGCCGACACCGGCTCCATAAACATAGACAAAGTGCCCTTTTCCTTCGGTTTGTCCGTGGCGTCGTGGCTGACCGGGTTCCTGGGAGCCTGGCTGTTCCTGCGTCACCGCAACTTCTGGGGGGTGTTCGTGCTGGGCGGGCTGGGGCTGCTTTCCAACCTGACCTTCCTGCCGCCGCACACCAACCTACACCTGGCCCTGTATCTCTTCACTGCCCTGCTGCTGGTGGCGCGGGTGCAGGCGGTGCGCCGCCAGGGTGAATGGGAGCGCCGGGGCATCCGTTACGACGAGGGGCTGCGGGCGCTCACCTTATCCGACAGCTTCTTCATCACTATCGCCGTCCTGCTGGTGGCCTTCCTGTTGCCGGTGTGGGGAAACTGGAACCCCGTTACCAACGGCTATGAGGCCATGCGGAAGCCACTGACCAGCTATGAGGACGACTTCAACCGCCTGTTCGCCGGGCTGCCGGCGCGGCGGGCGATTGGGTTCCGGGTGTGGGATGACGTGATGGCCTTCCAGGGGACTATCAACCCGGCTACCACGCTGGTATTGCAGGTGCACTCGCCGGCCCCCCTTTACTGGAAGGCCCGCACTTACGCCACCTATACCAGCAAGGGCTGGATTTCGGAGGAGACGGAGTATGTGCCTGTCGGAGAACTGCCGGGCTTTACTTCCTCCGATGGTGGCGAAAGGGTGCAGGTAAGGCACTCCGTCGTCCCCTTGTACGACTCCAAGGTGCTGTTTTCCGGCGGGCGCATCGTCGGAGTGGACCGGGAGGCCGAGGCTGAGATAGTAGTCCCTCCCGCAGATTCGACATCCGGCGTAATGGTGTCGGGCGTTGCCAACGAAGGAATTCGCACGCTGTTGAAATCAATACAGGCGGAGGAACCGCAAAGCGGAGCTGATGTCCAAAGAAAAATAGCCGGGTTTCCGTTGCCATCCCACGTAGATATAACAGTAAACGAAGGAGCCTCTCCTCCTCCGCCCGATGTGCTGTCCGTCCGGGCCCGCGACGGCGTGTTTCCGGCCTACGAACCCTATGAGGTTACGTCATCAGTGTCGGCGGCGGAGCCGGAGCAGTTGCGCGAGGCAGGTTCCGACTACCCGCTGCACGTGGCGACCCGGTATACCCAACTGACGCGGGACCTGCCCCTGCGGGTCAAGGACCTGGCCGTGTCGCTCACCGCCGACGCGGAAACGCCCTACGACAAGGCGCTGGCGGTGGAAGCCTACCTGAAGACGCTGCCATATAACCTGCAGATTGAGCCTCCTCCCTATGATGCCGACGGCGTTGACCACTTCCTGTTCGAACAGGGCCAGGGTTACAGCGAATACTTCGCGTCGTCCATGGCCGTGCTGCTTCGCTCGGTCGGGATTCCGGCGCGGGTGGCCGTGGGATACACCACTGGCGATCAGGTGGAGTCTGAGCCGGTCTATGCGGTGACCGACAGCCACAGCCATGGCTGGGTGGAGGTGTACTTCCCCGGCTACGACTGGATTCCCTTCGAGCCGACTCCGGGCGCTGCGCTGCCGGTGGTGATGGTTCCCGGCGGCATCGCCGGAGAAGAGTTGGAGGGGCCGTTTATCGCCGGGTTGGATTTCGACTGCATTGATGAATTCGACCTGGAATGCGGCGTCCCATTGGAACCCCTGCCCGGCGAGGGCGGTCTCCCCGGAGAGGCGGGCGAAGTCGGAGGGCCTGCGCCGTGGGTGTGGGCGATTATCGTTGTGGCAGCCATCGCCGCATCGGGACTGGCCGGACGGTGGGCCTATCGCCGTTACCTGGCTCCGGCCCAGGAACCGGCCACGGTGTACGGACGGCTCAGGGGCCTGGCCGCCTTTGGCGGACTGAACGCCGCCGGGCCGCGAACACCCTACCAGTTCGGCCAGCAGTTGACCCGCAGGCTGCCCGCTTACCGGGAGTCCGTGGACGTAATCGTGGATTACTACGTCCGCTCCCGCTACGGCGCAAGAACCCTGTCGCTGGGCGACAGGGAGCGGCTGGCCGATGCCTGGCTCGGCGTGCGCTACCCGCTGCTGCGGCTTTCGCTACTACGGCGGGCGAGGATTTTGTAGCAACGGAGGCTCCATGACAGCCCTCAAGTACCACATACAGCAATTGCCCTCAGGGTGGATTGGACTGGTGTCCGGAGAAAAGGGCCTGCGGCGAGCCACGCTAAAGCCCACCCCTCAGGAAGTCATGGAAGACCTGGGGAAAGACGCCGAGGAAGCGGAGAATGACCCGGAAGCGTTCCGCGAGATAGTGGACTGCCTCGTCCGGTACAGCGAGGGCGACCTGGAGGCGCTGGACGGCATAGAGCTGGACCTGGAGGGCGCGCCGCCCTTCTTCCGCGCCGCTTGGCGGGCCTGCCGCACCATCCCGCCGGGGGAGACGCGCAGCTATCGCTGGCTGGCGGCGGAAGCAGGCAACCCGCTGGCATTGCGGGCGGCCGGGCAGGCTATGGCCCGCAACCGCTTCTCACTGATCATTCCCTGTCACCGGGTAATATCCAGCGACGGGGGCTTGGGCGGCTACGGTGGCGGCGGGCTGGGCGTGAAGGCGAAGCTGCTTCAGATGGAGCTGGAGCGGACGGCGGAAGGTTGAGCGCCGAGGGTGCAAGCTCCGGCGAGATGACGGATGCGGAACGCGCCAGGCTGCGGCGGGCGTTCGATCTGTTGCCCAAGGTTGAGGGGCATGGGGAAACCACACCGGTCCGGCACAGAGACGTCCTGCCTGAGTGGATAATGCAAATTGTTGCTCATTCTTATGAGCGAGAGGTGGTATACACTGGTAGGGGCGAAAGGAGAACTGTTCTCAATGGCCGTGTCTCCGAATCCCAGCAGTGGATAGTAGTAGTATTTGTAGGAGACCCTGAGACGGGCAGATTTCTTACCGCCTATCACAACAGGAAGTTGGAGGATAAATACGGAGGGCGGCCATGGGAGATTCAATGAAATATCCTGTTGAGGAATCAATGCCTGTTGCCTTGGTGGAATACTACCCTGATTGGCATATCTTGCTCATTGAGACCGGGCATAAAAGCGCCGCCGGTGAGGAATTCGCGTCAGACATCATCGTCCACTACGACAAGGACGAAGACGATGAGCCATCGTTTGTGGTGGCGATTCACATTGACAGCGCCGAGCTTTTGCTGAGGCCGTTTGCAGACAAGGTTTTGGCGAAGTATGGGGTATGGCGCGAACCGGAATCCGACCGGGAACGGGAAGCGAGATTGAAACGGAAGGCGGCTCTCGAGGCGACGGCGAAATATCCGCTTTGGAAGTCGCCGCCTCCGGCGCGAGTGGAATACAACCCGGAACGCGACAGCTTATTTATAGACAGCGGGCGGGCGGGAGTAGTCAGCCATGAAATGGCGGAAAACATTATCGTCCATTACGACAAGGACAGGCCCGATGAGCGATGCTCAGCGGTAGCCATCCGCATTGACGGCGCTGAGCGGATGCTCAAACCCTTTGTGGACGCCATCCTCAAAAAACACGGCGTCGAGCGGAAAGAAGAGGCTGCGGGGACGCGGGCGCAGGACTAACTTGCGTTCTCGAAGAATACCCATCAGGAGTAAGTAAATTGTCGGACAACACCCTTGCACAACCGGCAGAAAAGTGGGCGCAGGTCAACGGGCTGGATATGCGATACCTAGACTGGGGCGGCGACGGCGAGCCGATGCTGGCGCTGCACGGGCTGGCGTCGTCGGCCCACTGGTACGACATCGTCGCCAGACTATTGCGGAACCGCTACCGCATCATCGCGCCGGACCAGCGAGGCCACGGGCAGACCACCCAGGCCGCATCGGGCTACGACTGGCATACGCTGTCCGACGACCTGGCGGCGCTGCTGGATCACGTAAGCGCCGAGATTCCCGGTTTCGGAGAGCCGGTGGCGGCGCTGGGTCACTCCTGGGGCGGGCACGTGGTCAGCAACTTCGCGGCCCACTACCCCGACCGGGTGCAGCGCATCGTTATGATTGACGGCGGCTTTCTGGACGGGCGTCTGTTCCCAGAGCCGACGTGGGAAGCCTTCTCCGACCGCCTTCGCCCCCGCAACGTCACCGGCGACCGGGAGGAGTTCCTCAACCGCCTGCGCGACCAGATGGCCGGCTGGTGGAACAGCGAGATAGAGCGCATCGTCCAGACGATGGTCTATGCAGATGAGGACGGCCAGATACAGGACATACTGCGCCCTCGGAACCAGGCCCAGGTCATCCGGGCGATGTGGGAAGACCCGTGCTCGCACACCCTGACGCAGGTGCAATGCCCGGCCCTGCTGATAGCCGCAGGGCCAGTGCCGGAGCGGGCCAACAGCGACTTCGCCCAGCTACGCCACCGCATGGTGGGGGCCGCCGAAGCCGCATTGCCCAACGGCCGGGCCCACTGGATTCCCGAAACCGTCCACGACATCGGCTACCACAAGCCCGAGGAACTGGCGCGGGTGATACTGGAGTTTCTGGACGAGTAGGGATTTCTGTGGTATCAATAATGATATTGCAGTGATGCTTGATCGTATCTCTGAAGATATAGCAGAACTTCGCAGAAATCCCGGAGGAGTCCGGTTCGACGACTTGGCAAGGATTTGCAACCGGCATTTCGGGGAACCTCGCCAGAGGGGAACGAGTCACCGCAACTATTCCATGCCTTGGCCAGGCGACCCTAGGGTGAATATCCAAAACAGAAGGGGTATGGCCAAGGCTTTTCAAGTTCGCCAAGTGATCAGAGCGCTGGAAAGACTGCGAGAGATGCAATGAACCCCGACCACTACGCCTATCGCGTCATTTGGTCTGCCGAAGATGAGGAGTACGTCGGGTTGTGCTCGGAGTTTCCTTCCCTGAGTTGGCTCGAGCCTACGCCTGATGAGGCGTTCTCAGGTATAAGGCGCGTGGTGGCTGAAGTCCTGGAAGATATGCTGGGAGACGGCGAGACTCCACCTGAACCCATTGCGGAGCGTTCCTACAGCGGCAATTTTACGGTGCGGGTTCCGCCCGAATTGCACCGCGCACTGGCATTGCGGGCGGCGGAAGAAGGAGTCAGCCTTAACCGGCTGGTCAGCGCACGTTTGGCGAGCCTGTAGTCCCTCTCGTCTTCACGTCACCGGCAGCGGCGGCTGCCAGAACTTGCTGGTGTCGTTGACGGTGATTTCGTCCACCCACTTGACCCAGTCGTAGCCGCGCTTGTGAGGCTCCACCATGCGGGCGGGAAAGCCGTGGCCGGGCGAGAGCGGAGCGCCGTCCACCCGGCTGGCCAGCAGGGCGCGTTCCGCCTCCGCCATAGAGTAGCGCCGAAAGTAGCCGGTGCGGGACCGAATGGTGATGCTGCCAGCGCCGGGCTTGACGTTGGCGCGGGCCAGCAGTTCCGTAACCGGGACGCCCTGCCACTCCCGCGTTGTGTACCAGCCACCGGTACAGTCGAGGATGGCCGTCAGTCGGCTGTTCCAGGATTGCAATTCTTCCAGGTCCATCTCATACGGCCTTTCGACGTGGCCGTTGACCCTCAGCCGCCATTGGGCGCCGTCTATGTGCTGGGTGCGGTCGTCGAGCCACATGGTCACCGGGAAGTCTGGCCCGTTCTCCGGGTGCGAGCCGGTGAAGCGGCGGTCGGCGACCGGGCCGTCGGCCAGGATGTTCAGCCGGTCCGTCACCTGCCAGAGGGCCAGCCCGGCCACCGCCAACCCTCCCAAGCGCAGAACATTGCGCCGGTCGGCGACATAGCGCATACGGAAGCTGATCTTGTGGCGCAGCGAGTGCCACACCAGCAGCGGAATCAGCAGCAGAGCCAGGTTGAGGTGGATGGTGGTGCCTGAGAAGCCGAGGAAGCTGTACGGCCCGAAGTGGCTCCACGCCAGCCCCAGCCCCAGCACGATGAGCAGGCCCACCAGCAGGGCGGACGAGGCCAGCATGGTCTCCAGGTGGGTCTTCCAGTTCCGGCGCGTGCGGAAGGAGCCGAGGATGTTGCGGGACTTCCACAGGAAGAGGGCCAGGATGGAGAAGCCGGTGATGCGGTGGATGTGCATGGCCGCAATCCACTCGGGGTTGTTGTGGGTCAGGCCCAGATAGCCCGTCACCAGCTCGACGGCGAACAGCAGGATGAGCGCGATGTTGGCCCAGGGAAACCGCATACCGCCAACTCCCCGACGGGGGTGAAAAACAGAGAGCGCGGAGATATTGCCCCCGCGCTCTCTTTACGCTGGATGTACGAGTTCGGACTTGCTAGGCGACCTGGAAGGCCCATATCTGGTGGAAGACCTCCGGTTCGCCCTTGGGCATGGGCTGGAAGGGGTCGGTGACCTGGGCCAGCTTCCACTGTCCGGCGGATTCCAGCTTGTTGAAGTAGTCCTGGTAGCCGTCGTCCACCATGTCGGTGCGGAGGCTGAAGACGATGTAACCGCCGGGCTTGGTGACGCGCACCAGTTCGTCGAAGGAACTGATAGGGGCGTGGCCCAGAGTGAAGACGCCGATGCTGATGACGGCGTCGAACTCATCGGTCTCGAAGCCCAGAGTCTCGCCCATTACCATCTGGTGGAACGATCTGTATACATTCTTTTCCTGGGCGACGTCCAGCATCCCTTGGGAGATGTCCATGGCCGCCATATTGGTGAACCCGGCGGCGGCGAGGCAGATTCCGGCCAGGCCGGTTCCGGCTCCGGCGTCGAGGACGTTGGCATCGGCGGGCACCAGCCCGGCGAGGACCCGCGCGCCGTTATCGGGCGCGTTCCAGGCGAAGTCTTCCGCCAGGTCCCTGTCATACTCGATGGCCCACTGGTCGTAGCGCTCTTCCAATTCCTGGTTCGTGGTTGAGCCGTAGACCCACTGGACTCGCCTGTGGCTCTCTTCCATTGCCATGGGAAATTACCTCCATTTCAAATTCCCTCTCCTTTGCGGGGAGAGGGAATCAGGTTGATTTCATTACGAGGGGAGGACGGCGGGATTACTTGCGGCAGATGTACAGGCCCCAGCCCAGCTCGTCTTTTTCCACCGCCTTCGCCGTTTCCAGGTAGGCCGTTGTGAGCCATTCGTAGTGCTCGGCGTGCTCGCCGGTGTCGCCCTTGGGGGTACGGTCAGCGAGGCAGAGATACGACTGGCGCAGGTGGCTGGATATGTCCTGGGCCTCCAGCAACTCGAACCCCTGAGCTTTCAGCGCGTCCTGATAGGACTCGAAGCTGAACTCGGTATCATAGAGCAGCCGGTCGTAGACGAATCGCTGCGACTCCGGGCTGACTTCCTGCTTCGGCTTGACCAGGTCGTCGAAGACGAAGATGCCGCCTTTCTCGAGAACCCGATAGACTTCCTTCAGCACCGTGCGCTTGTCCGGCACGTGGTAGATGACGGCCTGGCTCCAGACGCGGCTGAACTGACCGTCCGAGAAGGGCAACTCAGTGGCCGATGCCTTCTCGAAGGCCAGCCTGTCGCGCAGTCCCGGTTCCTGGCGATCGCGGGCAACATTGGCGTTGTCAATCCGCACGCCGCTCAGGTCTATACCGGTGGCGTGACAGCCGGTGTGGCGGGCCAGCCAGATGGCGGTGGTGCCGTTGCCGCAACCCAGGTCCAGGACTCGGGCGCCTACGTCTATCCCGCCCCTCTCAACCATGATGCGGTCGAGATTGGCGCAGCCCTTCAGGAAGTCCGTTCCGGTGGACTCGTCGAAGTAGCCCCAGTGGACGCTGCCGTCTTCATCCCAGACGGCGCGATATATCTCGTCCTCTGCGTCGTAGTAGGACTCGGTCTCCTGCTCAGTGAACCGGCTCGACATGCTTGACGCCCTCCAGGTACTCCGCGAATCGGTTCTCTTCGTCAACCAGAATCATCTTGGGCTCGATGGGAGTCTCGGTGACCTCGAACGACATGATGATGAGACAGTGGCCCTCGCCGGTCAGGCGGGCAGCGGCGCCCTGCACGGCTATGTCGCCGCGGCCCCGCTCGCCGGGGATGACGTAGGTCTCGAACCGGCTGCCGTTGTCAACGTCGCAGACCAGGACCTTCTCGTTGTCCCACATGTCAACCTTTTCCATCAGCGCCTCGTCAATGACGATGCTGCCGACGTAATCGGGGTTGGCTTCGGTTACCCAGGCCCGGTGAATCTTGGATCGCAATACTTCGCGCATGGTTCCCTCCTAGTATGGGTGTGCCGTAAAAACGACGGTTGGTTTCTTCTTGGCTCCGGTG
>VXOI01000262.1 GCA_009840175.1 Chloroflexota bacterium | reverse complement strand
CCCCGGGCGGGCCCGCCCACCCCCCGCCCGCCCCCAACCCCCCCCCCCGGCCCGGGGCGCCCGGCCACGCCGGCTGGCGTACCGCCTGCCATATCCGCCATGCCCCCCCAGCCCGCTCGACCAGGGCCTGCTCCCCTTCCCGCCCTAACCCCCTAATGTTATATTGTAGAAAATTGGGGCGGCCCGCCCGGGGTTTTGGGGGGGGGGGGGCCGCATTATCTTGCGCCGGAGAGTTGCTTTCCCATGAAATTTGGCCTGTTCATGCTGCCCTCGTGGCCGGAACCCGACCCCAAACACCAGAGCCGCATCCTGGGCGAAATGATGGAGCAGATCGAGTTCGCCGAGGAACTGGGCTACGATTCGGTATGGCTGGCCGAACACCACTTCACCCGCTACGGCATCGTGCCCTCAGCGGTGGCCATGGGCCTGCACGCCGCCGGACGCACCAAGCGCATCCGCATCGGTACGGGCGTGAGCGTCCTGACCTTCCAGAATCCGGTGTTCATCGCCGAGGAAACGGCGATGCTGGACGCTCTGAGCAACGGGCGGCTGGACTTCGGCGTGGGACGAGGCCAGGTGGTGTACGAGTACGGCAACCTGAAGGTGGACTACAACACCCGCAGCGAGCGGTTCAGCGAGATTCTGGACGTGATACTGGGGCTGTGGAAGCACCCCGGCTTCAGCTACCGGGGCGAGTTCTATCAGGTAGACGATATGACCATCGCCCCAGTGCCGGTGCAGGAGCCGCACCCGCCGGTGTTCCTGGCGGTGTCGCGGACGCCGGAGAGCGTGTCGGTAGCCGTTGACCGCGGCCTGCCGGTGCTGACCAGCGCGAACATCACCGACGCCGAGGCGCTGGAAATCCGCAACGTGTATTCGGCAGTGTGCGCCGAGAAGGGCGCGCAGCCGCTGTGGGACGATATGCCCTATTTCCGCAAGGTCTACGTAGGGGAGGACGAAAAGTCGGCCATCGAGGACCCGCGTGAGGCCGTAACGTGGGTGTACGACCTGAACGGCTACCGTCGCACCCTGAAGGGCGGCAGCGAAATCTACTACAACCTGGACCAGTGGATCACCAACCGGCCGGAAGACCCGCCCAGCTATGAGTCGCGGCTGAAGACCACCACCTGCTTCGGGACGCCGGAGCAGTGCATCAAGCGCATCCGGCGGCTGCGGGACGACCACAACGTCCACTACTTCGGGGCCAATATGTCCTTCGGCACGCTGGAGCACGAGAAGGTGATGCGCTCGATGGAGCTGTTCGCGAAGGAAGTGATGCCGGCGTTCCGGTAACTGACCCTCACCCCCACCCTAGCCCTCCCCCTGAGGGAGAGGGAACTAAGGAGGTTACGGTGCGAAACGAGTTTACGGCGATCATCGCGCAGGACGAAGATTGGTATATCGCCTTCTGTCTGGAAATCCCAGAGACGAACGGTCAGGGCAAAACCAAAGAGGACGCACTGGAGAACCTGGCAGAGGGCATATTGCTGGCCCTGGAATTTGGACGGGAAGGGGGCCTGAGGGGAGTGCCATCTGATGCCATCCGCGAAGTCATTGTAGTTTAGTGAGATACGACTGAGGTGTTGAGAGAAGGTCATATTATGGCATCCGGTAGAGAACAGAATCGCCGCCGATCTATCAGGTTGCCTGGCTACGACTACGCACAGGCCGGAGCGTATTTTGTAACTATTGGTACCTATAATCGTGATTGCCTGTTGGGGGAGATCCCTGGAAGTGAAATGTCGTTGACTCGCGCCGGGGAAGTCGTTTTGGAATGTTGGAACGATTTGCCGAATCATTACCCCCACGTTGAAATAGACGAGTTTGTAGTGATGCCCAATCATGTGCATGGCATCATCGTTCTAGCCGATAATCAAGGGAAGAGTTCAATATCCGAAAGTGGGGAGGCAGGAATGAAGAGTCCGAAAGGCCAAAGTGTAGGGGCGGGTTTGAAACCCGCCCCTACAGAGCGCCACCCACTGCCGGAAATTGTTCGAGCGTTCAAGACCTTTTCATCTCGACGCATCAACCAAGTTCGCAGTACTCCAGGTGTTCCCGTGTGGCAGAGAAACTATTATGAGCGTGTAATACGCAACGAGCGCGAACTGGATGCCATAAGGCAGTACATCGTGGACAATCCGGCCAAGTGGGCTGAGGATGTTGAAAATCCCAGAAATTTGCGCCAATGACTGTAGGGGCGGGTTTGAAACCCGCCCCTACGGAACCATGCAGTCACGTAGAGTAAGGAGGACCAACATGGTGCAGCAAGGACAGATTGACCATCTGCTCCAGGAGACCGGTCAGATTGAGCCGCCGGATTTTCTGGTGCGGCAGGCTTTTCTGCAAGACTACGAGGGTGAGTACCGCGATTCCATGGAGTCGCCGGAGGGGTTCTGGGAGGGGGTGGCGTCGGAGCTGGAGTGGACGCGGCGGTGGGACAGCGTGTTCCAGTGGGACTATCCCACCTTCCGCTGGTTCCTGGGGGCCAAGTGCAACATCACGCAGAACGCCCTTGACCGCCACCTGACCAATGGCAACCGCAACAAGGCGGCCTTCATCTGGCTGGGCGAGGATGGCACGGAGCGCGTCTTCACCTACGGGCGGCTGGCGCAACTGGTCAACCGCTTCGCCAACGGGCTGCGGTCGCTGGGCGTGGGTAAGGGCGACCGGGTGGTCATCTATATGCCGCTGACGCCGGAGGGGGCCATAGCCATGCTGGCCTGCGCCCGTATCGGGGCGGTGCACAGCGTGGTCTACGCCGGGTTCAGCTCCGGCTCGCTACGCGACCGCATCCTGGACGCGCAGGCGAAGGTGGTCATCACCGCCGACGTGGGCTACCGCCGAGGCAACGAGGTGGACCTGCTGGGCATCACGGAGCGGGCCGTCGAGGACCTGGACGTGGTTCAGAAGGTGGTCGTCTGGCGGCGGAAGGGAGCGGCAAAAGTGGCAGCGTCGCTGGGCGGGCGCGAGGTGGACTTCGACGCTCTGATGGCCGAGAGTTCCGTAGAGTGTGACGCCGAGGAGATGGACTCCGAGGATCCGCTGTACATCCTGTACACCAGCGGCACCACCGGCCGGCCCAAGGGCGTGCAGCACGTCCACGGCGGCTACATGGTAGGGACGTACTACCACTTCAAGAACTTCTGGGACGTCAAGGACAACGACGTCTTCTGGTGCACCTCAGACATCGGCTGGGTCGTGGGCCATAGCTACATCGTCTACGCGCCGCTGGTGGCCGGGGCGACAACCATCTTCCGGGAGGGCGCCCCGGACTTCCCTCACCCCGGCGCCTTCTACGAAATAATCGAGAAGTACGGCGTCAACGTCATTTTCACCGCGCCCACGGCCCTGCGGATGCTGATGCGCTACGGCGAGGAGTACCCGAAGCAGTACGACCTGCGCTCGCTGCGCTTCCTGACCTGCGCCGGGGAGCCGCTGAACCCCGAGGCGCTGCGCTGGAGCTACGAGCACATCTGCGGCAACGGGGAGTGGGGGCACATCGTGGACAACTGGTGGCAGACGGAAACTGGCGGCCCGTGCCTGGGCACCACGGCGACGATGCCGGTCAAGCCGGGCCGCGTCGGACGTCCCATGCCCGGCGCGGAAATGGACATCGTTGACCGCGAGGGCCAGCCCATCACCGAGCCGGACAAGGGCGGGCTGCTGGTCATCAAGCGTCCCTTCCCTCATTTCTTCCGCACGGTGTTCGGCGACCCGGAGCGGTACGCCCGGGACTGGAACACGATACCGGGCGTGTACTTCACCGGCGACGTGGCCCTGCGCGACGCCGACGGCTACTACATGGTGGTGGGCCGCGCCGACGACGTGCTGAACGTGGCCGGGCACCGCATCGGCTCGGCGGAGGTGGAGAGCGCGCTGGTGTCGCACCCGTCGGTGGCGGAGGCGGCGGTCATCGGCAAGCCCGACGAGCTGCGCGGCGAAAGCATCAAGGGGTTCGTGACGCTGCGGGTGGGCAACGACCCGTCGGAGGAGATGGTGAACGCCCTCAAGTTGCACGTCCGCAACGAGCTGGGGCCGATAGCGGTGCCAGCGGAGATAGACTTCACGCCGACCCTGCCGAAGACGCGGTCTGGGAAGATTATGCGGCGGCTGCTGAAGGCGCAGGAGCTGGGGCTGGACCCGGGGGATATTACTACGCTGGAGGAATAGGTCAGTCGTGCCGGATTACATGGATTCGCAAATTGAAGAAGTGGAAAGTTTGCAGAATCTGCTCGTTGCTGTCGCCACGGGCCGTGCTTGGGACGAGTACGAGTACGGCGAACTCAGACGCTCATTAATGGGCAATACCGATATATCGGAAAAGTTGCCGAGATTTGTCAAGACAAATAGGGACACGGCTCAGTTTTGGAATTTCATCAAACAGAAATTTTCCACCTACCAAGAGCGTCGAGAGTTCCTTTGGGAAGAATTTCGCCCTCTGCTTGACTGGCTAGAGAATCAAGACGATGCTCCGTCTCACGTCGCAATATCTGAAGCCCTCCAAGACTTTGATGCCAATAACATTCAACGCGACTGGGTAAAGGCATTAGACCGCCTCAACGGAGACGCAGAGGGTGCGATAACGTCAGCGCGTACCTTGCTGGAATCTGTTTGCAAACATATTCTGGAGCAAACAGAAACTCCCTACGAAGACGATTTGGATCTGCCCGCCTTATACAGGAAGACGTCTCTGCAACTAAACCTTGCACCCGAACAACATTCCGAGCAAATCTTTAAGCAAATTCTTGGTGGCTGCACAAGCATAACCAATGGACTTGCAGGACTTAGAAACCGACTTGGAGACGCACACGGTCAAGGAAGCAACAGGGTGAGACCAGCGCGTAGGCACGCCGAACTTGCAGTCAATGTAGCTGGAGCGATGGCGGTTTTCCTTGTAGAAACATGGAACGCGAACAAAACGAAGTCGGAGGAATAGGTCTCTACCCAATGATTCCGGTCTAGCGCCAAGTGTGCATTTGTCTTAGACTCGAAAGCCAATTGGATTATCTTTCGGAAAGGACACACCCATGAAAGTTTACTACTTCAGCGAGTTTCCCTACCACGAGTATTCGGACGAGGAGAGCCTCAAGTACCCGTCTATACGGCTCACTTTCCCCAACAGCAACTTTGATCCGCCGATGGCCAACCAGCTCTTCAAGCGGTACTTTGACGAGTGCCAGTATGTGGACGAGCTGGGCTATGACGGGATCATGGTCAACGAGCACCACAGTACGCCGTCGTGCATGAACGCTTCATGCAACCTGACGGCAGCAGTGCTGGCACGGACTACGCAGAACGCCCGGATTCTGCTGCTGGGGAACATCCTGCCCATCCACGAGAACCCGGTGCGGCTGGCCGAGGAAATCGCGATGATTGACGTGATTTCCGGCGGGCGGGTCATCTCGGGGATGGTGCGGGGGACTGGCGTGGAGACCGTCTCCACCAACGTCAACCCGGTGGAGAACCGGGAGCGGTTCGAGGAGTGCCACGACCTGCTGATCAAGACGTGGACGACGCCAGGTCCCTTCCGCTGGGAGGGCAAGCACTACAACTACCGGGCGGTCAACCCGTGGATGGTGCCCATCCAGAAGCCGCATCCGCCAGTGTGGGTGCCCGGCACGTCCAGCCCCGAGACCGCCGAGTGGGCCGGACGCCACGGCTATACCTACGTCGCCTTCCTGACGGACGTGGACGTGACCGAGGAGCTGTTCGGGATGTACCGGCAGGCCGCCGCGGAGGAAGGCCGGGAGACCACGCCCGACAACTTCGGCTACCTGCTGTGCTGCTACGTGGACAAAGACCCGGCGAAGGCCGACGAGGAAGCCCGGCACTTCGTCTGGCGGATGGGCGCAACCACCCGCGCGCCGCGGGAGTACATGAACCCGGTGGGCTACCGCTCTCAGGCCAGCGCGTCCATCGCCGCCCGCCGCACGGTCAAGCCCCTGGCAAACCAGACCTACGAGGAACTGAAGGAGAACTACCATATCGTCTGCGGCACGCCGGACCAGGTGCTGGAGAAGCTGGAATACATCCACAAGCGGCTGGGTATGGACCACCTGATTATGTACGGCCAGGAGTCCAAGATGTCCCACGAGGCCACCATGTCCAACATCGGGCTGTTCGGCAAGGAGGTGCTGCCGGTTATCAAAGACTGGTAGCGGTTTACAGGCAGGTGTTGTCCATCTCCTGACCCTCTCCCTTGTCGGAGAGGGTTAGTTTTGGCATAGTCCGGCCAAGAGGCCAAAATCATTTGCGAAGGAGAACGGGCAGCATCGGAACGCAGGCGGCACCGGCTAGCGAGAGAGGCATCAACAAGGCGTGGTTTTTTGCCGTGCTTTCGCTTGGCATGTTCTCCACGCAGAACGCGGTGTTCATGCTCCCGCCCCTGCTGGTGGAGATTTCGACAGACCTGGAAATCTCCGTGCCGGTAGCAGGGCAGTTGGCTACCGCGACCTTCGCGGCCTGGGCAGTCTCCTTGCTTACAGTCGGGCCGCTGTCCGACTCCTTTGGCCGCCGCCCGGTGATCCTTGCGGGGCTGCTGGTCCTGGTGGCGGCGGTGCTGGCGTCGGCGTTTGCGCCCAACATCGAAGTGTTCCTCGTTCTCAGGGTGCTGATCGGCCTGGCGGCAGGGACGCTTCCGCCGACGTCGGTGGGTGTGCTGTCGGACGTCATTTCCCCGGAGCGGCGGGCGCAGGCGGTCAGCGGCATTCTGGCCGTGGGCGTGCTGACCACGGCAGTCAGCGTTCCGGTGGTCGCGGTGCTGGCGGACTGGCAGGGATGGCGGTTCACCTTCGTGATTTCCGGCCTGTTGCTGGCATCGGCTTTCGTTGCCAACTGGCTCTGGTTTCCCAGGGGAAGCAATGAGAGGGTCCGCAGGCTGTCGTTTTTCTCCAGGTACAGGTCTCTGCTGTCACTGGGCTACTTCCGGGCGGCGGTGGCGGTGGGATTGTCGCAGCGCATAGCCTACTGGACGATAGTAAGCTACTACGCAGCCTACCTGATCAAGACCTATGGGTTGAATGTGGGATTTGCCGCCCTGCCGCTCTGGATAGTGGCGGTGGCGCAGGTCATCGGGAACTATGCCGGAGGATTCGTGGCGATGAGGCCTTACCGCGCCGCGCTCCTGGGCGCCACGTCAGCCGCCGGGGGCATCTGCGCCTTCCTGTGCTTCAGCTTTGATTTCCAACTGTGGGTGTCCGTCGCGCTGGCAACGGCGGGGACTGGCTTGCTGAGCATTACCATGGCCACCCTGGTCGCTGCCAGCACCGAGTACTCAGGGGAATCCAAGGCCACCGGAGCCAGCATCATGGGCCTTAGCAACCAGAGCGCAGGCGCGCTGGGGGCCGCGGTGTCGGGCGGGATACTTGCAAGCGTGGGTTTCGAGGGAATAGGTTACCTGTGCCTCGCGGTTACGCTGGTGAGCGCATTGCTGGCGGGCGTCTTCGGCAGGCACCTGCGCATCGGTGTAGGCTGACCTTCCGACGATTGACATGGATGGACAGGATAGACGGGATTTCCTGATACAAGGCATTCCCGGTTTCGCGGGAATGAAGGTTCGGAATTGTGGTAATGACGGGAGTTTCCGAGCAGTACGAATTTCCGATTCGGGCGGTCATAACTTATACTTGATGTGGAATAACGCAAGGGAACCGCAATCACACAGAATAGTGGATTCTCCGAGATGACTAGTTTGACGCCAGACCGCTCCGGCCGCGCGCCGGTGCAACCTCCCGCCGCCGACCCAACTCCCGAACCCGGCCGTTCCCTGGTGCCGCGCGTAGTACGACTTTTCCGTCCGTACCGGGTCCAGGTGGCGCTGGTGGTGGGTCTGGTCGTGATTACGGCCGGGGTTGGGGTGGTCAATCCCATCCTCATCAAGTACGTGTTCGACAACGGGTTGTTCGGGGAGGGCGGGCCCAACCTCGGAGTGCTATGGATTCTGGCCGGGGCGATGGCGGCCATTGCGGTGGGCAGCGCGGTGCTGGGGGTCGCCCAGACCTATATGACCAACAAGGTGGGGCAGTACGTGATGCGCGACCTGCGCGACGCAGTGTATGCCCACCTGCAAGGAATGTCCCTGCGCTTCTTCACCGGCACGCGCACCGGGGAGATACAGTCCCGCGTGTCCAACGACGTGGGTGGCGTTCAGCAGGTGGTCACCGCCACCGCCAGCGACACGCTGTTCAACGTCGTCAGCCTGACCAGTTCCCTGGTGGCGATGGTCATCCTGTCATGGCAGTTGACCATCGTTGCGGTTATTACCGTGCCTTTCTTCTTCATGCTGGCCCAGTGGGTGGGCCGGAAACGGCGGGAGGTCACATCGCAGGCGTCAAAGTCCACAGCGGAGATGACCGCCATCACCCAGGAAACGCTTTCGGTATCGGGAGTGATGCTTACCAAGCTCTTCGGACGGCAGAACCAGGAGATGGCGAACTTTAGCCATCACAACCAGGAGCTTTCCGACCTGACGGTACGGCAGCAGATGATCGGGCATTCCTTCTTCGCCGTGGTGATGGCCTTCTTGTCCTTAAGCCCGGCGGCCATCTACCTGCTGGCCGGCTACATCCTGTCGGGAAGCGGGCCGTCGCTGGTCACCGCCGGAACCATCATCGCCTTCACCACGCTGCAAAGCCGGATGTACTTCCCGGTAGGCCGCCTGTTGCAGGTTTCTGTGGAAATACAGTCGTCAATGGCCTTGTTCGAGCGCATCTTCGGATACCTGGACATGAAGCAGGAAATCGTTGACTCGCCCAACGCCCGCCCGCTACCCGCCAGCAAGGTGGCCGGGGAAATCGCCTTCGACTCGGTGCGGGTCAACTATCGCCGCGATGAAGAGGAAGAGTCCGAGGGCAGCAGCACCCTTCGACAAGCTCAGGAGGGTGAGTTGGAGGAGCGCCAGTGGGCGCTGGACGGCGTGAGCCTGCGCATCCCGCCGGGGCAGACGGCGGCCTTCGTCGGACCCAGCGGGGCAGGCAAGTCCACCATCGCCAACCTGGTGCCGCGCCTTTACGACGTGACCGAGGGGGTGGTGTCCATAGACGGCATAGACGTGCGGGAGATACCGCTGGCCGACTTGTCGGAGATTATCGGGTTCGTTACCCAGGAAAGCTACCTGTTCCACGCCACAATGGAGAAGAACCTGCTGTACGCCCGCCCGGAGGCCAGTCGGGAGGACGTGGTCGAGGCGGCCCAGGCGGCCTTCATCCACGACCGCATCATGGAGTTGCCCGAGGGCTACGACACCGTTGTAGGCGAGCGCGGCTTCCGGCTCTCCGGCGGGGAGAGGCAGCGGCTGTCCATTGCCCGCGTCATCCTGCACCGGCCCAAGGTGCTGATCCTCGACGAAGCGACGTCGGCCCTGGACACCACCAGCGAGCGCTACGTGCAGGCGGCTTTGCAGCCGCTGATGCGTGACCGCACCACGCTGGTGATAGCGCACCGCCTTTCCACGATACTGTCGGCGGACGTAATCTACGCCATAGAGCGGGGCCGAATCGTGGAGTCCGGGTCCCACGAGGAACTGCTGGCCGGCAACGGACTGTACGCCCGGCTCTACCGGGAGCAGTTCGGCAGCGGAAGCATCGAAGCCCACTGCCACGACGGGGTGGTGTACAGCGACGGCAGCATCTACTGCTACGGCGAACCGGAACCGGAGCTGGCGCTGGCAGGCGCATCCGGGCCTCGGGAGTCGGCGCGTTCCTCTGTCCGGGGCAGCGGAATGTTCTGGGACGGCGAGGGGTTATGAAGCGCCGCCGAAACGCCCGCGGAAGGGATACCCGATGGCAGGATCGAGACAACCTCACCATCATCGGCAACTCTACAATTCGCGTAATCGCAGCCTGGCGCGACGGGTCATAGGTCTTTTCGGCCCCTACAAGCTGCCTGTCGCGGGTATTGGCCTGCTGATAGTGGTCAACGCCGTTCTGGGCGTGGTCAACCCGGTGCTCGTCAAGGAGGTCTTCGACTCGGCGCTCTTCCCCGCCGACGGAGAGCTGAACCTGATGCTGCTCTGGTTGCTGGCCGGGCTGATGGCGGCCATCGCCGCGGCGGGCGGCGTCCTGAACATCGTCCAGACCTATATGACCAGCAAGGTCGGGCAGGATGTCACAGGCGACTTGCAGGAGGCGGTCTACGCTCACCTGCTGGGAATGTCGTTGAACTTCCTGGCCCGCACCCGCACCGGGGAGATGCAGTCCCGCGTCTCTCACGACATCAACGGTATCGAGCCAGTGGTCACCAACACGCTGGCCGACTCCATCGCCAACGCCGCGGCGCTGATTGCCGTGGTGGTCGCCATGGTGTTCATTTCCTGGGAGTTCACCCTGGTGGCGATGGCTATCCTGCCGGTGTTCTTCCTCCTGACGCGCTGGGTGGGACGCAAGCGGCGGGAGGTGATGACCAGCGCGCAGAACTCCATGGCTCAGGTTACAGCGGCCACAGAGGAAACGCTGTCCCTGTCGGGCATCCTGCTGGCCAAGCTGTTCGGGCGGCAGCATGACGAGTTGCACCACTTCCGGCGGCACAACGAGGAGCTGTCGCGGTTTGCCGTGCGACAGCAGATGATTGCCCAGAGCTTCTACACCGCCGCTTCCGTATTCCTCACCATTTCACCTGCACTGGTGTACCTGCTGGCGGGCTACCTGATATTCATGGGCGGGACCGGAGCAGCTACGGCGGGAACCATCATTGCGTTCACGGCGTTGCAGGCGCAATTGTACCGTCCAGTGGAGCGACTGCTCCAGGTATCGGTGGAGTTGCAAACGTCGGTGGCGCTGTTCGAGCGGATATTCGGCTACCTGGACCTGGAGCAGGAGATAGTGGACGCCCCCGGCGCAGTGGCGCTGGAGCGCGACAAGGTTCGGGGTGAGGTGGTGTTCGACTCGGTGCGGGTGAGCAGCCGAAGCTACCACGGCAGCGACGGGGAGTTGCGAGGGCTGAACCAGTCGCGCCTGTGGGCGTTGGACGGAGTCTCGTTCCGCATCAAGCCGGGCCAGATGGCGGCCTTCGTCGGGCCCAGCGGGGCGGGCAAGACCAGCATCGCCGCCCTGGTGCCCCGCCTCTATGACGTAACCCATGGCTCGGTGTCCATTGACGGCCTGGACGTGCGGCGAATCCGGCTGGCCGACCTGTCCGCCGCCGTGGGGTTCGTCACGCAGGAGAGCTTCTTGCTCCAGACCACCATAGAAGACAACTTGCGCTACGCCAAGCCCACCGCAACCCACGACGAGGTGGTGGCCGCGGCCGAGGCGGCCTACATCCACGACCGCATAACGGAGCTGCCCGCCGGATACGCCACCCTGGTCGGCGAGCGGGGATTCGGACTGTCCATCGGCGAGCGGCAGCGGCTGTCGATCGCGCGGACGCTGCTGCACGAGCCGCGCATCCTTATCCTGGACGAGGCGACGTCAGCGCTGGACACAGCCAGCGAGCGGATGCTGCAAGCGGCGCTGATGCCGCTGGTGAGGGGACGCACCACGCTGGTCATCGCCCACCGGCTGTCCACCATCCTGGCCGCCGACGTTATCTTCGTAATCGAAGAGGGCCGGGTCAAGGAGTACGGCACTCACGAGGACCTGCTGGGCCATTGAGGAGTCTATACTCGGCTGTACGCCGAGCAGTTCAACGAGGGGCGAGTCGAGGCTTACTGCGCCGACGGGGTGGTGTTGAGCGACGGGGCGGTGGTGCGCACGGAGCCGGTGCTGGCGGGCGGCGATACTCACGCTATCCGATAACTGTTCCCTCTCCCTCCGGGGGAGGGTTATGGTGGGGGCGTCCCTCGCACAACGGCATCGAAGGCGCGGCTGATACAATGGGCTGCGGGAGGGCGCCGCTATGATTACGAACATCACGCTGGAGAACTTCAAGTGCTTCCGCCACGTCAGCATCAACCCGAAGCTGCTGACGGTGCTGATCGGGCCGAACGGGACGGGGAAGTCGAGCGTGCTACAGGCGCTGCTGCTGCTGAAGCAGTCGTCCCGGGAGGATCGGATGAGCCATCGAGGGCAATTCGTAAACGTTAACAATCCTGAAGAGCTTGCACCTAATTTCCAGCCGGAGTCGTTTTTACGATTCAGCTGTATGGGTGAAACTGGTGGACAGCCTTTCGAATATTCAGCGAGCTTTTTTCAGAATTTAGTTCGTGTCAGTGGAAGTCAATCACAAGGATCATTTAGAGATATCAAGGCTGCTCTAAACTCACTGAGGTACGTGCCTGCCCTAAGGGGACTATTGCACCCATCTTATGAACTAGGTAGTGATAGGGTAGCTGAAGTCTCGCTACAACAAGGGCTAGACGCTAGTGAGGAGCAGTTGGCTACTAACCTTGGGTATGCCAGGCCATTGGAAGATTGGCTATCAGGGCTGTTGGAAAAAGTGACTGGGACGGGACTTCGAGTGGAGATAGTTCCGGGTCAGATGGTCGAAGTGAAATCCAAGACCCAATCGGGTCCGGTCAACATCGTGACCGAGGGATTTGGCACTAACTCCTTAATTATGCTATTCCATCAGTTGCTAAGTGCGGCAAAGGGAGCCACGGTTCTGATCGAGGAGCCGGAAATTCACTTGCATCCGAAGGCGCAGGCCGAACTGGCGGAGGTGATGGCCGATACGGCGAAGGCCGAGGATAAGCAGGTCATTATGACCACGCACAGCGAGCACTTGGTGGAACGCCTGCTCCTGCTAGTGGCTGAGGGTATACTGACTCCGGACGACCTAGCGATTTACTCCTTCGCAAAGGATGAGAAGAGCGAGTGTTCATCGAGTGAGATCAAGGTCACCGAAAACGGCCAGGTGGAGGGCGGGCTCACCGACTTCTATGCCAACAATTTGGACACGCTGGACCGCCGGGTCAAGGCACTGAGGCGGTCCCAATGACTCAACGGTTCATTCTGGACGAGAACGTTTTTATCTTCGCTCAACTGGAAACCGATGTCGGAGGGGAACCCGACCCCACTTGTCTCGACCTACTGCAAGGAATACTGGACATCTGCCACCCAATTGTCTTCGACCCTGTCCTATATGGAAAAATCCAGCACCAGTTGAACCACCCGGCCCACCAGCGTCGCGGATTCGACTCGGCAATCCTGCGCACTTTGGGGCAGGCCATATTCAGGCCTGGCAAGCTGGAATACCTGGAGGAGTCTCCGCCCTTTGCCGGAGAGACGGACATCCCGCAGGGAAGCCAAGACGATAAGTTCATCGTGTGGCTTGCCGTGGAGTCCGGCGCGACGCTGGTGACGGCAGATGAGGCACTGCGCGACGACCTTGCATCATCCAGCATCCAGACCCGGCACGGACTGAATGTGCTTTCGCCTGAGGGGGCTTTGGCGTCGCTCTGAATCGCCAATAACAGGGCGGGGAATACGCGGCCTGGGGCCTCTTTCGCTTCTTCGAGGGCGGTGTTGCTGGCTGTGGGGCAGGTGGCACCACCAGCCGGATGCAAGGCCGTCGATACGCAGGATTTCACCATCACCCCTTCGGCAAGCTCGGGACGGTAGGGAGAGTAGGAAGCTCTCAGGGCTAGAGCAGGGAGTCGCTGTCGAGCAGGGAGCGGGCGCGATTGTCGTCATCAGTGGTGACAGCGACTACGGCCTGTCCCGCCAACCGGTGGACGATGTGGATGGTGCGCACGTTGAGCTGATGGTCGCCAAAGAGCCGCGCCACTCCGGCCAAGGCTCCGGGGCGGTCGGGCAGGCGAAAGATAATGGAGTCCGACGTTACCGCGCGCAGGTTGGAGTCCAGCAGTGCGAGAAGGGCGGCGTCATCGTCGCTGGTGCTGAGGGAGACGACGCCCAACTCCCCGGCCAGTCTGCCGTCAATGGCCTCGATGTTAATTTTCGCTTCGCTGAGGGCCTCCGTAACCTGGGCCAGTGCGCCTGCCTCGTTGGGCACGATTACGATGATACGGCGGCTGTCGTCTGCGGGTGGCTGGCTCATGTTTCGGCTCTCGGCCATTCAAGATAGTCTGCGATGACCTGATCAATCATGTCGCGGGTTACGTGGGGCATGGTAATCAGGTGAGCGATGTCGCCCAGCGGCGCAAGCTGCCAATGGTATAGCACGTAGGGCGAAGGGCGGGGAAAGACAACGGTGGCGCTGTTCCTGGCGCGCCAGGCAGGGATGCCATTGGCGTTGAACTGTTGCACCGCATACTCGGCGGTGTCCAGCATCCGCGCCACAATTTCGCGGAATCCCTCCGGCCCGTGCTTGGTCAGCGAGTACCAGATAATCATGGGCGTGATGGCGTTGCGCGAGCCGAGCAGCGTGGTGTCCAGAGCGCCCACGTATTCGATGGCGCGACCAATCTGCGCGGTGTACTCCCGCTTGGTGACGACCACGCCGCAGGGCAGGGGGGAGCCAATCATCTTATGGCCCGAGATGGCGATGCTGTCTATTCCGCTGTCGAATCCGAAGGGCTGGGGGTCATCCACGAAGGGCAGAATCATACCGCTCAACGCGGCGTCGGCATGGATGTAGGAGCGGGGCAGGGCCAGTTCCTCGATGATGCCACGGACGCGGTCCAGGGCGTCAACTGCGCCCTTCATGGTGGTGCCGATGTTAGCCACTATCAGCGGCGGCACGTCGCGGTTGATGCGTATGGACTCGCGCAGGTCGTCGTAGTCCATCTCGCCGTTGTCCTGGCTGCGAATCATGATGTTGCGGATGTTCAGGACGTGCAGAATCTTGATGACCGAGTAGTGCGTGTCCTGGGAGAAATAGGCAATAGGATTTCTGAGCAGCTCACGGCCCACGTAGATGCCGTACATATTGCCTTCTGTGCCACCAGCCGTGACGTAGCCCCAAGCATCATCGGGCGGCAGCCGCATCAACTCCGCGATGGTGCGGACCACCTCGCGCTCCGTCTCATGGGTGTTGGACTGGTAGCGCGAATGTCCGAAGGGATCGCCTATGTTGTTGGCAGCGAAGGACAGGAGAGGGTAGAGGTCGGAGTAATCGAAGTCCTGATTAACCGGATAGCCCGCGAAAAAGGGGCCATGCAGCTTGAATGCCGATAGCACCTGGTGGATGCGGTGGTCCAGTTCAGGCTGTGTCAAGGGACGCTCCGCTGCTGCCGACTACGGGTCCAGGATGGGTTGGCGCTGCTGTTCCGCCTGTGAGAGTTCTACCGCGTTGGGAACACACGCCCGATGACCTCCCTCGCCTCCTCCAAGGGGATGCTGTTGGCTACGGCGCAGGGAGCTGTTTCGGCAAGGATGGCATCGGTGTTGCCCGACAGGGTGTGCTTCTTGTACTGGTCTTCGTATTCGATGCCCAGGGCGCGGCCCACGAGGGTGAGGTAGTGCTCGACGCGGACAGGGTAGTCGGCTTCGAGGCTGCACATGTGACGCTGGCAGCCGTGGTAGAGGGTGGCGTAGGTGTCGGCTCCGGCGTCAACGGCCTTCTGCACCCACTGGTTTGACATTTCGTCCCACGCCTCGGGGCCCATCTGCTGGCGGACGGCGGGGGTGCAGTGGCGTCCGAAGCGCTCGTCGCCGCCGATGTCGCGGACGGTGACGCCGGGCAGGGCGCGCAGGAGCGTCAGGGCGCTCTGGGCCTCGGCGTCGGACTGCGGGCGTCCGGCGTGGTAGTGCAGGGAGACGGTGGTCTCAGGCTGAGGCTTGAGGTCCAGCTTGTCGAGGTTCTGGACCAGATACTCGGTGACGTGCTGGAAGGCGAAGTCTTCGCGCATATCCATGATGTCGTCGTAGAAGAAGATGCAGGACGGACACCACATCACGACCTGCTCAGGCTGGAACCTGCGGAAGTTGGCCGCGGTGGTCGCCGCGACGGACTTGGCCGACGCTTCGTCGCCGCGCTGGTGGTGCTGGATGCCGCAGCAGTAGGCCGCCCCGCCGACGGCGGCGAAGTTGACATCGAGCAGCTTGAAGACGTCCATGACCGTCCGCACCAGGTGCGTGGTGCGCATGACGTTGCAGCCGAGGTAGAGGACGATATCGGACTGCTTGACGTCGCCCTTCGGGGTGGTCAGCAGCCAGTCGCGCTCTTCGGGGGCGGACTGGAGGCCGTGGAGGACGTCAATCTCGCGATAGTAGTTGCGGTAGAAACTGCGGTCGGTCTTCGCGTCGGCCATAACTATCCTCTTGTAAGAAGTTAATTCACCACAGAGAGCACAGAGAACACAGAGTTTTTGTTTAATGTTTCTCTGTGGTTCTCTGTGTTGAATATGTCATTACCAGCCCACCACTGCGCCGTCCTTGCGGGGTTCGGTGCCGCCCTGGAGGACACCGGTGTTGGGGTCGCGGCTGATGACCTGGGCGCCGCCGATGGACACGCGGGAACGCCCGGCCATCAGGCCCAGCTTGTGGCCCCGGGATTGCAGTTCGCGGGCGGTGTCGGGGTTGATGCCTTCCTCCAGCAGCACTTGGTCGTTGCCCACCATGAAGCGCAGGGCGTTGACCGCCTGCTGTGGGTCCATGCCGTGGTCTACCATGTTGCTGATGAGTTGGAGGTGTCCCTGGGGCTGCATGAAAGCGCCCATCATGCCGTAGCAGTAGAGCAGCTCGCCGTCCTTCGTCGCCATGCCGGGGATGATGGTGTGATAGGGGCGCTTTCCGGGGGCGAGGGCGTTGGGGTGGGCGGCGTCCAGCGAGAAGAG
>VXOI01000025.1 GCA_009840175.1 Chloroflexota bacterium | reverse complement strand
CTTGCCCAGTTCCCCTTACTTTGCCATAATCAGCCCAACTTGTTCAGAGTATCCCCAAGCCTTCGCATTCGGGAAACGCGCGCCTCCCGGCAGCACCGTCGCGGCTCAAGTGTACTCCATAGGACAGGTACTTTTGTACCTCCACTTCAGGTACAAACCGACCTTGCCGGGGCGCCTGCGGGGAAACAAAATGCGGCAATTGTTCTTGTATCGCGCTTCGTCGGGCGCAAGGGAGAGCGGAAATATGAAGATGCTGGCAGTCCTGTTCGTCGTGGTTGCCGCCCTTGGATGCACGGTGGAATTTGGCGGTTCCCCCACTGATTTGACAGACGTGTTCAACGCCGAGATAGCTGAGTGCCAGTTGAACATTCAACAGCAAGATGAAGGCGTAACTTCCGAGATCGTGTTGAGCGGGACTCTCACGGCCATTATGGATGTGGATGTCGAGTCGCTTACCGCAGAGGGATTTGTCACCATTAGGGAAGGTGAACCGGAATCTATGGGGACAGCGATGCTGGAGGACCGGTCATTCCGTGCAGGGGATACGTGGGATTTCCGGCTTGCCAGTTCCGTAACCGTCGAAGGGTTTGCTCCGTTTGGATGCAATGTGGAGATAAACGGGAACTTGCGTTAACGCATGTCAAGGAGTATGACCGGAATGTCTGCATCATCTTTCAGCATTCGCTGGCTCGCCGGCCTGGGGATTTTGTTGATTGTCTTCATCCTGATGGCCTGCTCCGGCGGAGAGACGTCCACTCCCGGTTCCACAGCCGCGCCGACGGATACGCCGGTCCCGCCGAACGCGCCGACACCGACCCTCATCCCCGCGAGTCCAACCCCCGCGCCGACGGATACACCCACGCCGACGATTGTCGCCGCGCCTGCTCCGTCTCCCGTGCCAACAGCGGCGCCTTCGCCCACGGCCACGCCGGTGCAGCCAACGGCTACGCCCACGCCCGATATCACCCAGGCGCCTTCCGAGCCCGGCCCCGGCCTCACCGGGGAGCAGATGGCCGCCATCATGCTCACACAGGAGGACATAGACACCGAGTTTCCCTCCTTGGAATTCGACCCCGACACGAGTGGCTTTGCCGACAACGCAGATGCGGCGGAGGACACTTTTGACCCGGACGACATCGAAGCCGACATCACAGCCGCGGGCAGGATTACCGGCTACGAGCACGAGTTTGCCGATTTTTCGAGCATACTCGGCGGGAGCTGGGAGGGACCACTAGCCATGGTCACAGCGATACACGTCCTGGAAGATGAGGCCAGCGCCTCCGCTTACCTGACCATGCTGGCCGAGGAACCGATGCGGTTCGCGGACGTGGCCTTGGATGGAGGAACGCTGCGCTCGTCGGCGCCCCTCACCCCTGGGACGATTCTGGGAGAGGAATCGGCAGGGTTTCAAACCGAGATGGAGGTCACGGAATTGGACAGCTCCTTCCTGATGTACGGAGCGCTCTGGAGGCGCGGCTCGGCGGTGCTGCTGATTTATCTTGTCGGCGCTCCCGGAATGGAACCCGGCGAGTCCGTATGGAGGCTCGCCGCTAGGATGGACGACAGGGTGGCCCCGGCCCTGGCCGGCAAGATTACGGCAGTGCCGCTGGCCGCCGCCTTTGAGGAACTGGAGCCTGTTCCCGGCGAAGATACGACGGAGCTTGAGCAGCGGGCCCTGGCCCAGGGCTACGACCTGCGCGCTTTGACCGACCTGAGCGGCCTGCTGCCCGGCTTCCAGGTATCCAGTGAGAGCTTTTCCCTTGACGGCACCGAAATCGGGTTCGAGAGGGACTACGAACCGGATTCGATATCAGCGCCGGTGGGAGACTCCACGGTGATGATGGTTGGAACCGATTTCGACCTGTTTGAAACGGAGTTCGAGGCGGTCGCCACTATGGGCATCATCAGCGCGATGGACCCCGAAACGTGGGCCGACCTGTTCGCGCTCGGCCTGGCGTCCGAGATGGGCGCAGACGTGGACTCAGTGGAGGTGGAGAAACTGGAGGTTCCCGGCAAAGATGTGACCGGCTTCTCGGCCTCCTTCGGCTTCTTGCAGTTTCATATGTACTTCGTCGCCGGCGGCCGCCTGGCTGGCCTGGTGATGATGATGGGTACCGAGCTGCGGGCCGAGGACACCATGCCTCTGGCTGCCGAGATTAAGAACCGGGCCAGTGAGGTTACGCCCCAAGCTGCGACCGCCTTGCCGCAACCTGAGCCTACAATGGCCCCACTGTCTCCCACACCCATGCCTGCTGCGACCGCACCCACGCCTGCTTCCGACCGGGACGTGCTGGTCGCCCTGTACAACGCCACTGATGGAGCGAACTGGGAAAATAACGACAACTGGCTAAGCAACGCGCCTCTCGGTGAATGGTACGGCGTCGACGCTGACGGCAGCGGGCGCGTCACCCGAGTGGTCTTCACCATAGGTAATGGGTTGAATGGGGTGCTACCCGTGGAGTTGGGCAACCTCACCAACCTGAAAGAGCTATCGCTCGGATGGAACGAGCTAAGCGGGGAGATACCGCCTTGGTTGGACAGCCTTGCTAGGCTGGAAGTGTTGAGACTCGAGGGCAACGAGTTGAGCGGGGAGATACCGACGGAGCTGGGCAGCCTCCGCAAACTGGAAGAACTGTCTCTGGGTTGGAACCAGTTGCGCGGGAATATACCGCCAGAGCTGGGCAGCCTCGCCGGACTACGCGAACTGAGCCTGAGTCATAACCTGTTGACCGGAGAGATACCGCACGAATTGGGCAATCTGTCCGACCTGGAGGATATGGGGCTCTATAACAACCTGTTGAGCGGGGAGATCCCGGCCGCGTTGGGCAATCTAGCCAATGTACGAGAGTTTAATCTTGCATCCAACGAGTTGAGCGGGGAGATACCACCCGAGTTGGGCAACCTAGCCAACGTGGAAGGGCTATTCCTCAATGGCAACAATTTGATTGGAGGGATACCGCCCGAGTTAGGTAGCCTTGCCAACCTGCAAAGGCTGGGCCTTAGCGGGAACCGGCTGAGCGGGGAGATACCGCCGGAGTTGGGCCGCGTCACCAGCCTGCGAGGGCTGTACCTCGAAGGAAACCAGTTATCCGGGTGCGTACCGAGCAGTTTGAGAGACCAGTTGAATGCAGACGCTTCGGTTATCGAATCCGACCTGGGCGGCCTGCCGTTCTGTAAGGCCACATCCCCGACGCCTACGGCAACGCCTGCTTCGCCTGTCTTCGTTTCCATCAGCGCAGGCGAGGAGCATACTTGCGGAGTGAAGACGGACGGCTCGGTAGCCTGCTGGGGCAACAATGATGACGGCCAGGCCACGCCGCCCTCCGGTTCCTTTGCATCGGTCGGTTCCGGGGACGATCATACCTGTGGGGTGAAGACCGGCGGCTCCGTCGTCTGCTGGGGTGATAACTCTTTCGACCAGTCCGCGCCGCCAGCCGGTTCCTTCACTTCCGTCAGCGCCGGCTTCAGCCACACCTGCGGAGTGAAGACCGACGGCTCTGTCGCCTGCTGGGGCTATGACGGCGGAGAGGGCAGGGCCACGCCGCCTGCCGGTTCCTTCACTTCCATCAGCGCCGGGTCATGGCATACCTGCGGAATTAAGACCAGCGGCTCGGTGGCCTGCTGGGGAAAAAATGATGACGGCGAGTCCACGCCGCCTGCCGGTTCCTTCATTGCCATCAGTGCCGGAGTATGGTACACGTGCGGAGTAAAGACCGGCGGCTCCGTAGCCTGCTGGGGCAGTGACTCCCTCGACCAAGCCACGCCGCCCGGCGGTTCCTTCACTTCCGTCAGCGCCGGCTTCCACCACACCTGCGGAGTGAAGACCGATGGCTCAGTCGATTGCTGGGGCTATGACGGCGACGACGGCCGGGTTACGCCGCCGGCCGGTTCCTTCACTGCCATCAGCGCTGGCGATGACCACACTTGTGGGGTGAAGACCGATGGTTCGGTGGTCTGCTGGGGCAGTAACGAATACGGCCAGGCCACGCCTCCGGGGAGTACAATCGCCACCACCTCCGAGGCCACGCCTACACCGACGCCGCCAGCAGCTCCCAAGGCCACCGGGAGCGCCGCTTCCGACCGGGCCGTGCTGGTCACCCTGTACAATGCCGTTGACGCCCCCGGTTGGGTTTTCGAGAACTGGCTGAGCGATGCGTCACTGGGCGAATGGCAGGGCGTCACTACCGACGCCAACGGCCGCGTCATTGAACTGGACCTGGGCGCATTCCTGTTAGACGGTGAGATACCGCCGGAGCTGGGCCGCCTTTCCAGTCTTGAAGTGCTGAATCTGTGGGGCAACGGTTTCAGGGGAAAGATACCCTCTGAGCTGGGCAACCTCGCCAACCTGAGAGAACTGTACCTTTGGAGCAACGAACTGAGCGGAGAAATACCGTCCGAGTTGGGCAACCTCGCTAACTTGGCAACGATGCAGCTCACTTTCAACCAGTTGAGCGGGGAGATACCTCCTGAGTTGGGCAATCTCACCAGTCTGGAACGGCTGGACCTCTCCGAGAACCGGTTGAGCGGAGCGATTCCGGCAGAGCTGGGTAGCCTCCCAAACCTGCTGTTTCTATATCTCGCCGATAACCAGTTTACCGGGTGCGTGCCTGCGAGCGTGGGAAACGTACTGATAAGCGACATCGAAGAGCTTGGCCTGCCGCCCTGCTGACCCATCCACAGAAGGCGACGGACAAATCCGCAACCAAATCAATGTTCGGCGCGCCATTCGACAGCAAAGCCGTATGCGGTTATCATAGCCGGAAAATTCCAAGCTGGATTTTCCGGCTTTTACTAGCTATGAAATAGGAGCCTGTCATGCGTCGCGTTGCCATTGTTTCACCTGTCCGCACTGCCGTCGGGAACTTCGGCGGCACCCTGCGGGACGTATCTGCTGCCGAATTGGCCAGCACCGTCATCAAGGAGACCCTTGACCGCTCCGGTGTTGACCCGGCCAAGGTCGACGACGTCATCCTGGGCCACGGCTACCCCAGCGGCGAGAACCCCGCCATCGGCCGTCTGGCCGGGCTGAAAGCCGGGCTGCCGATAGAAGTGCCAGGCTACCAGCTCGATCGCCGCTGTTCTTCCGGCCTCCAGGCCATCCTGAACGCCAGTATGCTGGTGCAGACCGACAACGCCGACGTGGTAGTCGCGGGCGGCGTCGAGAGCATGAGCAGCGCCGAGTTTTACAGCAACGAGTCCCGCTGGGGCGCCCGCTTCGGTTCGGTCACGTTCCACGACCGGCTGGCCCGCGCCCGCGTCACCATCTCGCCCGACGAACGCTTCGGCCCCATCCCCGGCGGCATGGTGGAGACGGCGGAGAACCTGGCGCGTGAGTATGAAATCGCCCGCACCGAGCAGGACGAATACGCTCTCCGCAGCCACCAGAGAGCGGTCGCCGCCCAGAACGAGGGCCGTTTCGAAAGGGAAATCGTGGCCATCCCGGTCCCCCAGCGTCGCGGCGATCCGGTTCCCTTCGAGAAGGACGAAGGCCCCCGCGCCGACACCAACATGGAAACCCTTGCCCGCCTGCGCCCGGTAATGCGCGACGGCTCGGTATCCGCCGGCAACGCCAGCAGCCAGAACGACGCCGCCTCCGTGTGCCTGGTGGTAGGCGAGGACAAGCTGGAAGAGCTGGGCCTGACGCCAATGGCCTTCTTGCGCGGCTGGGCGGTAACGGGCTGCCATCCGGCCACCATGGGCATCGGCCCGGTTCCGGCGGTGAACAAAGTAATGGGCAAGGTTGGTCTTTCGCTTGAAGACATGGACTTGATCGAGCTCAACGAAGCCTTCGCCGCCCAGGTGCTGGCCGTGTTACGCGAGTGGAAACTGCCCCACGAGGACAACCTGAACGTCAACGGCTCCGGCATTTCGCTGGGACATCCCATCGCGGCCACCGGAGCCCGCATCCTGACCACCCTGCTGTACGAAATGGAGCGCCGCAACGCCCAGTTCGGGCTGGAAACTATGTGCGTCGGCGGCGGCCAGGGCGTCGCCGCGGTCTTCGAGCGGGAGTAACCGGGTTTCAACCACAGAGAACACAGAGTTCACAGAGATTTCCTTGGAAATCGCCCTATCATCTGTGCGCTCTTTGGTGAAAAAGGAGTATTAGGATGGCAAGCAACCAAGACATCCCCGACGTGCTGGTGATCGGGGCCGGGGCTTCCGGGGCCGCTCTCGTCTGGAGCCTGGCCGAAGCCGGAATCAATGTTATGTGTCTGGAGCAGGGCGACTGGGTTGCCCGCGATGCCTTCCCGGCCACCAACGCCGACAGCCAGATCCACTGGCTGACCGACTTCCACCCCGACCCCAGCGTGCGCCGTTTGCCGGAGGACTACCCGGTGAACAGCGAAGCCTCGCCCATCGCTCCCTATATGTACAACGCGGTGGGCGGCAGCACGGTGCATTATGGCTCGCACTACCCCCGTTTCCATCCCTCGGACTTCCGCGTAAAGACGCTGGACGGCGTGGCGGACGACTGGCCGCTGACCTACGATGAGCTGGAGCCATACTTCGACCTGAACGACCGGATTATGGGAGTGTCCGGGCTGCGGGGCGACCCGGCATATCCGCCGAAGCCCGAACGTCCTTGTCCGCCGCTGTCCATCCGGCCCGGCGGCGAGTTGCTGGCCAAGGGTTTCGACAAGCTCGGCTGGCACTGGTGGGCTTCGGACACCGCAATCCCGTCGGTGGAATACGACGGCAGGGAGCCCGATTCCGGCGGATACCTGCGCTCGCTGGCCAGCACCGACCTCACCTACTGGCCCAAGGCCTTGGAACTCGGAGCGACTCTGAAGACCAACGCTCGCGTCCGGGAAATTCTGGTTGACAGCACTGGCAAGGCAACTGGCGCGCTGTACTACGACGCCGACGGCAACCTGATGGAGCAGAAGGCCAAGTCGGTGGTGATGGCCTGCAACGGCATCGGCACCCCTCGCCTGCTGCTCAATTCCACCTCGCCCCTGTTCCCGGACGGCCTGGCCAACAGCAGCGGGCTGGTGGGCAAGTGCCTGATGCACCACCCGGCGGGCGTGGTTGTCGGGGTGTTCGACGAGTGGCTGGGCATGGAAGAAGGAATGCCGCGCGGCAGCACCATGCTGAGCCAGGAGTTCTACGAAACCGACACCAGCCGAGGCTTCGTGCGCGGCTATGACCTGCAAATCCTAGCGCTCGGCACCTCGCCGCTGCCCACGGCTCTCGGAGGGCTGCTGGGGGAGAGAGTGCCCTGGGGCGAAGCGCACCACCGGGTGTTCGACGAGCGTTTCGGCCACACCGTCGGTATCACCATTATGACGGAAGATCTACCGGAAGAGCACAACCTGGTAACTCTGGACCCCAATGAGACCGACAGCAACGGAATTCCGGCAGTCAAGGTCGAGTACACCGTCAGCGAGAACACCAACCGGATGCTGGACCACGGCGTCGATCGGGCCAGGGAAGTAATGGAGGCCGCGGGAGCCAGGCAGATAATCACGTCCCGCCTGCGCCGCAACGCGGGCTGGCACCTGCTGGGTACGGCGCGCATGGGCGACAACCCGGCCAGCTCGGTGGTAGACCGCTGGGGCCGCTGTCACGACGTGCCAAACCTGTTCATCATTGACGGCAGCATCTTTACCACCAGCGCCTGCATCAACCCCACGTCCACCATCCAGGCGCTGGCCCTGCGCACCGCCGACTACCTCAAGGGCGAGGGCCGCGACTTGATCCGGTAACGATATTTCGTGAAGAAAGGCCTACTCCTTTGGGTGGAATCTTTGGTGTAGGGGCGGGTTTGAAACCCGCCCCTACATCCCGGTTACAGGAGCCCTGGTACCCAGGCTTCGTAAGAAAAATAGCGCCACGACAGGGGAACGACCATGCCCAGAATCGTCCACTTCGAGATATACGCCGACGACGTTGACCGGGCCAGCAAGTTCTACGCCGACCTGTTCGGCTGGGAAATCAACAAGTGGGACGGGCCGCCGCAGATGGACTACCGCCTGGTCAATAGCGGTGACGGCCCCGGCATTGACGGCGGCATCACCGGACGCCCCCACGAAGGCGTCGCCGGGGTCAACTACGTCCACGTTGACGCCATAGACGAATATCTACCCAAAGTGCAGGCCGGGGGCGGGCGCATCCTGCAACCCAAGATACCCATCCCCGGCATAGGCTACATCGCCATCTGCCAGGGTACCGAAGGCAACCCCATCGGCCTCTTCCAGAGCGACGAAAGCGCATCGTACTGAGAGCTGGCACAATAGTCTGAATCAGGATTGCCAGGATGAGAGGATTGCAGGATTTCCTATCCTGAACATCTTGGAATCCTGTAAATCCTGATTCAGACAAATGAAAGACCCGGCTACCAAGCCCGCCCGTTGACACTCAAATAGGGCGGGCTTACCATTGCCGTTGCCAGCCGCCAGTCTCTATGGTTCCCTCTCTCCCTTGGAGAGGGTCAGGGTGAGGGCGTACCCGGCAAAATCCGCTACGAAAGGATGTTGAAAATGCCAGAAGTATACGGCGAAGGCGATTTCCGTTACGAATTCGTCGAGGACTGGGCCAAGCTGCCCGACGGCGTGAATTTCCAGGAATGCCCCGGCGTGGCCGTGGACTCCAACGACAACGTATTCGTGCTGACCCGGGGCCGACAGCCGATCATGGTCTTTGACCGCGACGGCAACTATATGCGCTCTTTCGGCGAGGGCCTGTTCAGCGACAACCGCACCCACGGCCTGTACATCGGACACGACGATTCGCTGCTGGCCGCCGATGACGGCATCCACACCATCCAGAAGTTCAGCGCCAACGGCGAGA
The DNA here is from genome assembly GCA_009840175.1 of Chloroflexota bacterium. Classification (GTDB taxonomy): domain Bacteria; phylum Chloroflexota; class Dehalococcoidia; order Lucifugimonadales; family UBA3495; genus VXOI01. The sequence continues at coordinate 7,878 of VXOI01000025.1, read as the reverse complement.
AGGTCTGGGAGCTGGGCGAGCGCAACAACCCGGCTCCGCGCTGGAGCGGCGAGCCTTTCAACCGTCCCACCTCCGCTGCTACGAACCCCGCCAACGGCGACATCTACGTTTCCGACGGCTACGGCAACTCCCGCGTCCACGTCTACACCAGCCAGCTCGAGTACAGGTTCTCCTGGGGCGAGCCGGGCATTGACGCCGGCCAGTTCATCCGCCCCCACAACATCGCCTTCGACAGCAACGAGCGCGTCTACGTCGTAGACCGCGAGTGCCACCGTATCCAGATCTTCGATCCCGAAGGCAACTTCATCACCATGTGGAGCAACATCCACCGCCCAGACTCCATGGTACTCTGGGGCGAGCACATCTACGTAGGCGAGCTGAACGGCATGGGCGGCGTTGACGACGCTCCCGGCCTCGGCCACCGCGTCAGCATCTACGACCTCGACGGCAACCGCGTCTGCATGTTCGGCGACAAGGCCGAAGGCGAAGGCGGCGGCCAGTTCATCGCCCCCCACGGCATCGCCGTAGACTCCCACGGCGACATCTACGTCGCCGAGGTCTCCTACACCATCCGCGGCCAGCACATGAACCCGCCCCGGGAGCTGCGGTCACTGTCCAAGTACCGGCGGGTGTAGGCAAAAAGCTCAACTATTCGGGAGAGGGGCCCACCCTCTCCCAACCTTTCGGAAAGCTAATGACTGCGCCGAACCTAGCAAAAATCGAGCGGGTTGATCTGCGCGAAGCCTGGCCCAACGAGGCGCGTGACTTCACGCCGTGGCTGGCCGAGAACATAGCCGAGTTGGGCGAAGCTCTGGGGATAGACTTGGAGTTGCAGCAAACGGAAGCAGCAGTAGGCGGCTATTCTTTGGATGTGCTGGCGACCGACCTTAACCAAAACCGCCAGGTAATCATAGAGAATCAACTCGAAACAACTGATCACGACCACCTGGGCAAGCTACTCACTTATGCCGCCGGTTATGACGCCAGTGTAGTAGTGTGGCTGACTAAGGAGTTCCGAGAAGAACATCGGCAGGCGTTAGACTGGATTAATCAGCGTACTGGCGAAGATACGCATTTTTTCGGGGTCGTTGTAGAGTTGTGGAAAATTGGAAATTCTCTACCTGCGCCTCACTTTAGGTTAGCCGCCGCCCCCAATGACTGGCGTAAGAAAACTATTTCCAGAGTGCGAAGTGAGGTAGGCGCACTTACAGAGAAGGAGGAACGTCATCAAGGTTTTTTCCGTTTGCTGTATGATGCCCTGGGGGAACAGAACTTCGCGCTTCCCAGAAACCGTCCTAGCTATAGCGCCTATCTCCAAGCGCATATTGGGCGAGTCTATTTCGGAGCCCATTTCACAAGTCAGAAAGAAGCTAGAGTGTTTTGCTACTTAAATGGGGATGTCGACTGGAACCGTCAGCTCTTGACAAACTTGGAACTATACAAAGAAAAAATCCACTCTGAGCTAGAGTCTCTAAATTGGCAACAATTGCCAAAAACCTATCGAATTTCCTTGGCGCGCCCAGGCAGCATTGACGACAATCCCGACACGCTTACGGAAATACGGGACTGGATGACCCAGAACCTAATCAAATTCAAGCAGGTGTTTGATCCGCTATTGGCAGAGTTTGTGGATCAAAATCCATTAGTTGAGGAGCAACCAACCATTGAGTGAAATCGGCGAAACTACAACTGTCCAGTGGGATAGCGCACTGGAGGCCATCGAGCGGTGCTACGAGTTGGGCTGGACCGACGGCCTGCCCGTAGTCCCGCCCACCGAGGCCCGCGTCGCGGAGTTCATCGAGCGCACCGGGCGTCCGTCGGGTGAGGTCGTCGGCGAGCTGCCGGAGCGGCGGCGCGAGATTACCGTCGGCAAGGTGGCGGCCAACGCAGTCATGGCCGGGTGCCTGCCGGAGTATATGCCCGTGGTGCTGACAGCCACCGAGGCGATGCTGGACCCGGTGTTCAACCTGGTTGGGCCGTCTTCCAGCATGGGAGGCTCGGCCATCCTGACCATCGTTAACGGGCCGATGGTGCGGGAACTGAATATCAACGCCCGCAACAACCTGTTCGGGCCGGGCAACCGCGCCAACGCCACCATCGGGCGGGCCATCCGCCTCATCCTGATGAACGCCTGCGCCGCCATTCCCGGCGTGTTCGACCGCAGCGTCATCGGGCATCCGGGCAAGTACACCTACTGCATCGCCGAGGCCGAGGCCGAGACCCACTGGACGCCGCTGCACGTTGAGCGCGGCTTTCAGGCCGAGCAGAGCACAGTGACGGTGTTCGCTGGCGAGTCTCCCCGGCAGGTCCGTTCCGTGGGACACCCGGAACCGATATTGCTCGCCATTACCGACGCCGCTTCCAGCCTGGGCACCAACATGTCCACCTCCGGCTCCGTGGGTGAGATCGGAACCGGGGTGCGCCAGGGTCAGATAGTTGTTACCATCGCGGGTAACTCGGATTTGTGGAAGGACTGGTCCAAGGATCAAGTGCGCGATTTCATCTTCCAGCGCGCCCATCGCTCCATAGCCGAACTGAAACGCGCCCAAGTTTTGGCCGGTGAGATTGAGCCAGGAGATGAATCAACGCCTGTATCGCTGATCCCAGACCCGTCCGACATACTTTTGCTCTTTGCTGGTGGCGAGGAATCAAACATGTCGTCGGTAATCCCCAGTTGGGGGCCGAAAGTTGGAAGCACGGCAGTAACCAGGGTGATAAACTGACCGAAACGCCCTCACCCTAACCCTCTCCCAGAGGGAGAGGGAACTCTCTATTTGGAGGGATTTATGACCACAACCAATGAGCACGTTCTGGTAAACCCGGTTACGCAGCCGGTCATTGCTCCGTTCAACGGCGCGCCCCGGCTGGCCAGCCTGGCCGGTACGCGACTGGGCCTGATAGACGACAGCAAGCGCAACGCCGATGTCCTGTTGGAAGAGTTGGCCGAGTTGCTTCGCACTCGCTACGAAATCGCCAGCGTCAAGTGGCACCGCAAGCCCAGCGCTTCCAGGCCCGCAGACCCGGATGCTCTCAAGGAACTGGTTGAAGAGTGCGATTCCGTCATCATTGCGATAGGTGATTGAGGGTCTTGCAGCGCGTGCAGTGTGCACGACGGAATTCACGTCGAGAACGCCGGCATCCCCTCGGCCACCATCTGCACCGACCGGTTCGTGCCAACGGCCACCGGCATGGCGCGGATGTGGGGTGCGCCCGACTACCCGACCATCTACACCGAACACCCCATCGAGAACCTCAGCCGCGAAGCCCTTCGCGCCCGCGCCGAGGGATTGGCCCCGCTGGTGGTCCAGGTTCTGACCGGCGAGGGTTAGGGCAGTCCCTCGCTCCAACGACTCTTGGCTATTGAGCCTGCCGTTTGTCACGAGCTTGTCGAAGGATAAACGGCAGGGCTGGCTATGCCAGTTCCCGCCGCAGTTCCGGGGGCAGCAGGTTGGGGATGGTGTCCTTGATAGGGTAAGACTCATTGCAGGTTGCGCAGAATAGCGAGCCAGTTATTACCTCATCGCCTTCTTCCGCTTCCACTCTCAGGTCCAGTGGGCCTTTACACACAGGGCAGGCCAGGATCTCCATCAGGTCTTTCTTCAAGTTTCCCCTCTCATTTCGTCGGCTCAGAGCTACGCTGCCAGCGCATCCTCAATCAGTGCGTCCAGCACGTCCGACAGGCCGATTACGACTATGCCGATGACCAGCAGGGCCATCGGGCTGCTCAACCTGCGGGCGGCGCGGCGCGGCCAGCCGCCACCCGCGCCTTGTTGTTCGGCATAGCCGCCGCGCCGCACGATGCGCACGACGTAGAACATGTACAGCGCCAGGGCAATCTTAACTCCCAGCACCGCGGCGTAGGGGATGGTGGCGGCATCGCTGGTCAGCCGCGCTACTGACAGAATCGCCCCGGTCAGCAGCAACACAGCGATGGCCGTGGTCACCAGCCCGCGAAACTCGTCCCGTATGGCTGCACCCGTGTCCGGGGGAATACCCTGGGAGCGGCGGATGGCCGGGCGAAGCACCAGCAGGTAGAATGCGCCACCGCCTACCCACGCCACCGCCGACAGCGCGTGACCCCAGCGGATGACAACCAGAATCCAGTCTAGTACGCCCATAGATTCCCTTAATCGTCATTCCCGCTTTCGCGGGAATCTAGGGGATCCACGACTCCAACAATCCTCTGCGTAAAGGAATTGTGGATTCCCGCTTTCGCGGGAATGACAGTTGTAAGAATGCCTGGAATCATTGCAACCCCTGCACGATTTCTGTGATGCGCTGTGCGTCCATTGCGCTGACGAATGTCGCCGCTACCTTGCCGCCGCGGTCAATAAACCACGTAGTCGGGTAGAACTCGATGCCGTAGGCCGTGGCGATGGCCTCTCTATGGTCAGTGCCGAAATCGAAGGTCAGTCCCAGCTCTGCAACGAACTCACGCGCGGTGTTCTCAGTGTCGAAACCTCGGGGTACAAACAACCCCAGAAAGCGCACCGGCTCTTCTTCCAGCTCTTCCCATGCCCTCTGAAACTCCGGCATCTCCTCGCGGCAGGGCGGGCAGCTTGGATACCAGAAGTTGACCACCACCACGTTGTCCGTGTACTGCTCGGACAGGCTGAACCTTCCGCCGTCGAACAGTTCCACCTCAAAGTCCTGAGCCGTCTCGCCGTTGCAGGCAGCGGGAAGCGCCAGCAACATCGCGATAGCGAAGAAGGGCCAGTAGCGGGCTTTGAGGTTGTGGAGCATATTTGACGGTGACCGGATCGCAGTTCCATCGCATTCTATATGCGGAGTCTGACCCTTTCAACGGCAGTTGCCTTGACTGAGCGGGCCAAGCAACTAAAATCGGGGCAGCGTTGGATATCCCACTACGATCAGGAGGTTAAGGTATGCGACTGGAGAACAAGGTTGCGCTAATCAGCGGGGGCGCTCGCGGCATGGGAGCCGTGGAGGCCAGGCTGTTCGCCGGGGAGGGCGCCAAGGTAGTCATCGGCGACGTGCTTGAGGATGATGGGCGGCGCACGGAGGCCGAGATCAACGAGTCCGGCGGGGAGTGCGTATTCGTCAGGCTGGACGTCACCAGCGAGGAGTCGTGGCAGTCGGCAGTGAACGAGGCGGTTGGCCGATTCGGGAAGCTGGATATACTGGTGAACAACGCCGGCATCTACCGCACCCACAACGTGGTCGAAACTTCGTCGGAGGAGTGGGACCAGGTGATGGACATCAACGCCAAGGGGGTGTTCCTCGGCACCAAGGCCGCCATTCCCGCCATGCGCGACAGCGGGGGCGGCTCCATAGTCAACATATCGTCGGTGGCCGGGTTGGTTGGCAACGTGCTGTCTTCGGCCTATACCGCGTCGAAGGGCGCGGTGCGGCTGTTCACCAAGTCCACTGCTATCCAGTACGCCCGCGACGGCATCCGGTGCAACTCGGTGCATCCGGGGACCATCGAGACACCAATGACTGCGGCCATGCTGTCGGAGGAAGCCTATCGCCAGGACCGCCTCAACCGCACTCCGCTGGGCCGGCTGGGCACGGCGGAAGACGTGGCCTACGGGGTTCTGTTCCTGGCTTCGGACGAGGCGTCGTTTATGACCGGCTCTGAGCTGGTGATTGATGGGGGACGGACGGCTGAGTAGAGGAGACTGCGGGCGATGTGGGGGCGGGTTTCAAACCCGCCCCTACGGTCTTCCTGTTTTCCTGGAAATGACTTCGGCAGAGGTTTCACCCTCACCCTAACCCTCTCCCTGAGGGAGAGGGGATTTTCTCAGGACATCTAGCGGCCCATGGCGTAGCCGTCGCGGCGGGGGTCCGCGCCTGCGCTCAGGCCGCCGCGCTCGTGGTCTGCCTTGACGGCGCAGAGGCAGCCCATTCGCGGGGTGAAGTCGTCCCACGTTTCGACCCTGTGGCCCATGCGGGAGAGTTCGCCAATGACCTGAGAGTCCATTCGGCCCTCGATTCCCACCAGGCCGGGGTGGTAGGCGTGGGGCCAGAAGGAGTTGGGGAAGCTCCAGGTGGAGAAGCGCGGGGCTTCCACGGCTTGCTGGACATCCATGCCGAACTCGAACACGTTCAGGAAGAGCTGCACCATGGACTGCGGCTGAACGTCGCCGCCGGGGGTGCCAAAGGGCATCAGCGGCTTGCCGTTGCGCATTGCCAGGGCCGGGTTGGGCGTGAGCCGGGGCCGCTTGCCGGGGGCAAGGGCACTGGGGTGCTCCGGGTCCAGCCAAGTCTGCGAACCGCGGGAGGATACGATGAAACCGAGGCCCGGAACAATGGGTGAAGTGCCCAGGCTGTCGCTGGGGGTGGCAGAGAAGGCGTTGCCCCAGCGGTCTATGACGCAGGCATAGCTGGTGTCGGCGGGAAGTCCGCCCGCCACGGCGTCGGGCCGCCTGCGATGGCCATTGCTGGCGGGCATACCCATGTGGGGCCATGGGTCGCCGGGAAGGGGCATCTCAGTGGTCGCCCGTTCCGGGTCAATGGCCTCCCGGCGCTCGGCGGCGTAGGACTTGGACAGCAGCCCGCCCGTGGGAACGTCCACGAAATCAGGGTCTCCGATGTAGGTTTCCCGGTCGCCGAAGGCCAGCTTCAGGGATTCCAGCACCGTGTGGGCATAGGCGGTGGAGTTGTGGCCCATGCCTTTCAGGTCGAAGCCTTCGAGTATCTGCAAGGTCTGGAGGTTGACCGGCCCCTGGCACCACGGACCGCAGGCGTAAACTTCGATTCCCTTGTAGTCAATGGAGGGCGGCGTTTCGACTCCAACGCTGAACGCCGCCAGGTCTTCCATTGCCAGCAGCCCGCCCTGTTCCTGGATGAAGCTGACCATTTCCTCGGCAATCTCGCCCTTGTAGAAGAAATCGCGGGCGGCTTGCAGGGCTGCTTCCCTGCCCTGCCCGGCATGGTCGCGTTCGACCTCAATGAGGCGGCGGAAGGTGCGTGCGAGGTCTTTCTGCACCAGTATGTCGCCCACATCAGGGCGGCGCCCACTGGGGAAGAAAACTGCCGCGGTTGACGGCCAGCGACCATCGCCGTCGGAGTCGCCGATAAGCGAGTCGCCGGTACGGGCCAAGGCGGATTGCAGCGTGGCCGGGATGGGGAAACCCTGTTCCGCTATTTCCAGGGCCGGGGTCACCACCTGCTCGAAGGTCATGGTGCCATAGAGGCGCAGGGCCGTGAGCCATGCGTCGGCAGCGGCGGGGGTGACAGTGCGGAGCACGCCGCCCGGCAGGTCGCCGCCGTGCTGGCGGTTGAAGTAGTCTATGCTGGCCGCCCTGGGCCACCGTCCGAGTCCACTGATGGACACAGTATCGCCGCTGGCGGCGTCGTGGATGATGATGGGCGCAACCCCGCCGAAGCCGGTCCACTGGGGCAGAGTGACGTTGATGGCGATGCCTGCCGCGACGCCGGCGTCCGTGGCGTTGCCGCCCTGTTCCAGGATGCGGAAACCGGCGGCGGTGGCCAGGTAGTGGCCGCTGGACACCATGTGCTGTACACCGGTCATCAATGGACGATAGGACCCGATTCCAATGGCCACAATACACCCCCTGCGTGCTGAACCTGTAATTGCCGGGTATGATACGGAGGGCCTGCCGGGGTGTCAACAAAGCCGGGCAAACGGCAGGGCCTTTTCAAACTCCCTCCTTGTCGCCCTGAGAGAAGCGAAGGGTCCCTGTGCTAGAGCCAGGATTCTTCGCTGCGCTCAGAATGACAGACGTCAAGACAGCGACTGTGAAAAGGCCCTGGGGCAAACCACAGAAAGGTTACAAGGCTGTTGTCTGAACTGTAATTCGTTATCATGTTCAGTATTTGACCGGGTCGGGGGTCAAGTAGGATATGAGGCCCATGCCGGCTTCCCTGGGCAGGAGGCGGAAGAGGATTGCA
>VXOI01000234.1 GCA_009840175.1 Chloroflexota bacterium | reverse complement strand
GCGAGCGTGACTCATCGCCGCATCATGATCGTTGTGGATCTCCCAACATTGAATACGATGCGGAACAACAAGCGCTGCCATAACGCTCACTGGGGAACGCGAAACTCAGGACACTCCCGGAAAAGCATGGCTGCCCCGGCTATCATAGATGGCGACGTTTAACTGGTTTCTGTCGGTGCGGTCGCCTGCCGCCCTACGGAACAGGATCAACTACAGGCTGAGCGACCTGCGGGGGGATGTTTTCGGCGGCATCACCGCCGGCAGTATAGTGCTGCCCTTTGCCATGGGCTATGGAGTGTTGTCCGGCCTGGGGCCGGTGGCCGGCCTGCACGGCGCGGTGGCTGTGGGGATTTTCGCCTCCCTCTTTGGAGGAACGCGCGGGCTGGTTTACGGCCCCAATACCTCCGTCACCATTGTCATGGGCGTGGTTGTGGCGGAGTACGCCGACAGTCTCGCCGAGGCGGCTACCATCGGCGTCCTTGCCGGCCTGATCCAGTTGGTGTTCGGCCTGTTGGGGCTGGGGCGCTATGCCGCTTACATCCCCTCGTCTCTGGTCTCCGGGTTTTTCACTGCCTTCGGGGTTTTGATTATCATCAAGCAGGTCTTCCCGGCACTGGGTTTAACAACGCCGCCGGGCGGTGTATCTGAAAGTGTTTCAGAATTGCCTGCGGCAGCGATGAACGTAAATTTCGAAGCTCTCGCGTTAACTGCCGTGTGCCTCGGCGTTGCCTTTCTCTGGCGGGGCAGGTTCCTGCGTGTGTCTCCTGCGCCTTTCGCCGCTCTTGTCTTGGGTACTCTTGCAGGTGTTCTTCTGCTCCGGGATGTCCCTGCGATCGGAGAGGTCCCGTCGGGGCTGCCCTCATTCCAGCTTTCTGCCATCTCTCTGGACTTCTTTCTGCGCGCGGCGCAACCCGCCTTCATAATGGCCTTGCTGGCTTCGGTGCAAACCTTTATGTGGGCGCTCCGGGTTGACGCCATCACCGGCACTCAACACAAGCCGAACCGGGAGATGTTCGCTCAGGGTATAGGAAATACGGCGGCCGGTCTCACCGGAGGACTGGCCGGGTCGGTAGCTCCCGGCGCTATTCCGAATGCTCTCAGCGGCGGCAGGTCGCCCATAGCCGGTCTCATCGTAGCGGGTCTGGTTCTTGCATCCATCCTGTTCCTAGGCCCGGTGGTCGAGCGCGTTCCTTTAGCTGTGCTGGCGGCCATAGTAATGGTAACCGGATGGAACCTCATCGACCTGAAATTCCTCAAACGGGTACATCGCATCCCCAGAAGCTATGCTCTTGTCATGCTCCTGACCTTGGTCCTCGCTCTATTTGCCGGTCTAACCCTGGCTCTGGTCATAGGGCTGGTGGTCGCCGCTCTGACGGGGTCGCGCCGGCTGGAGGCGTTGGAAACAGCGGCGGTTGTTTCCGTTCCGCTGCTGGATCGCGCCGTGCTGGAGGACGAAGACTGGGACGATGAAGACGATCCCTTCCAAGCCCGCACCGGGCTGATTGTATTTCCTGATCGCGTTACAGTGGCGTCGGCCCGGGAACTCAGCCGCATTCTCCGGCTGGACATCAGGGGCCATCAGTACACAATCTTCGATATGTCCCGCACGGTCTACCTGGATGACTCCGCCGCTGTGATGATGGGCGAATTGACCGGCATGGCCATGGCCCGGCAGTCCCGAACCATCGTAGTCGCGGGCATGAGTCAAAGCGTGTCTGACACGGTTCACTCAATGGGCGCGCTCGATCGCGTGCCCGCCGGGAACTTCGCGGCCGACGTGGAAGAGGCCAAGCAGATAATCCGCCCGCTGCTGCTGGTCTACCGACAGGGAAGCTGACCTCCGCAGACCTACGGGCCGCCTTTCCTCTCAAACCGCGCTGCCGCTTGAATCTGAACGCGCAAAATGGTAGTCTAGCGTGGATTATTGCTGCCCCAATTTGGAGGTGGATATTCCTATGGCTGACCAGGTAACTGCGCAGGATATTGCCCTCATGGCCCACCTTATGCGCCGGGCCGGTTTCGGCGCCCGTTACGACGACCTCGTGGAGCGGGCGGAGAAGGGATACGAAGCAACTGTTGAAGAGTTGCTCAATCCCGAATCAAATTCCAACGGCCTTGACCTCGACCTTGCTGAACGCTGCTTTATCGAGTGGAGCCACTTCACTCGCGGCGTCCCCGAATACTTTGCCTGGCGGCTCATCAACTCCCGGGCCCAGCTCGAAGAGAAGATGGTCCTGTTCTGGCACAGCATATTCTGCACCGCCGACAGCAAGGTGCAGAGCTACCCCACCCACTACGACCAGTTGGAAATGTTCCGCAAGCACGGGATGGGCAGCTTCCGCGACTTGCTGGTTGAGATTTCCAAAGACCCGGCGATGATTTTCTTCCTCGACAACTGCCTCAGCCACAAGGAGTCCATCAACGAGAACTACGGGCGTGAGCTTCTCGAGCTGTTCTCCCTCGGCGTGGGCAAGGACGGCGAGTACAACTACTCCGAGGACGACGTTAAGGAATGCGCCCGCGCCTTCACTGGCTGGACCATCTCCAACCCCGTCCCCGGCCAGCCCTACGGACGCTACTCCGCCAAGTTCGTTTACGTCCCCGAAGACCACGACGACGGCGAGAAGACCTTCCTCGGCGAGACCGGCCGCTTCAATGGCGAAGACATCGTTGAAATCATCTGCAAGCAGCCTTCCGCGGCCCGGTTCATCTCCCGCCACCTGTACAGCTACTTCATAGCCGACGAGCCCGGCGTCCCCTCGTGGATGGAAACTCCGCCGCAGGACCTTGAGACCATCCAGATGCTGGAGGAGGAATACTACCGCTCCGGCTACAACATCAAGGCCATGCTCCGTGTCCTGTTCAACTCCGACGCCTTCAAGAACGCCCAGTTCCGCCGCATCAAGAGCCCGGTGGAAACCGTCATAGGCACCCTGCGGATGGTAGGCGACTGGACCGAGCCCAAGCCCGGCTTCGAGTTCATCTTCGACGAGATGAAGTACATGGGTCAGGAACTGCTGAACCCGCCCTCCGTCGAAGGCTGGCACACCGGCAAGGAGTGGATTGATGGCGGCACGCTGGTGCATCGCATCAACTTCACCGCCGACTTCCTCGGCGACACCAAGTTCCCCGGCATCCAGGACATCGTTGAAAAGCTGGCCGACGTTGGCCCGGCCATCACCCCGGGTGAAATGGTGGACGGCTGCCTGCAATACCTCGGCCACTACGAGCTGTCCGACGAAAGCCGACAGATGCTCATGCGCCGGGCCGCCAAGGACGACGTGGTCCGCACCGACACCGCCGAGTTCCCCCAGGAAGTGGGCGAGATGCTCCAGCTCATCGCCTCCACCAAGGAGTACCTCTACGCCTAGGTTCTAATCGTAGGGGCAGGTTTCAAACCTGCCCCTACTCAGATACGCCAACATTTACGAAGGAGACGGCAAACAGCCATGACGACCAACAAGAAAGACCGGGTGCTGGTGGTTCTCCAGATGACGGGCGCCTACGACGCCCTCAACACCGTCATTCCCTACAATGATCCGCATTACAGCGATTATCGCCAGGCGGTGAGCGTTGACCCCGCCGATGTGCTCCACATCAACGACGAGGTTGGCTTCCATCCGGCGATGTATCCGATCAAGGGCCTTTACGACCAGGGAAAGGTTGCCGTGCTCCAGGGCATCGGCTACCCGGAGCCCAACCGCTCCCACTTCCGCTCCCTGGACATCTGGCACACCGCGGAGCCGGCCAAGATAATTACCGAGGGCTGGCTGGGCAAGGCCCTGCGCGAGCTGGACCCCAACCGTGAGAACGTGCTGACCGGCGTGAACTTCGGTCGCGGCCTCCCCCGCGCCCTGTCGGCCCCCGGCGTCTCCGTCGCCTCCGTCGGTGACCTCTCGTCCTACGGCGTGCTGACCGGCATTGACGGCGAAGATCAGCGAATGGAGGCCCTGGACATCTTCTCCAAGATGTACTCGCCTCTCATCGGCACCGGCCCGGCCAACGACTACCTGTCCCAGACCGGTCTGGACGCGCTCAAGGGCGCCGACATCCTGAACACCGCTCCCGAGAACTACACCTCCACGGTGGAATACGGCGGCAGCATGTTCGCGCAGTGGTGCAAGAGCATCTCCCAGGTGCACCTGGCCGAGTTCGGCACCCGCATCCTGTACACCGGTGTGAACCCGGGCACTTTTGACACCCACGCCAACCAGAACCCCTCCTTATACAAGCTGTGGGAGGATGTCACAACCGCCACCGTCGACCTGTACGATGACCTGAAGGAACACAACGCCGCCGAGGAAGTTGTCATCCTCATGTTCACCGAGTTCGGGCGCCGCGTGCAGGACAACGGCTCTGGCACCGACCACGGCTCCGGCAGCGTGGCCTTCGTCATGGGCGACGGCGTCAAGGGCGGCACCTACGGCACCTACCCGTCTCTGGAGCCGTCCAAGCTGGACGAGGGCGACCTCCGGTGGAACAACGATTTCCGCAGCACCTATGCCGAGTTGCTGGACAAGTGGATGGGCCTCGACGACCGGGCCATCCTCGGCGGCAACTACGAACAGTTCGGCTTCATAAAGTAGAGAAGGAGCCGAGATGCAGGGGCGGGTTTCAAACCCGCCCCTGCAACGTCGTCAGGTCCAGTCGAATCCTCGCCATCATTCCCGCGCCCCCGTCAATAGCGGGAAAGCGGGAATCCACTTTTCTCAAAGGAGGGACTAATGGTTACTGCCATCTCCCCCATAACCTTCCAGTACAGCCACACCATCGGCCGCCAGGAAGTGCGCAGCGGCAACGGTTTCTTCATGCCAGTGGCCATCACCCGCGACCCGGAGAATCGGCTCTACGTCCTCAGCCGCGGCTCCGAGACGCCCGCCTTCTTCCCCTGCAAGCGCGTCACCGTGTTCACGGTGGATGAAGAGTTCATCGAAGACTACGGCCAGAAGATTCCGCCCGAAGAGGCCGACCCGGCCACCGCCCCCAACGGCAGCTTCATGTGGCCCACCTCCGTCGCCCTGGACAGCGAAGGCAACACCTACGTGTCCGACGAGTGGCTGCAACGGGTCTCCGTCTACAAGCCCGGCCAGGGCTGGACCGATATGTGGGGCACCATAGGCTCCGGCGAAGGCGAGATTAACAAGCCGTCGGGCCTCGCCTTCGACAAGGACGACAACCTGTACCTGGTGGACAGTTACAACCACCGCGTCCAGGTCTTCACCAAAGACGGCAAGTTCCAGTTTAGCTGGGGATCCAAGGGCAGCGGCCCCGGCCAGTTCAGCTATCCCTGGGGCATCGAGATAGACCGCAACGGCGACGTCTACATCGCCGACTGGCGCAACGACCGCATCCAGAAGTTCGCCCCCGACGGCGCCTTCCTGATGCAGTTCGGCTCCCACGGCACCGGCGACGGCGAGTTCGACCACCCCACCGGGGTTGCTGTCGACAAGGATGGCATCATCTACGTCACCGACTACAAGAACGACCGTCTCCAGATATTCGACGCCGACGGCAGCTTCATAACCAAGCTCCACGGCGAGGCCACCCTGTCCACCTGGGGCCGCGAGCGCGTGCTCATTGACCCCATCACCGTCAAGGGCCGGCTGGCAGCCAACGATCTGACGGAGCGCGAGGCGGCCTTCCAGGGACCCATCGCGGTGGAGGTTGACGACGAAGGCCGCGTCTTCGTCGTCGAGGTAGCCCGCCAGCGCCTCCAGGTCTTCCAGAAGCAGAGCGCCGTCTACCAGGGCGGCCTCCTTTAGCCAAAGTCCTCTCCCGCCACTCGGGGAACAACACAGGGGCGCACAGTCGTGCGCCCCTCGCGTGTTCCCAAGAAGATGCAACAGGCGAACTCAAGGGAAACTCGGGGAGCAAGGCAGACATTCGGTCATTCTTCCAACGCTTTCAACACTAGAGCGCGTGAACCTGCGGCACTATCTTCACCAGCCCCTCCAGCGTCTCCCGCAGCCCTTCATACATCGAGCCTCCCGGTCGTCGCACTGCGGCCACGTTCATGCTGACGCTGCGGAACCCCATATCTCGCAGCGCTTCCAGCTTGGGCAAGCACTCGGCAGGGGTGCCGGCGATGGCGAATCGCCCGACGATTTCCGGGCCTACCAGCGAGTCCAGCTCCGCCGGATAGGAGACGTCCGGCTCGAAGTACCACCCTGTCGCCTGAGATGCCAGGCTGCTGATGCGCTCGAACTCAGACGCGGGCAACAGCGACTGCTCCGCGCCGCCCAGCGACAGGTAGTGCGCCGCGTACAGTGCCACGCTGCGCCGGGCCTGCTCCCCCTCGTGGGACACGCAGATAGTCACTCGTGGCGCGACGTCCACCTCCGCCGGGTCCCTGCCTGCCGACACGGCTCCCTCGGCAACCCAGTCCCGGTAGCGCAGCAGGGCGGTTTCCGTCAGCTCTCGCGTCCCGACCACCACGGCGTCCGCCATCCGTCCCGCCAGTCGCGATACTAGCCTGCTGCGGGTGCCGATGACCACCGGCACTGCCCCGGCGATTTCGGCCTGCAACCTTGCTCCCTTGATCCTGTATGTCGGGCCGTCCAGGTTTACATCTCCTCCCGATAAGAGTTCTCGAACCGCCGTCAGGAATTCCTCCAGCAGCCGCGCCGGCCGTGGCTGCTCGATGCCAATGCCAGACAGCCCGGCGCCAACGCCGATGCCCAGGAACGCCCGCCCTTTCGACACTTCGTTCAGTGTGCCCAGCGCCGCCGCTACGATGGCAGGATGGCGAACGTATGGGTTGGTAACCAGGCTGCCAATGCGGACGTTGCGGGTGGCGGCAGCGCACAGCGCCTGGAGCTGCAAAGAGTCGCGGAACAGCGCCACATCGGATATGCCCAGCCGGCCCACACCGGCGTCATCCACGATACGTGCCAGCTCCAGCAGTTCGTCCACTGAGACCACGGGGCTCAGTTCAACCTCTATCTGCATCTGCCTTTCTCGCGTATTCTGAATGTAGGAGTAACGAAGATTCCGTCTCAGCGAAAGTCTCCTCTCCATTGAGGGTCAGGGCAGGGTGGGGGTGAAAACGCAAATGCCCGACTTCCACTTGAGTTCCAGCGTCTTGCTGCATTACCCTCTCTCTGAAGTCTTCGACTTCTTCGCCAGCGCGGAGAATCTGAACCTGCTGACTCCGCCGTGGCTCCACTTCTCTATACTGACTCGACTGCCTATAGAGATGCAGCGAGGCACGGTCATCCAGTACCGCCTGAAGCTGCACGGGATACCGGTCCGTTGGGACAGCGAAATCACGGAGTGGGAGCCGCCTTTCCGCTTCACCGACACGCAGATACGAGGCCCCTACCGCCTCTGGGTTCACTACCACCGCTTCGAGAACACTCCCGATGGCACACTGGTTGCTGACGACGTCACTTACCGCGTGGCTGGCGGCGCGCTGGTCAACCGCCTGTTCGTAGCCAACGACCTACGCAGAATCTTTGACTACCGCAAGGCAAAGCTCTTGGAACTCTACCCCTGAACTCTGTTCCCTTTGTTCATCCGTAATTCCTACTGCATACAGCCATTCCTGCCACAAGCCGTCATTCCCGCGGAGGCGGGAATCCAGAAGGTCATCAGACTGAGAGAGAATTAGAAGTTGAACGGCGTCCACGGCTGGTGCTGGACGGCAAACATCCGGTCGGCCCGGTGCAGCGCTCCCGGAGTATGCTCGTCCGCCAGCCCGGCGTCGGATAGGGTGGTGAAGCTGACAGTGCCCAGGTACGCCGACGCCAGCCCCGATATGGCAACACTCAGATCGGGCGACGAGTCCGTGGCGCGGCAAGTCGCACCATCAGCAGAGCCTTCGAGTTCAAACCGCCCATTGTTCCAGTCGCATAAGTCGTCGCGCACTTCCAGCGTCAGGCGCCCGGCCTCGGCATAGTTGCGCTGTTCCAGCGCCGCCCGGGCGTCCACCACCCGCAGCCACACCCCGTCTCGCACCGTTCGTTGCAAACGTCGCGGGTCCAGCAACATCCATGGCAGAGGGTCGTCCATCGGGCGCTTGATGGCCTCGGTGTTGCTCATCAGGTCCAGGTCGAAGCAGAACCGCCACAGAGCGAAGGCCGCTTCCCTAGTGGCCGCCATCAGCTCGGTGACCATGATGGTGGGCCTGCTGGAGCGGTAGATGGCATAACCGTCAATTCTGCCGTCCTGCTCATAGGCGGCGTAGAACAGCCCGCCTCGCCCGCGTCCGCGCACCCGTGGCTGCGGCTCATGGGCATCCGGTGAGGCGGCCTCCTCCTCCCACTTGTGCGACGGCTTCGGAAACACACCTGGACGCCCTGCCGTGCCGCGCTTGTAGACCTCGGGCAATTGCTTGACTGCATCCTTGGTATCAACGAAAACAATCCGTCCGTGGCTCTCGTGCTTGCGCGCGTAGGCGGTGTGGTGGCGGTCTATCTGCCAGCTCTCGTGCACCGTTCCCACGCCATACCCGAACCTGCCGTAGATGGCGCTCTCGGAGGCGAACAGCGCGGCCAACGGTTCGCCCCACTCGTGAATGTCGTTCATCTGTCGGCGCATCATCCGCGACATTACGCCCTGCCGCGTATGCGTCGGCTGCACCGCCACGTTGGCGACGCCGGCCACCGCCGACGTGCCGCCGGGGATGGACATCTCCAACTTGTGCGCCTGGCATCCGCCAATGATGTTGCTCCCCTCGAACACCGCCAGGGAGCGAGCCAGGTCGAAGTGCGGACGCAGTTCCTCCGGCTCGTGGTCCAGCCGGTTGCTGTGGGCCCGCGACTCGGCCCGGAGCCACGACTCGAACTCATCGGGGGTGACGGGCCTGAGTTCCTGCATCGGCTTGACTCTCCTGCGTGTATTGGCGTGAAACGCGGGCCTAGTATACAGCTTGCCGGACGGAAGGGGCAGTTGGGTTAGGTACGCTTAATAGGCGTCTACGCCTGCTCCAATCGGATCAAGCCAGTCCTGCCATTTATGAGCATCTCGAACTGGCAGAGCACGTCCCGGCCGATAACGGCGTCCCACGGATGGCCCAGTTCAATGAGAGGCAAGCCGCGCAGAGGACGGGAAACGGTGGTTTCCAGAAGAGGAATTTCCAGGTCAGCATCGAACTGAGGGTATTGGCCGGTTCCAGTTACTCCGGTGGTTTCGTGTGTGCCACTGACAGGGAGACGCAACCGTTTAGCGAGAGCAATGTCTATGGCCGATGATGCCGCCCCTGTATCCAGTAAACCCGGACCTTCTTCGCCCGCTAACGCTACCCAAATGTAAGGCCCGTATGCCAGCAACGATTCCGGAGGAACATAGTATTGCACCACACTAGCCGGAAGGCGGTGTCGCCCGCCACGACACGCATGATAAGGCACTCTTGTATCTTCAGTCCCATATCCTCGGCCGCGGCGTAGGCTGATTGGGAGTTATCGTAGCCCCCTCCGACGTGCTGCGAGCTGTGGATGATAACCCATTTGCCGAGATATTCACGCTGTAGTTTCTTTTTAATCCGATGAAAGGCCATTGCCTGCTTCATCCTTGGGGGATAAAGCAATTCGCCATCTGCGTCCTTCATGTGTCCCTCTTGCACGACTTACCCGCCGTGTGCAGTGTTTATCATCATGGTAACACGCCTATGGCGTTTCCCGAATGGTATCTACGCCCCCGCCCTCTATTTCGGACTATCCTGTCCTGATTCCGTACTCGCATTGCATCCTGCCGCGCCCCGGTGCTAAACTCGCCTTCACCCAGCTATCACACTGGAATCCGTACCCGTTTTGTACCAGTATGGACTGATAGGGGATATGTCTTCGGCGGCGCTCGTCGGGACCGACGGCTCCGTAGACTGGTGTTGCTTCCCGCGCTTCGACTCCCCCAGCGTCTTCGCGGCGATCCTCGACCGGAAGATTGGCGGCTATTTCAGAATCAGCCCCACCGGTTCCGGCTTCGAGTCCAGCCAGCGATACATCCCGGACACCAATATCCTCGAGACCACCTTCACCGGCGAAGCGGGCGAAGTCTCCATCACCGACTTCATGCCCCTGACCGGGGACAACGACGGCGACCCTGACACGCCGCCGCCCGATCCGCCCCACGAAATCCACCGTATCGTCACGTGTATCTCCGGCCAGGTTGAGCTGCGGTGCGACTTTCGGCCCCGGCACGACTACGCCCGAGCCGTCCCAGACTTCCGCCCGTTGCGCTGCGACTCCGGCGTTGCGGCGGTGCAGGTTGGCGGCGGACGCCAGACCATGACCCTCCTCGCCAGCATCCCCCTGACCTTGGACGATCGGTGCGTCTCCACTGCCTTCACCCTCACCCACGGCGAGACCGCCACCTTCGTTCTGGCCTACGGAAATGGCCGCCCCACCAGCCTGGAGCGCCGCCAGACCGCTCGCAAGCTGGCCCAGACCGCCAGCTACTGGAAGAGCCTGGTGGAGCGCATGAACTACGAAGGACTATGGCGAGAGCAGGTTGTCCGCTCCTTCCTCGTGCTGCACCTGATGATGTACCCCCGCACCGGGGCCATCGTCGCGGCCCCCACTACCAGCCTGCCCGAGACCATCGGTGGCTCCCGAAACTGGGACTACCGCTTCTCCTGGCTGCGCGACGCCGCCTTTACCGTGGACATCCTATACCGCCTCGGCGACGTCTACGGCGCAGACCGCTACATCCATTGGCTGCTGGAGCAGTGTGAGCTTCACCGCCGCGACACCCGCATCGTCTACGGCATCAGTCCCGACTCGTCGCTCAGCGAATACACCCTCGACCATCTCGGTGGCTACGAGGACTCCCGCCCCGTCCGCATCGGCAACGCCGCCGCCGAGCACATTCAACTCGATGTGTTCGGCGAGGTCATCATCTCCATCCATTCCCTTTTGCTGCTCCGGGGTGCCATACGCCAGGAGACATGGAACCTGGTCGAGCGCCTCGCGGAAACTGTGATGCAGAACTGGCGCCGCAAAGACCGCGGCGTCTGGGAAGTGCGCGGCGAGCAGCAGCACTTTGTTTATTCCAAGGTCATGTGCTGGGCCGCCCTGGACTATGCCGCCTACATCGCCGCCGCCACCGGACACCGGAACCTGTACCGCCGCTGGTCCCTGGCAGCCGACAACGTCAAGGCCGAAATCCTGGACGAAGGCTGGAGCTCCGCGAAGCAAGCCTTCCGTCAGCGCTACGGCAGCGACGCCCTCGACGCCTCTAACCTCGCCATACCCTTCATGGGCATAGTCCCCCGAGACCACCCATCCATCCGACAGAACCTCGAGGCCATCGAGCGCGAGCTAGCCGACGGCCCCTTGGTCTGGCGCTATCTGCCCGACGAGACCGACGACGGCCTCGGCGGGCAGCCCGAGGGCGCCTTCACCCTCCTGAGCTTCTGGCTCATCGGCAACCTGATCTACACCGGCCAGCACGACCGCGCCTTCGATTACTTCCACGAGGTCATCACCACCCAGGGCAACCACCTCGGCCTCTTCGCCGAGATGTACGACAAGCCCGCCGGGCGCCAGCTCGGCAACTTTCCTCAAGCCTATTCCCACATCGGCCTCATCCACAGCGCCCTCAACCTCTCCGGCTACATCGCCGACACCCCCACCCGCCGCACTGTCCGCGACTCGGTTGATTAGCAGTCATCCGTCACTCCCCACTCTCCCATCATTTCCGCGAAGTCGGGAATCCTGCCCTCCGAACCAAACACCAACTTACGGCACGTCCCCGGAACCCCGCATCGGGTGTAAAATGTCCTATCACCATCACCAACGGGACATCCCTGAACGACAAGGAGAATAGCGATGGCAACTCAACCCCAGACCATCGACTGCCAGGTCCACTGCTACGCCGCCAATACCCCCGAGCGCCCCTGGCGCAACCACCTCGAAGGCCCCGACGAGGTCACCGGCGACGACATGGTTGCAGCCATGGACGCCGTCAGCGTTGACGGCGCAATCCTGATTTCGCCCTTCTCGCTCTACGGCTATGACCCCAGCTACATTCTTGGCGTATACGATCAGCACCCCGGCAAATTCGGTCTCGTCCGTCCCTTCGACCCCAACTCCGAGTCAATAGACCAGGACGTTGACGAGTGGACCTCTACTCCCGGCGTCGTAGGCTGCCGCATTATGCTGGCGAACCAGGACTACGAAGCCGACCACCCCGGCCTGAACGCCATCTTCGCCGCCTGCGCCCGTGTGGGCGTACCGGTCAACGTCATGGCTGCCGGCAAGCTGCCCCTGCTTGCGGAGCTGGCCCGCCGCAACCCCGACACCTCGGTCATCATAGATCACGTCGGCCTGGCCCAGCCCTTCGTCCCGCCGCCTCCCGCAGAACCTTTCGCCGACCTGCCCAACGTCTTGGCCGCCGCCGAGCTGGACAACGTGGTCATCAAGATTTCCGGTGCCTGCACCCTGTCCCACCAACCCTTCCCTTACGCAGACATCTGGGAGCCTCTTGGACGCATCTTCGACGCCTACGGCCTCGACCGCTGCCTCTGGGGCACCGACTGGACCCGCGCCGTCCGCCTCCTCACCTACGAGCAGGGCGTGGAATCCTTCCGCGTAACCGACCGCCTCACTGACTCGGACCGCGCCACCCTGATGGGCGGCACCCTGGCCCGCGTCTACAACTGGACGCCGAGCTGAGGCAGGTGCGCTTGGAACTCTCGCCATCGGCCACAACCACCCCCAACCAACTCCGCCGTTCCATCAGCGCTGACGCCGCCAGCACAACAAGGCCGCTGAGTCAATCACCCTCAGCGGCCCGCTTTTGAAGACTCTCTAAGGCGGCACCCGTTCCCGGCGTAGCCTGCCCTGGATTTTCTAGTCTGCAAGGAGGATGGATATGCGCATTACACACACCAGCGTATTCGTAAGCGATCAGGACGAAGCTCTCAAGTTCTACACGGAAACTCTCGGCTTCGTGAAAAAGCAGGACGTCCCCGTGGGAAAGTTCAAGTGGCTTACTGTCGTCTCACCCGATGACCCAGAGGGAACCGAGCTTCTGCTTGAACCAAACGACAACCCGGTATCGCAGGCATATCAGAAAGGGATATTTGAGCAAGGGATCCCGGCGACGGCCTTTAGCGTTGCGGACATCCGTGCAGAGTATGAGAAACTGAAGTCTCTGGGCGTAGCATTTACGATGGAGCCGACCGCTGTGGCTGACGTCACCATAGCCATCTTTGACGACACCTGCGGCAATCTGATTCAGGTAATGCAGACGTAACTGTGACCGACTACACTGTCCTGCTTAGGATGTGAGTGCCGCCCGGACGCTTGGCGGACGCCCGGAGTCTGCCGACAATGGAGTGCGCCGTCGTTTTTGTTGAGGGCAACGCGCTCACCTTACCGGCCGAGATAGTTGTTCTCTGGACGAACTCCGAAGCGCATAACCAAAGGGCATAACAAACAGTAGGGCCTACCAAACAGGGAGGCCCTATAACGCCCTAATTATTTGGTGGGCCGTGTAAGACTGAATTGCGAGCTTTTCGGTGGGAGGTCTCGATATAGCGAGAGCTTGCCTCTTGGCTCTATTAGCGCGGCGCTCGACGACATAGCTCTGGAGAGCACCAGATTTACCGTATCGCCGCCCTCGCCGTAGAGAGCACCTGTCTCGCAGCTTGCCCAGGAATGGGTCGGCCGGGTCAGACTGCCTCCAGTCCTGGCAGCTTAACGGCGCCGCTCAACAGTGGCCGGCATACCGCCCTTGGGCAGCAACGTGACTCTCGGCAACATCTCGGCCTTGTGTTTGAGGTCGTGTCGGAACCGCCAGCGCTGGCACAGTGTCGCCAACAGGATTTTCATCTCCATCCAGGCAATCCTCTCACCGATGCACTGGCTGGGCCCGCCGCCGAAGGGAAAGTAGGCGAACCGGGGAAGCTGTTGCCTGAACTCCTCTGTCCAACGCTGGGGACGGAAATCATCTGGTTGCTCAAACCATCGAGGGTCCCGGTGGGTAACAACCGGGCAAGTCATTACGGTTACTCCAGGAGGGATCCGAAAACCGCCGATACTCACGGGCTCATACGCCATGCGACCCAGGGCCCACAGGGGCGGGTAGAGGCGCAATGACTCAGTTACAATCTGATCGGTCAGGGGCAGGTGGGGAAGATCGGCCATTGCGGGAGGCCGTCCGTCGAGAACCTCGTCGAGTTCGGCATGGAACCGAGCTTCCACTGCAGGGTTATGAGACAACAGAAAGAGAGTCCAGGTGAGAGCCGCTGCAGTCGTATCGTGGCCGGCAAAGTAGAGGGTGACGACCTCATCGCGCACTTGCTCGTCGCTCATTCTCGCGGCATCTTCACCTTCCTCCCCCTCATATTTGGCCTGCAGTAGCAACCAAAGCAGGTCGGCATACGTTTGGTCCGACTCTCGGCGCTCTCTAATCATCTGGTAAACAATCCCATCCACGAACGCTTTAGCTCTTTGGAATCGCCTCGAGGAGGGGAGCGGAAGGTTGTGTAGGTAACCGCGAAGGGCGGGAGGCTGGGTGAGGCGAAGGTATATATAATCATTGGCCTCGGCAAACGCTCTACCAAGGTGGCCTACCATGTCGGACTGGTCTGTTCCGAAGAGTATCTTGACGATGACCTGGAGAGCCAGTTCACGCATTTCCTGCTCTATGTCCAGGGTCATCCCGTCAGTCCAGACTTCTGCCCGGCGAGCCGCTATTTCGGTCATGGACTGGCTGTAGTTTTCGACGTACCGGCGGTGGAACTGGGGCTGCAACAGACGGCGCTGCGCCACATGATCCGAGAAATCGCAAGTGGCGACTCCATTGCCCAGCAGCCAACGAAAGACACGGGAGGAGGTCTGTCCCCTTGAAACGGTTTGGTGATGAGTGACGAGGACCTCTCGATTGAGTTCGGGGGCGTTGGTGAGGCAGATGGTTACGGGGTTCACCGATAAGGTGCTGATGTCGCCGTAGGTTGAAGCTTCTCGCAACAGTCCGATGAAATCTCTACGCAGGCGGAACGCCTGCCCAATAACCGGCAACTCCGGGGGCCCGGTGGCAACTCGGCGCGTGGGATGGAAGGCTTCGGAGGGTCCACCCGGCGGAATTCGGTGTTCACGCTTCCGCTCCTGTCGGGGGAGACTGCAAGACCATCCTCTCAAAGGGAAGCAGCGAGGATGGGCATAGATACTCTAACATGCAAGACAATTTCATCAAGAAAAACCGGCCAGAATGGGCATAAATATCCTAACATGCAAAACTATCTCCCCAAAACAAACCAACAATGACAGGCAATAGTACTTTAGCGTGTGAGCAAAAGAATGCCAATAGACAATACCGCCAGCCTTACGCCGACGCCAATGGTTGTGCCTGTGGCGCAGGAGCCGGCGGCACCGCTGCTCATCGACATACCCGTTCCAAAGCCTACACCTACGCCTATCTCCTCAGTGGATCAGCCGGTTTCAGGTACAGTCGTCGATGGAATCATGGATATGACAGTGAGTTCCCGCTGCTCAAGGAGCGCTTTGGGAAGCAGTTCAAGTCCACGCCGGTCTTGGGTGGAAGGTGGTGGAGCTGGAGGGGATCGAACCCTCTACCTCTTCAATGCCATTGAAGCGCTCTCCCAAGTGAGCTACAGCCCCACGGTAGGCATTTATGATAGCAAAGGGCGCGTTGGGGCCGCAAGTCCCCGCGCCCTTTGCAGTCTGCCTAAGCGGCAGTTAACGGCGGTGGAACTTGACTACGCGGCGGCTGCGTCCCCATTCGCCGGGCATCACGAAGTAGAGGTCTTTGCTGGAGTCGGCCCAGACGCCGTGGCAGGAGCGGTGCAGCTCGGACCCCCACTGGGTGATGATTTCGCCTTCCAGCGACAGAACGCTGAACAGCCCCCCGTTGTGCTCAGGGATGTACACGACGTCGTCGGAGTCTATGTAGAAGAGGGCCGGGCCGATGAGCTTGCTGGGCCAGGTGGTGATGTACTCGCCGTCCTGAGTGAAGGCTTGCACGCGGTCGTTCTCGCGGTCGGCCACCAGCACGCGGTCGTGGCGGTCAATCCAGATGCCGTGGGGCAGCCGGAACTGTCCGGGGCCGTCGCCGGGTTCTCCCCATGACTGGATCAGTTCGCCCTGCGGAGTGAACTTGTGTACGCGGGCGTTGGCATAGCCGTCGGCAATGAATATCTGCCCCTGGTCGTTCAGGGCGATGCCGGCGGGCATGTTGAAGGGAGGGCCGCCGTGGGTGACCGACTGGAAGGCGGTGGAGCTGTAGTCGTCGGGGTCAACGCCGGTGTCGGAGCGGACGCCCTTCTGACCGATAGTCATAATGTGTTGTCCATCGCCAGTGTACTTGTGGACTTCATGGGTGTTGCGGTCCACCAGCCAGACGTTGTCGTCGTTGTCCAGCAGGATGGAGTGGGCGAAGGTAATCAGCCCAGCGCCCCAGGCTGAGATGAAGTTGCCATCCTTGTCGAAGATGCAGACGGGGTGCTCAGGGTCTCGGTTGAAGGCGTATACCCGGTCCTGAGAGTCACCGTAGACGGCGGCGGTGGGCATTTCCCATCCTTCAGGGAGCTTGGCCCACTCCGGGTTCATTTCGTAGGAATAGTCGCCGGAACCGACAATGTTGCTGGATGTCACGATTGCTCTCCTGATTGCTGTTTCGGGTTAAGTCCAATGATACCATTTGTCTGAACTGTGATTTGTTTGATTAGAAGATTTTTGTGATTTGCCTTATCCTGAGCATCCTTTAATCCCCTAATCCCCCAAATCCCGATTCAGGCAGTTTGAGCTCAGGAGTTAGATTCCCGGCGTGGTCACGCGGAAGCTGTACACCGACTGGCCGGGGGTGGTGTAGACAGTGCGGTTGGCGGGGCCGCCGAAGGCGAGGTGGCGGGGGCCTCCGGGGCCGCGGATGACGCC
>VXOI01000079.1 GCA_009840175.1 Chloroflexota bacterium | reverse complement strand
CGCCAGGCTCATCAACAGGAATTCCCGCATCGCAACACTCCTCTCCGATGGGTGAATCCTTTCCTTCCAATCTCCCCGGATGCGGTAAACCTCCATTAAGTATGTTACGAATTATATCTATAATATATAAGTCAGCAATTATATCTAATCATCTTATATTGTCAAATCTCCTTAATAGATAGCATATTTCCAATACTATATTCTCTATTTCTCAATTCAGGATAAAGCTATGCCTGCGGTTTTGACCGCAGGCATAGACAATCTTACTTAGGAATCAATATAATCAGGCCCACAAAGGGGGCAATGTACCCTTCAACGCTTTGCACCCAGGACCCTGAACCGGCCAGACTTCAAGGCAGGAGAGGCATTCATGGCCAACCAAGATATCGAGCTTATGGCTCACCTCATGCGCCGCGCCGGATTTGGCGCCACCTACGAGGAAATCGAGCGGCGGGCGGCCGACGGCTACGAAGCCACCGTCGAAGAACTCCTCTCTCCCCTGGAACAGCCCGACATTGACCGTCATATCCTCGAGCGCTACTTCGTTGACTGGAAGGAAATGAACGCTCTGGAAGTCAACCAGGCGTATCTCACCTACCGGATGATCAACACTAAGCGCCCGCTCCAGGAAAAGATGACCCTGTTCTGGCACGGCATCTTCTGCACTGGAAATTCCAAGTGCGAGCATGGCCGCCAGATTCAGGACCAGCTCGATATGTTCCGCGCCCTGGGCATGGGCAGTATGCGCAACCTGCTCCTGGAGTTGTCCCGCGACCCGGCCATGGTCTTCTACTTGGACAACTGCATGAGCCACAAGGACGCCATTAACGAGAACTGGGGCCGCGAGCTGCTGGAACTCTTCTCCATGGGCGTCGGCATGGACGGCCACGCCAACTATTCGGAGGATGACGTCAAGGAAGCGGCCCGCGCCTTCACCGGCTGGACCATCACCAACGCCATCCCGCGCTATCCCTATGGCCGCTACTCCTCCCAGTTCGTCTACAACCCCGCCGACCACGACGAGGACGAAAAAACCTTCCTCGGCGAGACCGGCAACCTCAACGGCGAGGAAATCATAAACATCATCGCCCGTCAGCCGGCCACTGCCCGCTTCGTCGCCCGACACCTGTACAACTTCTTCGTAGCCGACGAGCCGCAGGTGCCGGCCTGGCAGGAAACTCCGCCCCGCGACCCCGAAGCCATCAAGATGCTTGAGGATGCCTACTTCGAGTCCAACTACAACCTGACCGCCATGCTGCGGACGCTGTTCAACTCGGAGTTCTTCAAGAACGCCCGCTTCGCCAAGGTCAAGAGCCCGGCTGAAACCGTCGCCGGCACCATGCGCCTGGTGCAGGACTTCACCCACCCCAAGCCCGGCCTGCACCCCATCGCCATGGAAATCCGCTACATGGGCCAGGACCTGATGAACCCGCCCACGGTGGAAGGCTGGCACACCGGCGCGGAGTGGATTGACAGCGGCACTCTGGTGGAGCGCATCAATTTCGCCGCCGACCAGGTGGGCAACACCAACCTGCCCGGCATCCGCGCCATCATCGAGCGGCTGAGCGCCGAGGGGGTAACCGAGCCACGGGCCTTCGTTGACCGCTGCCTCGACATGATGGGTTCTTACCAACTGCCTGACGAAACCCGTGACTACCTGGTGGACCACATCGAGAAGGGCGGCGCCCTACAGGCCGGCACCGAGGACTATGGCCGCCGTGTAGGACAGACTCTCCAGCTCATCGTCGCCACCCAGGAGTACCAGTTCGCCTAGCAGGCCATTGTCTAAATCAGGATTCTCAGGATGAGAGGATTTCAGGATAGGGAATCCTGCCCATCCTTAAATCCGGTAAATCCTGATTCAGACAAAAAGAGCAATCCCAACGGCAAGGATTTGATATGGGCAGACTGGACGGAAAGGTAGTCCTGATTAGCGGCGGCGCAAGAGGCCAAGGGGCCGTTGAGGCCCGCATGATGGCCCAGGAAGGCGCGAAAGTCGTCATCGGCGACATCCTCGATGAGCTCGGAAAACAGGTCGAGGCCGAGTTGGCCGAAGCTGGGCTGGACGTCACTTACGTTCACCTCGACGTAACCAGCGAAGAGGACTGGAGCGCCGCCGTTTCCACCGCGGTGTCGGCCTACGGCCATCTGGACACGCTGGTAAACAACGCCGGCATCCTCATCCGCAAAGGCATCGAGGACACCACGGTGGAGGACTGGGACCGGATAATGGACATCAATGCCAAGGGCGTGTTCCTTGGCACCAAAGCCGCCATTCCCGCCATCCGCGAGGCTGGCGGCGGCTCTATTGTCAATATCTCGTCCACCGCCGGGCTGGTAGGCAGCCCTGAGGGTTCCTCTAGCTACACTGCAACTAAAGGCGCCGTCCGTCTGCTCACCAAGTCCACGGCAATCCAGTATGCCTCCGAAGGCATACGCTGCAACTCGGTACACCCCGGGCCCATAGACACCGAAATGATCCGCGACACCTTTTCCGACCCCGACCGCTGGGAAGCGAGAATGCGCCGACTGCCTCTGAAACGGGTCGGCACCCCGGAGGACATCGCCTATGGCGTCATCTACCTGGCGTCCAACGAGTCGTCCTTCGTGACCGGCGCGGAGCTGGTCATAGACGGCGGAACGACGGCCGAGTAGACGGCGCAAGAACCTGAGAAACATCCTGAAAATCTTTTAATCCGGCGAATCCTGATTCAGACAAAAGGAGCGCCCAGACAATGACTTCAACCAAGAAAGATCCCGTTCTGGTGGTTTTGCAGCTATCGGGCGGCAATGACGCTGTAAATACCCTGATCCCCTACGGCGATCCGCTCTACGCCGACAACCGCCCCACAGTGCGGGTGTCCGACGAGCAGGTTCTCCGCCTCAACGACTACGTGGGATTCAACCCCGCCATGGGTCCCCTGAAAGACCTGTACGACCAGGGCAAGGTGGCCGTTATCCAGGGCATCGGCTATCCCAACCCCAACCGCTCCCACTTCCGCTCCATGGACATCTGGCACACCTGCGAGCCAGACAAGGTCGGGCTTGAGGGCTGGATTGGCCGAGCCATCCGCGACATAGACCCCAGCGCCGAGAACGTGCTGACCGGCGTCAACTTCGGGCGCGGCCTGCCCCGCTCCATGGCTGCTCCCCAGGTTCCCGTCGCCTCGGTGGGTAACCTGGAGACCTACGGCGTGCTGACCGGCATCGAGGAAGAGGAGCGCGACGACGCGTTGGACATCTTCTCCCGGATGTACTCCCCCGCCGTCGGGCGCGGCGCAGTGGTTGACTACCTGTCCCACACTGGCATGGACGCCCTCAAGGGCGCCGACATCCTGGCAACCGCTCCCGGTATGTACGACTCCACGGTGGAGTACGGCAACGATTCGGTGGCCCAGTACATGAGGAACATCGCCATGGTGCACCTCGCCAATCTGGGCACCCGGTTCCTCTACACCACTGCGCCCTACAACAGCTTCGACACCCACGCAGGCGAACTCAGCGCCCACGCCCAACTGTGGCGCGACACCTCCCGCGCCGTCTCCAACTTCTACCAGGACATCAGCGAGAAGTCGGCCAGCGACAACGTGGTGCTGCTGGTGTTCACCGAGTTCGGCCGCCGTGTCCATGACAACGGCTCCGGTACCGACCACGGCTCCGGCGGCGTCGCCTTCGTCGTCGGCGACCATGTGAAGGGCGGACTGTACGGCGAGTACCCCTCGTTGGCTCCCGACAAGCTGCTGGAGGGCGACCTGCACTTCAACAACGACTTCCGCGGCCTCTACTCCACCCTGCTGGAACAGTGGCTCGGCCTCGACGCCAAGCCCATCGTCGGCGGGACCTTCGAGCAGATGGACTTCATCGCCGCCTAGATTCTCTTACAATCCCTCCCATTTATTCCCTCCCCCTCAAGGGGAGGGTCAGGGTGGGGGTGAAGCGCTAAGGAACAGACAATTTAGGCGACACTCGAATTAAGCGAGGTAACGATGGCAACGCAGACACTCGGCATCACCTTCCAGTACAGCCACACCATAGGGCGCGGGGAGTTCTCCGGCCCCGGATTCCGCAACCCCGTCGCCGTGGCCCTGGGCGAGGACGACACCATGTACGTCGTCAACCGCTCCTACGAATACCGGCCCGATGGCAAGCGCATTACCATCTGCACTGTTGATGAAGATTACGTCGGCGAATTCGCCCGCGGCGTTCACACCGCCGGCGAGACGGAAGAAAACGAAAACGACGGCTCCCTCATCTGGCCCACTTCCGTCGCTATCGACAGCAAGGGCAACGTCTACGTCGCCGACGAGTGGCTCAACCGCATCTCCATGTTCGACGCCGACGGCGAATGGCTGGGCAAGTGGGGCACGAAGGGCACCGGCGACGGCGAGCTGGACGGCCCCTCCGGCATGGCCTTCGATGCCGACAATAACTTGTACATTGTGGACAGCAAGAACAACCGGGTGCAGAAGTTTACTGGCGAAGGCCAGTTCGTCGCCAAGTTCGGAAGCACCGGCTCCGGCGATGGCGAGCTCAACCTGCCCTGGGGCATCTCCATAGATAAGGACGGCAACGTCTTCATAGCCGACTGGGGCAACGACCGCGTCCAGAAGTTCACCGCCGACGGTCAGTATCTGGCGCAGTACGGCAAGGGCGACCTCCAGCGCCCCACCAGCGTTGATACCGATAGCCAGGGCCTGGTCTACGTCGCCGACTGGGGCAACGAGAAGGTACGCATTTATGATCCCGACGGCGATCTGGTATCCACGCTCACCGGCGACGCCACCATCTCCAAGTGGGGCAAGGACAAGCTGGACGCCAACGCGGAGATGTGGCAGGAGCGCGAAATCGCTCAAGGCATCGAGCGTGAGAAGGATTTCTGGGGCGTCTGCTACGTCGAAGTTGACGACCAGGACCGCCTCTTTGCCGTTGAGTCCTGCCGCAACCGTATCCAGATTTACCGCAAGCAGCAGCCCATGTTCTTCGGCGGCCGCCTCTAGGCCATCTCCCTACTCCCGCGGGTAGGTCTATCCGTAGGGGCGGGTTTGAAACCCGCCCCTACTTCAATCTATCGCCTGCCGATGAGGAAATTTTTTGACAACACCAGAGCAGCTAGCAATAAGACTGAAAGAACTAGGCATCCGCCAGACGCCGCAACGACTCGCTATCGCCGAGGTCGTAGTCAACTCCGGCGATCACCCGTCGGTGAAGGAAATCTACCAGCGGGTTAAGGAATTCTTTCCCTATGTGACCCTGGCTACGGTTTATTCGACCCTGGAAACTCTGGAGCAGGCAGGATTCGTGCGTGCGCTGCCCTTCCAGAAGCAGTCCAGGTACGACGCGAACTTGTCTCCCCACGCCAACCTGGTCTGTGTCGGTTGCGGTGGCGTGGTGGACTCCAACGCGGGGCAGGACATAGTCACCCGTCTCAAGTCCCAACTGGAAAACTCCACGGAATTCGAGTTCACCGGCCAGCGCATAGACTTCTACGGCTGGTGCGGCACCTGCGCCGGTCGCCGCGACCACAAGGCCAGAATCGCCGCGAATGACGGGACTGCCCACGCATAATCTTCTTTCCCTTTGCACGGTCAGTCGGACAGATTCTCAATTTTCACCGGCTCCACGTCGTCGGCCAGCTCGAAGCCGAACACTCGCGAGTAGAAGTAAAGTTCCGCCTCCAGCGCCCGTTTGATGTTTTCCGAGCGGCGGAAGCCATGTTGCTCCCCCTCGAAAGGCACGTAGGCTGTGGGCAGGCCCTTGGACTTCACCGCCTCAAACATCATCTCCGCCTGGTTGGGCGGCACGATTTCGTCCTCCAGCCCTTGCAGCAGCAGCAACGGGCATGACAGCAGATGCGTGTGGTGGATGGGCGAGCGCTCCACGTACAGGTCCTGGTGCTCCGGGTATTGCCCGACCAGGCTGTCTAGGTAGCGCGACTCGAACTTGTGCGTTTCCTTGGCCAACGCTTCCAGATCGCTTACGCCGTAGTAGCTGGCTCCTGCCCTGAACACATCGTGGAAGGTCAGGGCTGCCAGGGTGGTATACCCGCCCGCGCTGCCGCCGTCTATTGCCAGCCGTTCCGGGTCTGCGTCGCCTCTGGCTGCCAAGAAGCGGGCGGCGTTAACGCAGTCGTCCACGTCCACTATGCCCCATGTCCCGTTGAGCCTCCTCCGGTACTCAGTGCCATAGCCGGTGCTGCCGCCATAGTTTACGTCAACTACCCCGAAACCCCGGCTGGTCCAGAACTGAATGCCCAGGTCCAGCGCGGTTGACGCCGCTGCCGTCGGCCCTCCGTGGCTCTTCACCAGCAGCGGCGGCCTCTCTCCCTCCGGCGCGGCAAAGTCAGGGTTGCGCGGCGGGTAATAGAAGGCATGGGCCGTCTTCCCGCCTGTAGTCTCAAACTCCACTGGTTCCGGTGCTGACAGGTAGGCCGCATCTACCTCCAGTTCATGGGCTTGTTGCAGCGTCTCTACAACCCCAGTCGCCACATCCAAAGACATCAGCGACATCGGCTTGTCAGGAGCCCCTGCGGAAAAGACTACCCGGTTGGCTGAAACCCGCAACTCGCCCCGTCCCATCTCGGAATAGGGCAAGTCCCACCGCGTCAGAACGCCAGTACCGGCGTCAATAATGCCGATACTCCACACACCCCGTTCGACGTAGCTGCTAGCGATGCGTCCCTCATCCAGGAATCCATAGGACGCCGGATCGAACACCCACTGCGGGCGGGCAAACTCGGCGTCCATTTCCAGAACGGGCTGGACCTTCCCATTGCGCCAGCGGTACAGGTTCCACCAGCCATTGCGGTCTGATGCAAAGTGCAGCTCGCCTGCCGGAGACCACAGTGGTTGTAGCACCGACTCATCCCATCCTGAACTTGCCGAAGGGCCTCCCGCTATCGTCTGTATCTCTCCCAGCCGACCTTCCGAATCGAAATTGGCCAGAAGGAGCCTCGTGCCATCCCACGGCATATTTGGGTGGTTCCAGGCCAACCAGGCCAGGGACTTGCCGTCGGGGCTAATGCGCGGAGCTGCGCAAAAATCGGATCCGTTGTACAGCGCCTGTTGCGGGGCGACGCCTTCCGCATCCACGGCCACAATGGCGTTGGCCGGTTCCCTGTCTCCGGTGTGATCTTCCCTGACGCAGATGATTCGCCCACGCGCGGCGTCCAGCACACCATCGGCGTAACGTAACGCAGCTTCCAGTGTGATGGCCCTTGGTTCTGATCCCGGTTCTTGCCGGTATATCCGCTGGTCGGCAAAGTTGGAGAAGAACACTGTTCCATCGGCTACCAGGAAGGCCCCCCCACCGTATTCATGAACACGGGTGCGGGCGCTGTACGGTTCGGGTGTTACATCAGTAATAGTGCCGTCTATTTCCCGGCGCACGATGACCATCCGCCCTCCTTCGGAGGGGCGCATCTCCACCCAGTACACCTCGTTTCCATCCAACGAGACCTGTCCCAGTCCGACTGCGCCTGATACGATTAAATCGGTGGTGACTGGCGACTTCCAGGAACCGTACGGGGCGATGGCAGTCATAATGTCCGCTTCTCCAGGAACTGATATTGCGGCCAGAAGCTCAACTGAATCCGCGAATGAAATCATACATCCATACCGGGTCAACTGCTATATACGGTTGACCCGTGGCCAATTTCCCCCTCGAGCCTGTCGAAGGGATCATGTACCGGATTTTGCTGACATCCACAATTCCTGCGAAATCAGGAATCCAGTACCGTTATCTCGCAAGACGTGGAAAACAACTTGACCACCTAATTCGGAACGCTGCCACGCGATTGCCCTGCGGTTGACCCGCCATAGCAGCGCCCGTATATTGGGAACACTCGTTTTGAGGAGGATTTCATGCCGCCGGAAACCGACTCGCCTCATGCCCACGGCGCCGACCAACTTCCCACGCCAACCGTCGAAGAGGTCAGCCCCGGTATCTACGCCTATATCCAGTTGGATGGCAGTTGGGGCTTGAACAACACCGGGTTCATCACCGGCAGCAACGCGGTTTCCGTAATTGACACCTGCTTCACCGAGGCCCGCACTCGCGCTTTTTTGCGCGCCATCGGCGGCGTCACCGACCTGCCCATTCTAACTCTGGTCAACACCCACCATCACGGCGACCACACTCACGGCAACTACCTTCTCCCCGGTGCTTCCATCGTCGGACATGAGCTTTGCCGGCAAACAGTGATTGACACCGGTCTGCACACCCTCCATCCGCTCTTTCCAGGCGTGGTGTGGGGAGACCTGGAGCTGGCTCCTCCCTTCATAACCTTCCAGCAGCGGCTTGACCTGTACGTGGACGACCTCAGGATGGAACTGCACTACATGGGACCAGCCCACACCACCAACGACGTCGTGGTGTGGTTCCCGGAGCGTCGTCTGCTCTTCACCGGCGACCTTGCCTTTAATGGCGGCACGCCCTTCGTGGCAATGGGGTCCATATCCGGCTCGTTGGTCGCCCTGGAGCGGCTGCGCCAGTTCGGCGCCAACACCATCGTCCCGGGCCACGGCCCGGTATGCGGGCCGGAAGTGATTGACAATATGGAAGCCTACCTGCGGTTCATTCAGGACAGGGCAAAGGATGCCTTCGCCGCCGGGTTGTCTCCCTTGCACGCGGCGCGGCTGATTGACCTGGAACGCTTCGACCACTGGCACGACAAGGAGCGCATCGCCGGGAACCTTCATCGCGCTTACTCCGAGCTTCGCGGAGAGCCGGAGGGAACGGTATTGGAACTTGGCCCCATAGCCGCAGACATGGTGGCCTACAACAGCGGACAGCCGGTTCGTTGTTTGGCATAGCGGGAAACAATCCGCCGGGCCACTGAGCTGCGTATTACAATTAGAAAACCTAAGAATTGCTCCTGCGCGAACCGTGCTTATTTGTATGTCAATGTCTTTGATGAAGAAGGGTTCCTGGCTGATTGTGTTGCTCTTCGCTGCATTCGCCGTTGTCGCTTGCGGCGAAGAAGCTGCGACTTCTGAGCCAGCGGTTACGATCCAGGCTACTCAGCCTCCGGCAACCGCAGTTCAGACCGAACCTACCCTGACGCCTGTAGCTCAGACCGAACCTACCACGGCGCCTGTCGCCACTTTGACTCCCTCGACAGCGACCGTTGCAGCCACTGCTACGACCGCAGTTCCAACCCTTGCTCCCACCAACACTCCCGTACCTCCGCCAACTGCTGTATGGCCCACGGAAGAACCTACCCCTCAGCCATCAGCTACTGCCGAGCTTCAACCGGAGCCCACTCCTATGGAGGTCCCGCCAACCACGCCGCTCTCTGCTCCCACGGAGATCCCATTGCAGGCCACTTCTACACCGGTGCCATTGCCTGTATCAACGCCCGTGCCTACATCAACGCCCGAACCCACGGCCACAGCGGAACCAACGCTGGAGCCCGCGGCTACTTCTACACCGGAGCCGACGGCGACGCCTACCCCCGAACCAGAGCCACCCGCGAATCTCGCTCCTCTATTTTCTCTTCCCAGCGCATTGGATGGGACTGCCATTAGCCTGGAGTCGTATCGAGGCCACAAGAATGTCGTCGTGGTGTTCTACCGGGGATTCTGGTGAACTTACTGCCGTGCGCAGCTCGGGCAGTTGCAAAGCGAGTACAGCAAGTTCACCGACCTGAACGCGGAGATCCTGGCCATCAGCGTTGATGACCTTTCACAAGCCAGCTTCGCAGTAGAAGCCTTGGGTCTGGAGTTCCCGGTGTTGTACGACCAACCGGCGGAAGTGGTCAAAGAGTACGGGGTGTACAACGCCGGGGCCGGTTATGCCAATCCGAATGTCTTTATTGTTGACCGGAATGGCTCCATTGTCTGGCATCACAGGGGGTCGGCCTCACACCGGACGCCCAATAGCGAAATCCTGGCACAACTGGAAAGGTTGAGCTGAAGCAGTTTCGGGGTTAAAGGAACCTCCAGCGCCGGAGAATTCGATGCTTACTCTATTCCCCAGAGTATTCGGACGTGTCGGAAGCATGGTCGCACTGTCCCTTGCTGTGCTGGCGCTGGCGGCCTGCGGCGGGGCTGCCCAGCCAGCGACGGACGCGCCGCAGCCAACGGCCCCCGAAGCCGCGGCTGCCACTGCCGCTGGTACGACCCCAGGCCAGTTCAGGGCCGCCCCCAAGTTCGAACTGCCCGACACTTCCGGCGAGACGGTAAGCCTGGACTCCTACATGGGGAACAGAAACGTGGTTGTGGTTTTCTATCGCGGCTTCTGGTGACCCGTCTGCCGCGGGCAACTGGACCAGTTGCAGGAGGATTACGGCACCATAACCGGCCTGGATGCCGAGATTATCGCCATCAGTACCGACAAGTTAACTCGCGCAGAGTATGCCGTGGAGGCGCTGGGCCTGGAGTTTCCGATCCTGTCCAACCCCTCAGCGGACGTCATCGAGGCTTACGGCGTATTCGACCTGCACCATAACGGCTATGCCGCCCCTGCCACTTTCGTCGTGGACAAGCAGGGCAACATCCGCTGGGAGTATATCGGCTACGACTCGTACTACGACCGCCCCGACAACGAGGAGATTATCGCCCAGCTCCAGCAGTTGAGCTGACCCGCTAAGCGAACTTCGTCTCGACCCAGCCCTTGCCGTCGAAGGGCGTCCAGAAGTGGGAAGTCAACGTGAGGTTCTGGAACTTCCATTCCCCGTTCACCTTGACATATTCCTCGTCATACCGGGCGGAACCCCAGACAGCCTGGTCGCTGTCGGCGTAGGTGCAGGGCTGGAACAGATACCAGATCCCGGTAGCCCGGTCGCCGTCCACTTCGATGATCGGGTTCAGCACCATGTGGATGGCGAAGGGCAGCCTGTTCGGAGCGTTCCTGAAGAAAGCCCGGATGGCCTCACGGCCATCATTGCGCCCTCGTTCCCTGCCATCCCATACCGCATCCTCAACGAACAGGTCTGCCAGCGCGTCGGCGTCATACTGGTCGTCGCAATAGGCGCAGTAGCTATGCTTCAGCTTCTTAATGGCCTCGATGTCTTCGAGAACTTGGATTCGTCGTTCCAAATCTTCTGACGGCATACTTATCCTCCGCGTAAAGTCCCCTCTCCCTTTGGGAGAGGGTGAGGGCGTCCCCGATAAGGAATCGTTGGGGTTATAAAGCGGTCCAGCCGCCGTCCACCAGTAGCAGGTGACCCGTGGTCGCCCCGGCGGAAGGGCTGGCCAGATAGACGGCGGCTCCCACCAGTTCTTCAGGCTGCATACGGCGGCCCAAGGGAAACCGGCCTTCATATTCGGCCTGCAACTCCTCCGGGGTGCGATTATAGGCAGCCAGCACACCGGGTGTCTCCGTAGGCCCGGGGCCGATGGCGTTCACCGTAACGGCATACTGGGCCCATTCAGCGGCAAGGGAACGGGTCAAGCCGGCCACGCCGTGCTTGCTGGCGATGTAAGGCGCGCGATCAGCAGAGCCAACCGCAGAGAACTGGGAACCGATATTGATGATGCGCCCCCAGCCCTGCTCAATCATAGGACGAACTGCGGCCTGGGCGCAGAAGAACAACCCCTTGAGGTTGGTGTCGACGGTGGCGTCCCAGTCAGCCTCGGTAACCTCGAGGGCAGGCTTGGGGATGCGGATGCCAGCGTTGTTGACCAGTATGTCCAGCTTGCCGAAGTCGCTGACTATCCGTTCAATCACAGGCTGGATGCCGCCAATATCCAGAACATCCAGCTCATAGGTCGCGCTCCTGGCTCCCTGCGCCTCCACCTTTGCCTGAGTGTCACGCGCCAGTTCCAACCGCGAGGCCATATCGGAAACGGCAACATCCGCGCCCGCCTCAGCCAATCCGACCGCGAGGGCTTCCCCAATGCCTCGGGCCGAACCCGTTACCAGCGCAACCTTTCCCTCCAGGCTTAACCCTGAATAAGCCATCATTCCCTCCGTGGTCGCCGTAGGCCGTTCAATTCGCAGCGTAGCATAGCACAGGAAAGTCGGCTTTCCGACACCGCAACCGGGTTGCGCCGTAGCGGACGCCGGAATAGAATCAGCCGGTATGCCATCCTCTCGGCGATGGCGTACACATAGTTGAATGGGCAGGCGACAATGGCTCAAGCGGTACAGGCATCGGGCGGGCACAGGCAGAACCGGGGATTCATCCTTGGCTCCTTAACCTTCGGCCATGGCGTGGCCCATCTGTACGACCTGGGCTTCCCGGTATTCCTCACCGAAATCGCCAAGACCTTCAGCCTCACCACCTTCCAGACGGGGATACTGTTGGGCATCCGCGTCAGCGGCAGCGGGCTGGTCAGCATGGGCGCGGGCGTGCTGGTTGACCGGTTCAGGAACGAGTGGGGGATGATGCTCACCGCCTGCATGGTGCTGAACGTCATAGCCTTCGTGATTATTGGGCTTTCGCCCAGTCTCGCCCTGCTCATATTCGGCGTCTGCCTTATTTCCATTCCCGGGTCCCTGTGGCATCTGCCTGCCATCGCCTCATTGTCGCGCCGGTTCACCGACAGACGCGCCTTCGCAATATCAATCCACAGCTTCGGCTCCACGGTTGGAAACTCCCTGGGGCCGTTGCTGGCCGGGCTGTTGCTGTCGTTCCTGCTGTGGCGGAATGTTCTGTTTCTTTATGCTATTCCTGCGGCAATAGTAGCGTTCTTCGTCTGGTGGTCGCTGAAGGACCTCGGCCGAGAGGGAGACGAAGGAGTATCTCCGGAAGACAGGCGAACTCTGTGGTCGCTGGGAAGGGAGGGCGTGCGGCTTTTTGGCAATCCCGCGATGCTGGCCTTGCTGGTGGCAGCATCCGTGCGGGGCGTGGCCAACAACGCCATGTTCGACTGGACGCCCTTTTACCTGGCGAATGCCCCGGAAGAGGGCGGACTGGGCTACACTGAGTTTTGGGTCGGATTCCACATGGCCCTGTTGACCGGAATGGGGGCGGTTTCATCTCCGATTCTCGGCCAGCTTTCCGACAAGCTGGGGCGCAAGCAGATACTGGTGCCGGGTCTGGCCCTGGCGGCCGCTCTGCCTTTCCTGATTGTTCCAGCCGGCGACGGCATTCTGGTGCCGCTGGTTATGGCCGGGCTGGGACTGTTCAGCTTCGCGCTCCATCAAATAATGCTGGCTGCCATACTGGACAGCGTGGTCCGCGGCAACGAGGGTACTGTGGCCGGGTTGGTGTTTGGCATCAACGGGGCGGTAGGTTTTGGCGCCCACATTTTGACCGCCACCATCATCGACAACTTGGGGGGCTACGGCGCCATGTACGTCTTCGTTGGCGTGCTAACGGCTTTAGCGCTGGTCATCGTCGCATTGACGCCGTTCCCCAATTACAGGGACCAGTCAGCGTGACCAGTTCCCGCCGCTTGTTGACGGACAAGACCTGGAGTCAATTTGAATAGCACGATTACTTCGGTGCCTGGAATAGAAGCCGGGCACTACACCGACCTCGACAACGCCACAGGCTGCACCGTCGTGATATGCCGCAGCGGGGCCGTGGGCGGAGTGGACGTTCGCGGCGGCTCGCCGGGGACGCGGGAGACCGATCTGCTCCAACCAGCGCGGCGAGTGGACCAGCTATTCGCCGTGTCGTTGAGCGGGGGCAGCGCCTTCGGGTTGGATGCCGCGTCTGGAGTGGTGGCCTGGCTGGAGGAGCAGGGCGTCGGCTTCCGTGTTTCGCCGGAGGTCATCGTGCCCATTGTGTCGTCAGCAATCATCTACGATCTGGGCTTGGTCAACTCGAAGGTGCGGCCGGGCCCTTCGGAAGGCCGCGCCGCCTGCGCCGCCGCGTCCGGGAAGGTCCTGGCCGAAGGGACAGTAGGCGCGGGAACTGGAGCAACAGTAGCCAAGACTAGCGGAACGCCGCGCGCTGTCAAAGGCGGCCTTGGCTCGGCCAGTATGCGCTTCCCCAACGGCGTTTCGGTTGGCGCTGTCGTGGCGGTCAACTCCATCGGCGGGATTTGGGACTACCGGACGGGCCAGCTCGTGGCCGGGCCGCGACGGGGGGATGGCAGATTCGATGATCCGGTGGGCGTTCTGCTCGATGGTTCGCCTCCCGCTTCTCCCACAGGGCCGGTGAACACCACCATCGGCGTAGTCGCCACCGACGCCAAGCTCAACCGCGAGGAAGCCAACTATCTGGCCCGCGTCAGCCACGACGGGTTGGCCATGTCCATCCGGCCATGCCACACCATCCGCGACGGCGACACGATGTTTGCCATGGCAACCGGCGAGTCGGATGCTCAATTTGACCTGACATCTCTGGGAGCGGCGGCAGTGGAGGTAACTGCTCAGGCCATCCTGCGGGCCGTCCGCCTCGCAACGGGACTAGGCGGAATCCCGTCCGTTTCCGAGCTTCGGGCCTGTCCTGGCGAGGGTTAGGCCGTCATGAGGGTCATAGCCTCCAAAGAAGAGATGCGTCGGGCCTGCCGAGAGGCCGCTCGGCCCTTGGGCCTGGTTCCCACCATGGGGGCGCTGCACCAAGGGCACCTGTCGCTGGTTGACCGCGCCCGCGCCGACTGCGCCAGCGTCGCCGTCAGCATATTCGTCAACCCGACTCAGTTCGCGGAAGGAGAAGACTTCGCCGAGTATCCCCGCGACTTGGAACTAGACCTGGAGATGCTGCGGCAGCGCGGCGTTGACCTGGTATTTGTACCGGACGTGGCCGAAGTCTATCCTCCGGGGTTCCACACCTGGGTGGACGTGGGGCCGATAGCCGACCGGCTGGAGGGAGCGGCCCGGCCCGGCCACTTTCGCGGCGTGGCAACGGTGGTAGCCAAGCTGTTCGGCGTCGTTCAGCCGGAGCGGGCCTACTTCGGTCAGAAGGACGGGCAGCAAACGGTAGTGGTTCGCAAGCTGGCCCGTGACCTGGACATGGGTATCGAAGTCGTAGTGCTGCCCACGGTGCGCGAAGCAGATGGTCTGGCAATGAGCAGCCGCAACGTGCGCCTCAACCCGGAACAGAGGCAGGCAGCCGCAGTGGTATATCGCGCACTGTCCGCCGGGTTGGGGATATGGTATGGAGGAGAAACTGATGCCACGGCGATTGTCAGCACTGCACAACTGCAACTGGATTCAGAGCCGCTGGTCCGCAGCGTTGACTACGTGAGTCTGGCAGACCCGGAAACGCTGGAGGAGCTTGCCCTGGCCTCACCGGGGGGGATGCTGTCGGTGGCGGCGCACTTGGGATCAGTGCGGTTGATTGACAACGTGATATTAGAGTAGGGTCGAGGGGAGGCCCTCACCCTCTCCCTCTCCCAGCGGGAGAGGGAATTGTAAGTCATTTGGTTAGTCGTCAACCAGTTCGCGGACGGCCTCGGTCAGGGCGGGCAGCACCCGTTCCCAATCGCCAACCACTCCGTAGCGGGCGTCCTTGAAGATGTTGGCATCTGCATCCTTGTTGATGGCTACGATGCACTTGGCGCCCGAGCAGCCAGCCATGTGCTGGCTGGCCCCGGAAATGGCGACTGTGATGTAGAGTTCGGGGGTGATGGCCTTGCCTGTCAATCCCACCTGATAGGACGACGGGACCCACCCGGAGTCCACAGCGGCGCGGGAAGCTCCAACCGCGCCGCCCAGCAGCTTGGCCAGCTCTTCCAGACCGGAAAAAGGCTCCGGGCCGCCGAGGCCGCGGCCTCCCGACACCACCACGCGCGCTTCCTCCAGCTTCACTCCCTCGGACTCTTCGCGCACCGTTTCCACCACGCGGGTACGGGCCTGCGAGGGGTCCAGTTCCACGGGAAAGGAAACAATCTGGCCTTGGCGGGAACTGTCAACGTCCGTCGGCTCGTAAGCCTTGGGCCGGATGGCGGCAATCTGCGGGGTGCGCTCGCAACTGACGACGGCCACGGCGTTGCCGCCGTACACCGGGCGGTTGGCCAGCAGGCTGCCGGTGGACTCGTCAACGGAAACTTCCAGGCAGTCCTGGGCGAGGCCGACACCCAGACGAAAAGCAAGTCGGGGGGCCACTTCGCGTCCCTCTGCGGTGCGGGAAATCAGCACGACCTTCGGACTAACGTTGCGGCACAGGGCATCCATGGCGGCCAAGTACAGGTCAGGCTGGTATTCAGACAGCAACGGATGACTGACGGCGTAAACCCGGTCAGCCCCATGCGCGATGGCCTGTTGCGCCGGCCCGTCGAGGGCGTCCCCCAAAAGTCCGATGGACAGTTCCTCGCCGAGGGCTGAGGCCAAGTTGCGGCCTGCGGCCAGCAGCTCGGCGGCGGTAGAGTCCAGCCCTACGCCCGACGTTTGCCCGATTACCAGTACCCCGGCGGCGTCAGCCATTGCAGCCTCCAGATTGACGTGTCAGCAGGTTGAAGAGGGCGCCGCCCTTCTCCCAACGGGAGAGGGGCGGGCGCCGTTTAGATTATCTTGGCTTCCCGCAGCTTGAGAGCCAGCATACGGCCTGAATCAGCGGCGTCTTCGCCCTCAATAATCTCGCATTCCTGGTCGCTGACCGGAATGAAGAGCTGTCGCAGGGTCACGCGCGCTTCAGACTGGGACTCGTCCAGGTCCAGATCGGCCTTGCTCCAGACGGTGGGGCGCTTTCGGGTGGCGGCCATGATGCCCCGCAGGGTGGGGTAACGCGGCTGCCCCAGCTCGTTGCTTACGGTGACCAGTGCGGGAAGCGAGGCCTCCACCACCTGATAGCCGTCCGGCACGATGCGCTCGACGACGGCCTTACCATCAACCACATCCACCTTCTTGCCCAGGGAGACGCAGGAAACACCCAGAATTTCAGCTACGCCCAGCGGGACCTGCGCGTTGTCCCAATCGGAAGCCTGGCGTCCGCAGATAATGAGATCGAAACCGTCCAGCTTGCGGATTGCGGCAGCCAGCAACTGAGCAGTCCGGAAGCTGTCAATGGTGTTGTCAAAGGCATCGTCCTGCAACAGCACCAACTCGTCGGCGCCCATGGAAAGCGGCTTCTTCATTACATCCAAAGCGAATTCGGCGCCCGTAGATATAACCGTAACCGTGGCTTCCTGGGCGTCCTTTATCTGCAAGGCCGCTTCCACGGCGTTCTCGTCGAACCCATTCACGACCGGAGGAATGTTGGCAGGGGGAACACCGCGCTTGGAGGCTCCGTCTATGCGAAATGCCGCCATGGGCAT
>VXOI01000191.1:16238-17362 GCA_009840175.1 Chloroflexota bacterium | reverse complement strand
GCAGTATGCTGCCCGACTGCACGGGTTCCAGCCCCAGCAGCGTCTCTCCCAGCGCTCGCTGTCCGTTGCCCGCCACCCCGGCTACCCCCAGGACTTCGCCCTGACGAACAACGAAGCTCACCTTGTCAAGGCTGCCATAGCCGAACTGGCGGCCCGTGCTTACACCCCGGAATTCCAGTGCAGCCTCCCCGATAACCCGCGACGGTTCCTCTTTATGAATGCGCTCGGATGCGTCTGCGCCCACCATTGCAGAGACCAGGCTTTCAGCATCGAAATCTCTGCGTGGCGCGCTCACCTCCACACGCCCCCGGCGCAGGACAGTTACGTTATCGGCCACTGCCAGAGCCTCACGCACCTTGTGAGTAATAAACAGGATGGAATAGCCGTTTTCCTTCAGGGTAGCGAAGACACGGAAGAGTGCGTCAACCTCGTGAAGCGCAAGCACGCTGGTCGGTTCGTCGAAAATCAGCAGTTGCGCCTCGGCCAGCAGCAACTTGATTAGCTCCACCCGCTGGCGTTCCCCTAGAGACAGGTCTTCAACCCTTCGTCGGGGATCAATCTCAAGACCGTATTCGTCAGCGAATCGCTCGATCCGCCGCACCAGTTCCCGTCGACGAAGCATCCGCCCCTGCCCAGGCAGAAACAGCGCC
Source organism: Chloroflexota bacterium (assembly GCA_009840175.1). Lineage (GTDB taxonomy): Bacteria > Chloroflexota > Dehalococcoidia > Lucifugimonadales > UBA3495 > VXOI01. The sequence continues at coordinate 16,712 of VXOI01000191.1, read as the reverse complement.
ACATTTTCCGCCACCGACAGCGCGGGAATCAGTGAGAAGTCCTGAAACACCATGCCGACGCCCAAGCCTCGCGCGTCAGCAGGCGAACCGGGGCGCACGGGCAGACCGGAAATGGACACCGTGCCGGCATCTTGGGCGTGGTATCCGTAGATGACCTTCATCAGCGTGCTTTTGCCGGAACCGTTTTCGCCCAGGACGGCGTGAACCTCGCCCCGTCGAACCACCAAGTCTATGCCGTCGTTGGCTACTACGCCCGGAAACGCTTTGGTAATGCCCTGCAGTTCCAGCAGGGGAGCGCCTTTGTCCCCCTCGGCGCGGTCGTAGTCATTCTCAACGAGTATCTGCATCTGCCTGACAATATACAGTAGGGGGGGGGGGGGGGGGGGCGCCCCCCAGAAGGAGGTGTGGCGGAGAGAGAGCACGACCGGCGGGGCGGGCGCGGGGGGGCGCGGGGGGGGGGGGGGGGGGGGGGGG
>VXOI01000191.1:0-16228 GCA_009840175.1 Chloroflexota bacterium | reverse complement strand
TTCCCGAGCGGGGGGGTGTTATTTTTTAATAACTTTTTATTTTCATCTGCTTAAATATATATTTTGGGGGGCCACTCGGGGCCCCCCCTACGATTCCGTAGTTTCCCTCAACTGCTTTCCTACCCTGCGGCGATGGCGCGGACTTCCAGGGCCTTGTCCGGCAGCGGGTGGCTACTCCAGGTCGCGCCGTCGTCGGCGGTTCGGAAGACTTGCCCGTCGCGGGCGGCGCAGGCGATGTTGGATGGAGCGCGGGAGTCTATGGACACCGACATCATCGTCGAGTCGGCGGTTATGCCCCGGTCCACTCGCTCGAAGGTCTTGAACAGGTCGCGGCTGCGGTAAAGCGCTCCCGTCCGGCTACGGGCCGCCGCCCCTATGGATACGTAGAGCATATTGGGGTCGTGAGGAGCCGCCTTCAGGTCTCGGGTATAGGTGATCTCGGAGAACTGTCCGAACTCTACGGGAATCCACTCCGAACCCCGGTCCGGGCCTATGAACGGACCTTGCCGGGTGGTGATGAACACCACGTGCGGCAGGGCCGCGGCGCACTGGATGCCATGCAAGTCCAGCGTATCCTCGCTGGGGGCCAGAATGCCGGTGATTTCCTCCCAAGTGTCTCCCCCGTCGGAACTGCGAATCACCCCGGCCACTTCCAGCGCGGCGTAAATCTCGTCGGGGAAGTTGGGGTCGGCGGCCAGCGCGATGACGCGAGTGGGGAAGGACATACTCACTTCGTTGGAACCCATGGTGGCCGCGTCCAGCCGACGCCATGACTCCCCGCTGTTAACGCTGCGGTATATCTCGCCTGGGGCAGTGCCCAGATACATCACGCTGGGGTCCCCGGGCCGGAACATGAACGTCCAGACCGGCGGAGCGATGGCCGGATAGTCCATCCGCTCCCAGGTATCGCCGCGGTCCAGGCTGCGGTAGGGGCCGTTCTGGGTTCCGGCAAAGACTACTTCCGGGTTCGCCGGGTGGATGGCAATGCCGCAGACCGAAGGCGATTCGGGCAGGCCGTTGGTCAGTTCTTCCCAGTCTTCCCGGCCGGGGGCCAGGCGATAAAGCCCGCTGGTCTCGGCTCCGGCGTATACGTAGGTCATAGCCGTTCCCTCCAGAGCAATGTCGTTGGTGCGTCTTTTACGGAGTCATGATGCGGCGATTTCCAGAAGCTCAAAACGGTAGTCTTCGATTACCGGGTTGGACAGAAGTTCGCGGCACATTCGGTCAACCGAGTCGGCTGCCGAGTCGGCAGAGTCACCGCCGACGCGGAGTTCGAGATATTTGCCTATGCGGGCGTCCTCGGCGCAGTCGTGCCCCATCCTGCGCAGGGCGGCCAGCACAGTCTGGCCCGCCGGGTCGCTGACGGAGGGCTTGAGGGTGACATATATTTTCGCCAGATACGCCATTATGGTTCAGCCACCGGGCATACTCTGTTGCGCGCCGCGACAGGAGATCGCCCCCTCGGGTCCCAGCCGCCCCACATAGTGCTCATAGAATCGCTCGATGCGGTTCTGATCCACCCCATCCATGATGTCCAGAACCCCCCATGCCGATAGGGCCACCTGACCAGGCGCTATCCTAGAGTAGGAGCGGACAACGGTGTAATGGTCTTTCCAGCCGCCCAGATCGTTGTACACATTCTCAAGGGCATCAACGTCAGCAGCATCGGGAAGGTTGTAGCTGATTACGATGTTTCCATGCTCCAGGTTGTGCACCACTCTCTCATCCGGCACTTCCCCTTGGTAGAAGCCGCAGGGCTGAGGCGAGAAATAGTGGTCGCCAGAGGTGGCGGGGACGCTGTTATAAGCTACGATAGTGCCATCTTGGACGTGGTTCTTCGTCGCCATTACTTCCTGGTTTTGACCCACGCCTTCCACGTAGGCCGCTGCTGTCCCCAAATCCACTGCCTGCGGGCCGCCGATGCTCTGGAAAATCGGCACCGCCGCAAAGCTGCCGATTACCAGCACTGCGATGATGATGGATCCCACCAGGATCAGCTTGTTGGTCCCGCCGCGCTGCGTAGTGCGCGGGATTTCAAGGTTGCGGGGCCTGCGGTTCCGGCGGTGTCTTGATTCGGGCAATGGGTATCTCCGCTGGATTGATGGGTATCACAAACAGCTAAAGGTTTTCCCCGGTCAGCCGGACATAGGCCTCCCGGTATCTTTGAGTGGTCCGCTCTGCCACATCGTCCGGAAGTTCCGGCGCAGGCGGCTCATGGTTCCATCCCTGGGCATCCAGCCAGTCTCGGACGAACTGCTTGTCGAAGTTGGGTTGCGAGCGGCCGGGGTTGTATCCCTCTGCATCCCAGAAGCGGCTGGAGTCGGGAGTCAGCAATTCGTCAATCAGTATCAACTCGTCGTCAAGGATACCGAACTCCATCTTGGTGTCAGCCAGGATGATGCCTCTCTCCAGAGCGTAGCCTTGGGCGAAAGAGTAGACGGCCTTGCTGGTCGCCTCCAGCTTGGCGGCCATGTCGGGGCCAACCATATCCACCACCTCCTGGGCCGACATATTCTCGTCGTGGCCTTCCTCGGCCTTGGTGGTCGGCGTGAACAGTGGTTCAGGGAAAGTCTGGCCTTCCACCAGTCCCTCCGGCATTTCCATACCCTGTACCGTGCCCTGGCGGCGATACTCCGACCAGGCGGAGCCGGTGATGTAACCGCGCACGATGCACTCGATGTCAATACGTTGTGCTCTCCTCACTACCATCGCCTGAGTCGCCACCTCTGCCGGAAGTGGCTCGCTCAAGCCGCCGAGATACTGCCCCGCATCCGGCGAGTCAGCCAGGCAAATCAAGTGGTTGGGAACGATATGGCTGGTCTTGTCGAACCAGAAACCGGATATGCGGTTCAAGACCTGACCCTTGCCGGGAATGCCCCCTGGCAGCACCACGTCGAAGGCCGATATGCGATCGGTAGCCACCATTAGCAGGCGGCCTCCACCCAGGTCATAGGTGTCTCTCACCTTGCCTCGGTGCATCCTTCCGGGCAATGGCGTCTCAATGATCATTTCCTGTCCTCTCTGTATCGGCATTCATCACTAATCGGGGATGCCGGTTTCGGGCGCCGTTATGCTGGGCTGCCCACCGGAGTAGGCAGCAGCCCCAAGCGCTGGAAGGTGGCGTCAACGTAGCGGGTGTAGTAGGTGTAATCGAAGAGGCTCTCCATTTCCGACGCTGACAGATACGCCCCGACAGTGCTGTCGGATTTCAGCAGGTCCCGGAAATCGCAGCCGTCCGGCAGGTTTATTTCAGCCCAGCAGCGCATGGCGTTGGTCTGGACGATTTTGTAGGCATCTTCGCGGGACAGGCCCTTGTCTACCAATTCCAGCAAGGCCCGTTGACTGAATACCAACCCTCTACTGCTCTCGATATTGGCATACATCCGCTCGGGAAAAACCCCCAACCCTTCTACGATACGGGTGAAGATGCTCAGGATGTAGTCCAAGGCCAGACAGGAATCAGGCAGGATGATGCGCTCCGCCGAGGAGTGGCTGATGTCGCGCTCACCCCACAGCGCTACGTTTTCCATCGCAGTCTGCGCGTTTCCCCTCAGCAGCCGGGCCAGACCGCAGATGCGCTCCGCCAGTTCCGGGTTGCGCTTATGAGGCATGGAAGACGATCCTGTTTGCCCTTGTCCGAAAGGTTCTTCGAGCTCGCGGATTTCCGTGCGCTGCAACGAGCGAATCTCAGTGGCGAACTTCTCCAGTGATGCGCCGATAAGCGCCAGTGTCGTAACGAAGTGGGCGTGCCGGTCCCGTTGGATGATTTGGTTGGTAATACCGGCTACCTTGAGCCCGAGATGCCGACAGACGCGCTCCTCCACCGACGGAGGCACGGTTGCGTGAGTGCCCACTGCCCCGGAAACCATACCCACCCGCATTGTCTCCAGCGCCGCTACCAATCGCTCCCGCTGCCTGGTCAACTCGTCCCACCAGAGAGCCAGCTTCAGGCCCAGGGTCATTGGCTCGGCGTGAACCCCGTGAGTGCGGCCCATCATGAGGGTGTCTTTGTGTTTCAGTGACTGTTCCCGCAGGGACGCGATGGCCTGGTCAAGCTCGCGAAGCAACAACTCACCGGCTTCGCCTACTTGCAAGTCAAGCCCGGTGTCCAGCATATCGTTGGAAGTCAGGCCCAAGTGCAGCCAGCGGCCTTCGGGCCCCATGGATTCCGTGATGGACGAGATAAAAGCGGTAACGTCATGGCGGGTAGTCTGAAATATCTCTTCCATGCGCTGGGAGTCGTACTTTGCGGCCCGAAGGCGGGTCATGTCGTCTTCGGGAATGACTCCCTCTTCACACCAGGCTTCGCAGACCGCCAACTCAACGGCCAGCCATTTCTCGTACTTGTTGTCGTCGGCCCATACCCGCTTCATGGCGGGGCGGGAATATCGGTCTATCACTGCCTTTGCACCGTATATCGAGGTAGTGGGTCAGGCGGGTCTGGCGCCGTTCAAGTTCAAATGCAGTTCCCGCAACGCCAGCAGAATTGACCTGAAGTCCTGGAACGGCTGATACGAAATCCCCTCATCATCGCAAAAGCGGGCCAGCGTGCGGTGGGCAAACACCAGGTCAGCCTGCCGGGAAGCCTCCAGGTCCGACACCCCATCTCCAGCGTAGACGACATAGTAGCCTTGCCGCTGAAATCCCTCGACCACGAAAGCCTTGGAATTGCCTTGCGCTTCCCTGCCGGGATAGGTGTGGTTATAGTGGTACGATATACGGCCGTCCTGAAAGCTCGTATCCACGGCATATATCGGAACGTCGCCGAAGCCGTCCCGTTCCAGCAGGGCCGAAATATAGAAGTCCAGCCCTTGGCTCACCACCGCCAGCGGGATGCCCTTGCTGAGGCAGAACCGGCGTAGCTCAGGAAACCAGGGGCGCAAAGTGGCGTGCTCACGGACATAGTGCTGCATCGCCGGGCGGTCCGCCTGTATTTCCCGGAATGTGATTTCCTGGTACTCCTTCAGAGACATCTTGCCGTCCCGGAAGGCTTGGCGCACATCTGTCCAGTTGGACGCGCCGAACCGGTTGAGCAACAATTCCGCCACGTTCTGCACTGCGGCGGTGTCATCGAAGTCGGTTAGGAAGGCGGGAGTCCGCCGTTCTGCTTTATTGAGCAGAGGTCTATCGTTCGCGGAGCTGGCGCCGGTAGTCGTCATACGCCTGCCTGATTTCGGGGTGTTGGAGCCCCAGGATTTGGGCGGCAAAGAAAGCGGCGTTGCGCGCGCCCCAGGAACCAACCGCCATGGCAGCCACAGGAATTCCGGGCGGCATCTGCGCCGTGGACATCAGGGCGTCTATGCCTTTCAGTTCGCTGGAAGCCAGCGGTATGCCGATGACCGGGAGGGTGGACCATGCCGCCAGCGCCCCCCCCAGGGCCGCAGAGCCTCCCGCGGCGGCGATCAGGACCTGTATGCCTCGATCCCGTGCCTCCTGTGCATATTCGGCCACACGCTCCGGCGTTCGGTGCGCCGACATCACCCGCACCTCGTAGTCTATACCCAGTTGTTCCAGCGTGCTGACGGTATCCTTCACCACCGGCTCGTCAGACGCGCTGCCCATTACTACCCCTACCAGCGGCACTTTACCTCTCCTTAAATCCCATGGTCATGCTCTCAGACACTCTTCGCGCCACTGCCACCGAATCCACGGGCGGCGAAAGGCGCAACGCCTTCTATGATAACACGCGATTACAATTGCAACTGCTCCCGGAAGGCGTCAATCAGCGCCCGTTCAAGCGCATTGCGATCCTGCCGTATCTGGACTCCATTTACCATCAGGGAAACGCCCTCGTCCAGCATCGCCAATTCGACAACGACCTCAAGCTCCTCACCTTCGTCCCAGCTCAGCGCGGTCGAGATGACGTCGGCGGTTTCATCGTCGTAAATCGGTTCTTCCTCTTCTTCGCCGGTCTCCCACTCTACCGTGGTTTCCACTTCCCCCTGTCCGTCCAGCAATACTTCGTTCATTTCCAGGACTAGCGCTGTGACATTCAGAGAATCATGACGAGACAGAAGCTCCTCCCGCTCGGCAGCCACTTCCTGGTCATAGGCTTCGAGCCGCTCCATTCGGTTGGCGCGGGCCTGGGTCAGTTCGGCCTTGAGTTGTTCAAGAGAGTCTCGCCAAGCCATTTTTCTGCTCCGGCTATTCCTGGTTGTTGCGTCTAAATGGATTTCCGCCGAGTAGCTCTGCCTGACAGCCACGCCGCCTCGTCTACGGCGATGAAGTCCGGAAGGCCGGTCTGCGCCCCTAACCGTCCCAGCGATTCAAGCATATCGAGGTAGCGTATGCCCACCGGCCCCTGCCTCATACTTCCAGGAAAGGTTCCTGCCCGTCGCAACATACGCTCCGCATTGGCATTCCAGACACAGAACAGCGTCGGGTTGCGAAGGCACAGGAGCCATGACACAAACTCCCCGCCGGCCCCGGGCAGCTTGTAAGCTCCATCGGCTGATGCGCATTCGTCGAAGCGCCCTTCCAGCTTGATAGTATCATACAAAAGGAAGTCCAGGCTGTCTCTCAATTCTTCTATAGGAATGGCGGAGAAAGCGGAGGTATCCCGTCCTCCCGATGCCCGGTACAGCCGGAGGGCCTGCTCGGCGCTGAGGACGGCGAGTGCGTCCTGTTCCAGCCAACTCGAGAATTCAGCGGCCCGGCTCCAGCGCCGCCTGCGGTACGCATCCAATGCTCCGGCCCCACACGCTTCGTCGTAGAGACGGCGAAGGGCAGTCGGCGTGAGCTGAGAAGCAGGGTTCGTGCCTGTCATGCAGTCAGCCCAATATCCTTGCGCCAGTGCGCTCCCTGAAATGAGATTTCCATCACCTTGTCATAGGCTCGCTCTCGCGCCTCCTCAATTGAGCCGCCGCCGCCGACCACGGTGAGAACGCGACCTCCTGAGGTAACCGGGCGACCCGATGGCCCGGCCGCTACCCCCGCGGAAAAAACCGGCCCTTCGGCGGTATCCACGTCCCTTTCCTCCAGCCCGGCTATCTCGAATCCGGTGTCGTAGTTGTCGGGGTAGCCGCCAGATGCCATCACCACTCCCACGTACTGCCGGTCGTTCCACTGCATATCTACCCGGTCCAGTTTGCCTTCATGGCAAGCCAACATGAGTTCCAGCGGGTCGGACACAAGGCGCGGCATCAGTGTCTGCGTCTCCGGGTCTCCGAAGCGGCAGTTGAATTCCAGCACTTTAGGGCCGTCAGCAGTCAGCATCAGCCCTGCATACAGCACACCCCGGTAGGGCGTTCCCTTCTCTGCCATGGTTGTGACCACGGGGCGCATTATGGTCCGCTCCACCTCCGCGCACAGTTCCGGCGTCCAGAACCCAGGCGGCGAGAAGCTGCCCATGCCGCCGGTGTTGGGCCCCTGGTCGCCGTCGTTCAGCCGCTTGTAATCGCAGGCCGCTACCAGTGGCGAAATATGCTCACCGTCGCACAGGGCGAACACGCTTACTTCCCGCCCTTCCAGGCGTTCTTCCAGCAGCACCCTAGCCCCCGCTTCGCCAAAGGCCCGGCCCGACATAGCGGCCCGAACCGCCATCGCCGCCTCGCTTTCGTCGTGGCAAACTGTGACTCCCTTCCCTGCTGCCAGCCCGTCGGCCTTGACCACCCGGGGCCCGGAATTGCTGCGAAGAAACTCCAGCGCCTCCGACTCCTCGCAGAACACCGCGAAGTCAGGGTTGGGCGCGCCCGCTTCCCGAATCACCTCTCGCGCGAAGCTCTTGCTGGACTCAAGCCGGGCTGCGGCCTGGGTTGGACCGAAAACCGGAATGCCCATAGCGGCAAGCGCATCGGCCAGTCCGTCGGCCAGCGGCGCTTCCGGGCCCACCACCACCAAGTCAGCGGAAACTCTCCTGGCCGCAGCGGTCAGGTCGTCAATGCTGCTGCCAGTGTTCAGGTTGCTGGCAATGCTGCCCGTGCCGTAGTTGCCGGGCGCGACCCACAGATGTGTAAGCGACGGGCTCCGGTTGACGCGCCAGGCCAAGGCGTGTTCACGGGCTCCGTTTCCCACAATTAGAACATTCACAGTTGCTTTACCATCGGCGCTATTCCCATTCGATGGTTCCCGGCGGCTTGCTGGTGATGTCGTACACCACACGGTTGACGCCGGGCACTTCGTTTACAATCCGGTTGGAGATCCTGGCCAGCACTTCGTAGGGCAGTCGCACCCAGTCGGCGGTCATGGCGTCCTCGCTGGTCACGCAACGAAGTGCGCAGACGTAGCCGTAGGTGCGATAGTCCCCCTGCACGCCGACGGTGCGGCTGTCGCTCAAAACAGCGAAGCTCTGCCACACGCTGTTGTACAAATCCGCGCCCTTTATCTCGTCAATCACGATCCAGTCGCAGGCCCGCAGCATTTCCAGCTTTTCCTGTGTGACCTCGCCAATTACCCGGATGGCGAGACCTGGCCCCGGAAATGGCTGCCGGTACACCATATCCGGCGGCAGGCCCAGCTCCAAGCCAACATCGCGCACTTCGTCCTTGAACAGGTAGCGCAGCGGTTCCACCAGTTGCAGCTTCATGTTCTCCGGCAGCCCGCCAACGTTGTGATGCGTCTTGATCCGGGCGGAGAGACCGGACCCCGACGACGGGGACGCTTCGCTTTCGATGACGTCGGGATACAGGGTTCCCTGCGCCAGGAACTCGGTCTCGCCCAGCCCGGAAGCCGCTTCCTCGAAAACCCGGATGAACTCCTCACCAATGACCTTGCGCTTGGTCTCCGGGTCAGTGACTCCTGCCAACCGTGAGACAAACCGTTCCGATGCGTCTGCATACTCCAGGTTCAGCCCCATGCCACGCCTGAATGTTGCCTGCACCCGCTCCGCTTCCTCGAGTCGCAGCAGGCCGTTGTTGACGAAGATGCACGTGAGCTGGTCTCCGATGGCCCGATGCAGCAGGGCGGCAGTCACCGCCGAGTCAACCCCGCCCGAAAGCGCGCAGATCACCCGCCCATCGCCCACTTGCTGGCGGATGCGGCTGATGGCGTCGGAAGCCACGTTGCCGGGAGTCCACGAGCCGTCGCATTCGCAGATTCGGAACAGGAAATTTTCGAGGATGTCGCTGCCAAGAGGCGTGTGGTTCACCTCCGGGTGAAATTGCAGGCCGAACATATTCTGGCCGTTTCCGATGGCAGCCACCGGCGAGTTTTCAGTGAAGGCCAGACTGGAGAAACCCGGAGGCAACGATTCCACCCGGTCGCCATGGCTCATCCACACCTGGAACGAGGGCGGCATCTCATGAAACAACGGAGGCCGTCCGCCCGGCAAGCCCCACCCCGCTGACGGACTGTCCTGGTGGAGGACTGCATGGCCGAACTCCTGCTTCGTCCCCCGGGCAACCGCCCCGCCCAACTGGTGCACCAACGCCTGCATCCCATAGCAGATGCCCAGAACGGGCAGACGACGCTCGAACACCCAGTCGGGAATGCGAGGCGCGCCCTCTTCGTAGACGCTCGCCGGCCCGCCGGACAGGATAATTCCCTTCGGATTTATCCGCTCAATCTTCTCCCACGGGTCCGCCGGATTGGCAATCTCCGAGTAGACCTTCAGTTCCCGCACACGGCGGGCAATCAGGTGGCTATACTGGGAGCCGAAATCAATAACAACGACACCCTCGTTGACCTGTCTTCCCGAACCGGGCGACTCGGCCTCGGCCCCGCTGGCAATTTCCAAGTAGGCCGATACTTCAAGGTCATCGCTGGCGGCAACCCTTCGGCCTATCGGCAGCTTCGAAGTAGTCGTGACGGGCCTCCTTCATCGGGCGGAATAGGGCGAGCCTATCCCCCATCGCCTACGAAGCAAGGATGTAAATTGGCGATTATTATACCCGCTCCCGGCACGGGATACTATATGTTGTGTGCCGCTGGCGAGGCTATCGCATTAAGACAGAGCCGTGACACTTCCCTCTTGCCAAGTCCGGTAGCGCATCCTTAACATAATCCCTGAATACTTAGTCAGACCTTACCCGGTACCTCTTGTTAACCACCTGGCCTGCGCCCGGCAACCCGGAATGGCGGAAAATGGCAGAGTTTGGCAGAGAAAACAAATTTTTCCATCCCGCCACCCTTGTAAGAGTAGGAGTGACAGAGCTTGGGATTCCATTTGCAACAGACCTCTGCCAGAGGGTTCTCACTGACTTGCCGCAGGTTGGCCGCTTATTGACCCACTCTTGGCGGCGTGGTAGGTTGACCGCAAGACACACCACCAGCGAGTATCTATGAGCGCACATCAGACTCCTTCCGACATCGAAGTGCCGCTGCCTTGGGAAATCACCATCGGGCGAGTCCTTGACCGCGTTACCGACGGCAATCCCGGCAAGACCTTCGTGGAGATTGGCGGGAAGTCATACTCTTACGGCCAAGTCCGGGAAGGCGTGCTGAGAACCGCATCGTTGTTCCGGGAGTTGGGAGTACGGCACGGCGACCGTGTCTGCCTGTTCATGCCCAACTGCGTCGAGTACCTGTACTGCTGGTTCGGATTGTCGGAGCTTGGCGCAATCAGCGTTCCCATCAACACCGCCTACCGGCGCGACGAGACTGCCTACATCCTGAACAACGCCGAGGCCGTCGCGCTGGTCACAGATCCATCGCTGGCCGACGTCGCTGGTGACGCAGCCGACCTCGCCCCGGGCATTCGCCACCGAATCCTGCGCGGCGACGGACCGGCAGGCGAGGGTTGGATTTATTTCCAGACCGCCTTCGACCGTGCGACGCCGCTGCCCGACAGGCACAACGTCTCGCCGGACGACGTATCCATGCTGGTCTATACATCAGGGACGACTGGTAACCCCAAGGGCGTGATGGTAACTCACCGGATGTACGCTGCGGCAGGCCAGGGGTTCGCCCACTGGACGCAGGCCACGCCCGACGACCGTTTCTTCACCTGTCTGCCCTTCTACCACGCCAACATCCAGTATTACTCAACCATGGGGGCGCTGGCCGCCGGTGCCACACTGGTGATCGTTGACCGCTTCAGCGCCTCCCGGTTCTGGGGACAGGTGCGGGAATCACAGGCAACCGTGGTCAACTTCATCGGCATGATGATGCCCGTGCTGGCCAAGAACCCCGAACAACCCGACGATGCCGACAACACCGTACGCCTATTCTACGGCTCGCCCTCCTTTTCGCCGGAGTTCCTCTCCGAGTTCCAGGAGCGCTTCGCCACCGACATCATCGTCGGCTTCGGCATGACCGAGACCTGCTACGGCACCATCGAGGCCATCCGCGAAGACCGCCGTGCCGGTTCCTCTGGCCGCCCCCGTCAGCATCCCGACCCGCGCTTCGAGAACACCGTCCGCATCGCCGACGCGGAGACAGGCAGGCACGTCGGCCCCAACACCGTCGGCGAAATCACCATCAAGAACCCGACCGTGATGCCGGGCTACTGGCGCAACGACGAGCAGAACCGCGAAACCCTGCGCGAAGGCTGGCTCTACACCGGCGACTTGGGCTGGCTGGACGATGACGGCTTCCTGTACTTCGTAGACCGCAAGAAGGACATCATCCGGCGCCGGGGGGAGAACATCTCCTCCCAGGAAGTGGAGAACGTCATCAAGGCCAACCCCAACGTCCTCGACTGCGCCGTAGTGGCCGTCCCCTCGGAACTCGGCGAAGATGAGGTTAAGGCGTATGTCACCCCGCGCCCTGGAGCGACGGTCAACCCGGAGGAAGTCGTCTACTGGTGTGCGGAACACTTGGCCTATTTCAAGGTCCCTCGCTACTGGGAAGTGCGCGACGAGCTGCCCCGCACCCCTAGCCTGCGCGTCCGCAAGGACGTCCTCCGTCAGGAACGCGAAGACCTGATCGAAGGCTGCTACGACCTGGAAGCCGCTGGAATTCGTCTGCGCTGAGCTTCACCTTTCCGGTTCAAGAGGATTAAGCTGGCAGCACAACAGGTCCCAATTCCCCTCTCCTTGTGAAGGAAAGGGGTAGAGCCTGACCTCGCGAAAGCGAGGGGTGAGGGTGAAAATGTCCGAACCGAGATACTGGCTGTTCAAGTCCGAGCCTTCTGCTTACTCCTTCGACGACCTGCTCAACGAGCAGAATCAAACAGCGGAATGGGACGGCGTCCGCAACTTCCAGGCCCGCAACTTTATGCGCGACGATATGAAGGTGGGCGACCGGGTGCTGTTCTACCACAGCAGCGCCAAGCCTACCGCCGTCGTAGGCACCGCCCGCATCGTCAAGGAGGCCTACCCTGACGCCACCGCCTGGGATCCCAACGACAAGCACTATGACCCCAAGAGCAGCCCGGGCGAGACCGTCTGGACGGTCGTCGAAATTCAGGCTGAGGCGCCATTGGCCAACCCGGTGACCCTGGCCGCGGTCAAGGCCAACCCCAAACTCAAGGATATGCTGCTCATAAGGAAGGGGCAGCGCCTCTCCATACAGCCGGTGACCAGAGAGGAATACGACGAAATCATCGCCATGGGCAACGTGACGCAGTAGCTTTCCAGCCTGCCGTTGCCATCCAATGCAAAGCAGAATCAGGGGCGGACATTATGCCCAACAGCGACACCAGCGCGGCCCGCAGTTTCCACGACTCCACCAAGCTCAGCTACATCAGCCTTTCCACGAAGCCGCCCCTCTACAAGTCATATCCGGGCCTCCCCACAGTTGCGTTGCCTGAGGATATGCCCTCGCCCCAGGCGCCTACACTCCCGGCGGTTGCCGGTGAGACGTCATCGCCCGGCAACCCCCTGGATTTGAGCGCACTGGCCCAATTGCTGCACTATTCCGCGGGTCTGATTCGCCGCAGCTTCCTTCGTTCAGCAGGTGAAGTCCACTACCGCGCCGCCGCATCCGCAGGCGCGCTCTATCCCATCGAGCTGTACGTGGTCTGCGGCGACCTGCCCGGCCTGGATGCGGGCATATACCACTATTCCTCTGCCGACAACGCGCTGACGCTGCTGTGCTCCGGCGACTTCCGGGGCAATCTGTCAGATTCCGCCGCCGGACACGACGGCATTGCCAGCGCCCCTGCGACCATCGTCTGTACCTGCGTCTTCTGGCGTAGCGCGTGGAAGTATCGGGAACGCGGCTACCGTTACTGCTACTGGGACAACGGCACTATCCTGGCCAATCTCGCCGCCACCGCCAACGCTCTCGGCCTTCACGCCGAAGTTGTGGCTGGATTCGTAGACGGCGAGGTTGATGGGCTGTTGGGTTTGGAATCCGGCAGCGAGGCATCGTTCTTCCTGGTTCCCGTAGGCAAAGGAGACGCCGCACCGTCAGCTTCAGCGAGCGTCCCGGCCATTGACCCCGGCGTCCTGGGCGTCGAGCGGCGCACCGAATACCCGGAGACTCGCGCTCTGCACGCAAACTCCTGCCTGGGCGACGCAGCGGAAGTGCGCGATTGGTGTAAGGCAGCGCCGACTCAGCCAGCGCAGAACGCAGCAGACTTGCCGGAATCAGCGCCGCTCGGCGAGACAGTCGCGCATCGAGGCTCGACCCGCCGCTTCGCCCGCAACCCGATGCCCGCCGGACGGCTGGAAGCGCTGCTGTCCGCCTCCACCGCCCCAATCCTGACCGACTACGGCGGCGGCCTCATTGACACCTATCTGATAGTCAACGCCGCCGAAGGCATCGCTCCCGGCTCATACTACTATTCACCGGGAAGGGGCGCACTCGAACCGCTCCAAGAAGGCGAATTCCGCGAAGAGGCAGGACATCTCTGTTTCGAGCAGGCCCTGGGCGCAGACGCCAGTGCCGTAGCCTTCTTCATGGCCGACCTCGACTCCATCCTGTCGCGGCTGGGCAACCGCGGCTATCGAGCGGCCCAGCTTGAGGCCGGAATCATCGGCGGACGCATGTACCTGAGCAGTCACGCAATGGGCCTTGGCGCAACCGGCATGACCTTCTTCGACGATGCCGTAACCGCCTTCTTCTCGCCCCATGCCGCAGGCAAAAGCCTCATGTTCTTGGTAGGGTTGGGTCTGACCCATGAGCGCAACCAAGTGCATCCCTTCCGCTCCCGCATCGGTATGCTGAAGGACTCACTGGCTCGCGGCGCCGGAGCGCAAGGCAGATCCGTCCCAGAATGGCTGTATGCCTGAAAGAATGCCCGCCTTTTCCCTCTCCCTATGGGAGAGGGTTAGGGTGAGGGCATACTCATGCTACACCTACTTCTTGCTTTCGCAGAGCAAGAGTTGGTAGTCGTATGCTAACCAATAGCCTTCCGGCGGATGTGCTGTAGAGCCATCTGCATGTGCCACTCCATCGCTCCCAGGCCGACCACCCGGACGCCCACGTCGAAGTACTGTTTGGCCGAATCGGCCATGGCGTCGAAGTCCGGCGAGTCCAGCCCCATGTTGTACATAATGGCCGCGCCGTGGCGTTCTCCGGTCTTGACGGCGTTCTCCAGTAGGCGCATGACCTTGGGATCGTCGTACTTGAACGGCACGCCCAGGATCTTGGTAACGTCACCGGCGGCCAGCCATACCAGCCGGATGCCGTCTATGGCGAGAATCTCGTCGAGGTCCCGCAGACCCCCTTCGCTCTCCACCGTTGGCACCACCAGCGTCCCTTCCCGAGTCTTGGCGTTGAACTCCGGGAACTCTTCGGCGGTATTGAAGCGCCGCAGGTGAATCAGCCGGTGCCAGTCGTCCCGCAGTCCCATCAGCTCCTGCACTTCCTCTTTCGAGCTGACCGAAACCGTCACCGCCGTCGCCCCCAGCGACAGGGCGCGGGCTGCGTCAGAGACAGTGCGGCGGTCGGTGCCCGTGGCCCATGGAAACGCCTGCACTCGTATCAGCGGAGATATGCCTGTCCCTCGGGCCGCTCGGATCAGGTGGGCTATGTTGTCCCAGTCGTGGGCGGTGAACATCATGTCCGCCATGAAAGCGTCCATGCCCGCAACCCCGGCCACTTCCACCATGTTCGGATGGCTGAAGACGTAGGCGCACAGCGAAGGCAGGCCGTTATCCAGGTTATGCAGCAACCGGTCCGTAGCCGGAGAAGGAAATAGCACAGCGCACCTCGTATAGCCTGTCGGCGAAATTTGGCTGGAATTGCCAGCGGCGCAAGTGTATCCGAAAACACCTCGTTATCGGAAGAGATGCACTGCTGGTAACATATCAGCGGCCCAACGGGTCGCGCAAAACGCCGCCGGAGAAAGTCAGTGCTTGATTTCGAACAATTCGAATGGGTCAGTTTCGACTGCTACGGAACCTTGGTGGACTGGGAGACAGGTATTTGCGATGCGGTGGCAGGGGTTTTTGCCCGCCACGGCGTACGCAAATCCAGGTCCGAAATCCTCGCCATGTTTTCCGATGCGGAACCCAGGGTGCAGTCGTCGGGCCAGTTCCTGGAGTATCGTCGGGTGCTTCGAGACGTAATGGAGATAATGGCCTGGGAAGCGAGCATCCGGCTCCCCAGGGCGGAGGCGGATAGCCTGCCGGATTCCCTGCCGAATTGGCCAGTCTTCCCGGATGCCGCTTCTGCCCTCACACGGATGCAGCAGCGATACAAGCTGGCGATTATATCCAACGTGGACGACGACCTCTTTGCGGGAACAGCAAAAGCGCTGGGCATAGACTTCGACGCAGTTATCACTTCGCAACAGTCCGGAAGCTACAAGCCGGACTTACGAAACTTCCACCTTGCCCATGAGCGCCTTGCCACCGAAAAGGAAAGGTGGTTGCACGTAGGCGAAAGCCTGTTTCACGACATAGGCCCGGCGAACCTGATGGGCATCAAGTCCGTTTGGGTGAACCGTCCGGACCGCGGCGGCGGATCCCGTCGCACTAGCGCCGTGCCTACTTTGGAAATGCCCGACCTGTCTGTACTGGCACAGCAGATGTTCGGGAAGTGAAGGAGGCCGGGTTTGTCAGACGGAATGAGCCTGCCTACGCAAATGCGCCTGTACTATAATCGCAGCGCAGATTTCGCCAGTAGGGCCAGTGTGGCCCACTGATAAAGAGGTGAAGCATGGAAACCGTTGGATTCATCGGACTTGGCAACATGGGCGGCGGCATGGCTGGCAACATCCAGAAGGCTGGCTACCCCATGGTAGTTTTCGACGTGCGCGAAGAGGCCACCCGTCCCTTTCTGGAAGCCGGTGCGCGCTTGGCCAATTCCCCTGCCGACGTTGCCAGCCGCAGCGATGTCACCCTGACATCCCTGCCCGGCCCCCGCGAGGTGGAGTCGGTTGCCGTTGGCCCGGAGGGCATTCTGGAAGGAATCAAGCCCGGCTCTATCTATATTGACCTTTCCACCAGCCGCCCCACCC
>VXOI01000090.1 GCA_009840175.1 Chloroflexota bacterium | reverse complement strand
GACGAAGTCGTAACAAGGTAGCTGTACCGGAAGGTGCGGCTGGATCACCTCCTTTAAGGAGCATACGGCCCCGCCGGTTGTCCCGATTGCATTGGGGCGGCGGCGAGACCCAACTCCCAGGTCGATCGGTGGGTGTTCCCTCCAGAAGGCCAGCGGCCGCAAGGCCCTGCGATTGAGTGCCACGGCGCTCCCAGGCCGATGGAGAGGTTCCCTGAGAAAGTCCATCGAATCCCCGGCTCCGCCGGGGACCTGCTAATCACTCAATGAACATCACCAACCCTCCCTTCCACTATTCAGCGGTTAAGGCAGCAATACGAAAGCCGGACTCGATGGGTCCGGCTTTCTCTTTGATGGGCCCTATCTGTCAATTCTCTGGATTCCTCCTGGCCCTGGAAAGACGGGAGCGAAAGATGGAAGCATATGCAATGAGAGCTATTGTTCGAAACAGGTATGGTTCTGCTGAGGTGCTGAGGATCGAGGAGGTTCCAAAGCCCGTTCCCAAGGATGACGAGGTTCTGGTGAAGGTTCACGCGGCGTCGGTGAACCCGGCGGACTGGCGGGTTATGAGAGCGGATCCGTTCCTGATTCGGCTGATGGGCATGGGGTTGCTACGGCCCAAGCACAGCATACTGGGAGCCGATTTTGCCGGGAGGGTTGAAGCGACAGGCGCAAGCGCAACGCAGTTTCAGCCGGGCGATGAGGTATTCGGGGACCTATCACCACCCCAAGGTGAGTGGGGTGGTTTTGCGGAATACGTATGCGCTCGTGAGACCGCTGTAGCCCTCAAGCCGTCGGGGCTCACCTTCGAGCAGGGGGCGGCGGCGGCCCTGGCGGGATTGACGGCGCTCCAGGGGCTGCGCGATCCGGGGCGGATTCAGCCGGGACAAAGAGTGTTGATTAACGGGGCGTCCGGCGGGGTGGGCACTTTTGCGGTGCAGATTGCCAAGTCCTTCGGCGCAGAGGTGACCGGCGTGTGCAGCACGCGGAATCTGGACCTAGTGCGCTCGCTGGGGGCCGGCCACGTTATTGATTACACGCAGGAAGACTGTACTCGAAGCGGGCAGCTCTATGACCTGATCATTGACGCGGCGGCATATCGTTCAGTTTCAGACTATAAGCGAATTCTAAGCCCCCACGGGATTTATGTTCTGGTTGGCGGTGCTCCGGCGCGATTGTTCCAGGCGTTGTTACTGGCCCCGTGGATTTCGATGACCGCAAAGAAGAGATTCTGCGCCTTGCAGTCTTCCTGGAGGGCGAAAGCAAACGCCGATAGCCTGGTTTTGCTGAAAGAACTGCTGGAATCAGGGAAAGTTGTGCCCGTTATTGACCAGCGCTACACGCTGGAGCAAGTTCCTGAAGCCATTCGGTACGTGGAAACAGGGCGGGCCCGGGGTAAAGTGGTAATAACCATGGAGGATGACATCTAACTTTCCAGAACCTCTCTTTCACGCGGGACACCGAGCTTGACAACTCATACCTAATCTGACTGATGGCGACACCACTGACGACGACATCATCGTGCGTTACGATGACGACCGAAGTCATCGGCATCACCATCCTGCACGCCAGCCAGCGGTGAAGGAGGCAAGAGAGATAACTATGCCCGTGAACATCACCACCATCGCCAAAGAGTTCGCAATCACCGAAGAGGAGTTGATCAGGAAGAGCCTCCGCGCCTTCCTGCTGGAACAGTTGCACCTCTTTGACGCGGAACGAAAAGCCCGCTGCGCCAAGTTCAGCGTAAAGGACCTGTGGGAAATGGAGCAACTTTTCGTGGAGGGCAAGGTCGAGGAGGAAGAGATGCTGGAAGACTTCCAGACAGTTGACTATCTGACCGCCAGGGTCAAGCGAGTAGAGACGATGCTCGAGGAAGTGTAGTGCCGGACTTGCTAAGGCTTGGAAGGTTGGCCGAGGCGGAGTTCTTCGAGATTGTCCAATCTACCGCTATCGTCGAAAACAAGCTGCGGGTGGCCCTCATTGACGGCTCGTACATAGACTTCTGGTGGTCTGAAGAGATATCCGGCCGATTCGCCTATCACTGGGAACGGACCCTCATAGACGGAACTGTCTACCGCCACGACAACATCCCCCACGTGCGATGGCGCACAGTAGCCTCCTTCCCCAAGCATTACTACGATGGCACCCAGCACAATGTCACCTAAAGCGACATATCGGAGAACCCAGAGCAGGGGATCAGGCAATTCCTCCGATTCGCCGCCGGAGTAGTCTCAGGACTACGTCAGGAAACGACATCCTATCCCTTACTCCCCCACATCCACCTCCAGCTCCCGCACCTCCAGCCCCTCCAGCAGCGCGCACTCGAGGTGATGGCGGCCCTCGTCGCCCCTAAGGGCCAGGTAGCCAACCAGCAGCCTCCCGGCCTCCGCAAGCGCTTCGTCCGCCGTCTCCCCCTGTGCCGTCAGGCAGTCGCCCTGCGTAATCAGGTGGCAGGAAAAGTAGGGCATTAATGCGGTATAACCTCCATCCTCGTCGGGATAGACAACTACCGTTACCTTCTTCTTATCCACTTCGGCAGGCTCCTGGGTTTGGGCAAAGCAGTGGGGCGGACTGTCCGTGTCCGCCCCAATCGGTTTCAAGGACGGCGCACAGTTTAGCACAGTACGCCGGGTTGTCCATCGTCCTTACTGCGCCGTCCAGCCACCGTCCAGCACCAGCTCGCTGCCGGTCATAAAGGACGATTCGTCCGACGCCAGGAACAGCACCCCGTTGGCGATGTCGTCCACCGTCCCGATCCGCCGGATCGGGGTTTCGGCGATGGCCTGCTCCCGCGCTCCCGGCACCGAAAGCCTGAGCTCCGTCATGGCCGTCTCGATGAACCCCGGATGCACCGAATTGCACCGGATGCCTTCCGCTCCGTATTGCACGGCGGTGGACTTGGTCAACAGCCTGACCGACCCTTTGGAAGAGGCGTAGGCCGCGGCAGCGCCATTGGCCGGGGCAAGTCCGACTATGCCAGCGATGGAAGAGATGTTCACAATGGAGCCGCCGCCCGCCGCCCGCAGGGCCGGGATGGCGGCCTTGGTGCCGAGAAACACCCCCTTGCTGTTCACGTCCATGACCCGGTCCCAGAGTTCAGTAGGTGTGCCATCTATCTTCGGCGCATCCAGCCCGCCCGTCTGTACGCTGCCGATTCCGGCGTTGTTGACCAGAACGTCCAGCTTGCCGTATTCGCCGACCGCCCGGTTCACCGCGCTCTCCCACTGCTCTGGATCGGTAACGTCCAGGTGCACATAGGTCGCCCGGCCGCCCAGCTCGCGGATCTCCGCCTCCAGCTTCAGACCCTCCTCGTCCAGAATGTCGCCGATGACCACCGCCGCCCCTTCCCGGGCGAACAGCCGCGCCTCTGCCGCGCCCTGCCCCCGCGCTCCCCCGCTGATGAGGGCCACCTTGCCTTCGAGTCGCATCTTAGTCCTCCGTCGTAGCTGCCACAGCAATGTCTATCGCTGCCGCGTCTTCTTCCGAACCGGCTGTTTGGGGAGGGTCTGGAACCTCCACTTCTATCGTGCCAACAACCACGTGCTCCGAATAGGCGTGGTCCAGGTCGTAATAGTCCCAGTCGGTTGGCTCCTTCAAACTGAGTTCCAAACATTCCTTCGCCATTGCGAAAGCGTGCTCAACGTCATCTCCCATGGTTGCCAGTTCCGGTATGGTGGGAATTATGACCGTATAGCCGCCTTGCTCATCATCGTGGAGCAGAACCACTGTCACTTTCTTTTTGACCATCAGAGAATCTCCAATGCTTGGCGATGAAACTCGCGGGAGGTAAGACCAGCTTGCCTGATTATCCTGCTCAATGTGCCGGGCGGCACTTCACGACGGGACAAAGAAACGGTAACGGGATTCCGTCCGTCCGGCAATTGCAGTGTAACATGGCTGCTTTCTTGGCGGACTTGAAGCCATCCCATTGATTCCAACACCCGGATAACCTCTCGTGGCCGGTAACGCCGGGGCATACTGCTACGCCACCGCCGCCGGTTCTCCCGACCTGACCTCCGCCGCGAACCGCGCCAGCAGCCCGGCCAGCCGTTTGGGCACCTCCACGTTGGGGCTGTGGCCGATGCCGTGGAACATATGCAGGTGCCGCGTCTCCTCCGGCAGCGCCAGGTACTCGGCCACGATGTTGTCCACGCCCACCGTCGTGTCCCGGTCGCCGCCGATCACCATCGTGGGCACGGTAACTTCGCCCAGCCGTTCGCGCAGGCGCAGGGCGCCCATGGACCTGCGGCCGCCGATGGCCCGCTCGATGGGGTTGCGCAGGATGATGGCGTTCACCTCGTCCACGAAGTCCTGCGTGATGTGGGGGGCCTGATAGCCCATGTCGCCCCGGGTCAGCCCGCCCTCGGCGAACGACGCCCGTAGTTCCTCCTCCCAGTTATCGGCCAGCACCCGCCCCGCCAGCGGCGCGGAGTTCAGCAGCACCAGCCCGCGCAGCATATCCTGGTGATTCATGGCGAATTGGGTGACGGTCGCGCCGCCCATTGAATGTCCCACCAGGATGAAGTCGCTCAGCCCCAGCGCGGACACCGCGTTGTACAGGTCGTTGGCAAAATTCTGCACCGTGTAGTCGTCTTCGGACCCGGTGCGCTCAGAGTCTCCCGCTCCCCGGTTATTAATCGCGATGATCCGGTAATTCCCCGTTTCTGCCAGCGCCTCTATGGTGTACTTCCACAGAATCGCCGAGGATGCGTAGCCATGCACCAGCACCATAGTCTCCGGACAGTTGCCTTCTTCGTAGTATTGCAGCCTGACATCCCCGGCCTGGACAAATTTGCTTTCCATTACACTTACCTCTCTGAATTTCGTGTTAGCTCTCGCCGTTACTGCGAACTCCTCGCATTTGGAGTATCCTAGCACGAACCGGACGCGAACCGGCACAAACCGAAATTCTGGCGCGGAACACGCAGCATCCGCGAGGGGGTCTTATGCGACTGGAAGGCAAGGTGGCGATGGTAACCGGCGGCGGCAACGGCATGGGAGCCGAGGAGTGCCGCCTCTTCGCCCGCGAGGGCGCCAAAGTAGCCATCGCCGACATCCGCGAAGAGGACGGCAAGCGGGTCGAAGCCGAAATCGCCGAGGCTGGCGGCGAGGCAATGTTCATTAACCTCAACGTCTCCGATGAGGACTCCTGGATCGCCGCAGTGGAGCAGGTAGTGGCCCGCTATGGCAAGCTGGACGTGCTGGTCAACAACGCCGGCATCAGCGGCAGCGGCGAACGAGACTTTCGCAGCACTGACGCCTGGGACAGGCTGCTCGACATTAACGCCCGCGGCGTATTCCTCGGCACCAAGCACGCCGTCACCGAAATGCAGAAGGTTGGCGGCGGCTCCATCGTCAACATATCGTCCATCTCAGGCATCGTGGGCCAGGAATCCGTCCACCCCGGCTACAACGCTTCCAAGGGCGCTGTCCGCCTGCTGACCAAGGCCACCGCCGTCCAGCACGCCAAGGACGGCATCCGCATCAACTCGGTGCATCCGGGCATGATGCCACCGATGCTGACCTCCTTCCAGCGGGGCGACGCCCGCCGGGAGAGGCTGGTTAACGACGTTCCCATGGGCCGGGAAGGCGAGACCATCGAGGTCGCCAACGCCGTCCTGTTCCTGGCATCCGACGAGGCATCGTACATTACCGGCGCAGAGTTGGTAGTAGACGGCGGCTTCACCGCCCGATAGCGGTTTTTCAACGCAGAGAACGCAGAGACTTTATAGACAACCCGAATCCTCTGCGCCCTCTGTGTTTCCTCTGCGTACTCTGCGTTAAAGATATTCATGGGAGAGGAAGCGATGGGATTCCGGGTCCTTTACCACCTCAACACCAGCAACATCAAGGGCATTCCCGAAGAAGCCCGGTGGGCCGAAAACCTCGGCTACGACGGCCTCTGCACCGAGGAGACGGGGCACGACCCGCTGCTCCCCCTGGCCTTGGCCGCCACCACAACCTCGCGGGTGACCCTTGAGCCACGGGTTGCCATCGCCTTCCCTCGCTCGCCCATGGTTTTCGCTTACGCTGCCATGGACCTGCAGAACCTCTCCGGCGGCCGCTTCCGCCTTGGTCTGGGCACCCAGGTCAAGGGGCACATCGAGCGGCGCTTCTCCACCGAATGGTCATCCCCCGGCCCGCGCCTGCGGGAATACGTGCAGTCCCTCCACGCCATCTGGGACGCCTGGCAAGACGGCACACGCCTTTCCTATCATGGCGAGCACTACAACTTTTCGCTGATGACGCCCTTCTTCAGCCCCGGCCCGTCCGACCAGCCCAGCCCGCCAGTGTTCGTCAGCGCGGTCAACTCCTACAACTGCCGAGTCGCCGGCGAAGTGTGCGACGGAATATCTCTCCACCCGCTTATGTCGCCTGAGTTCCTGAAGCAGCGCATCCTGCCCCCCATCGCCGACGGCGCGGAGAGGGCTGGGCGCGACGCGAAGGACATCAACCTCACCGGCTCCGGCTTCATTATCACCGGCCCCAACCGCCAGGTGATTGAAGAGCGAAAGTACGCGGTGCGGCGGCAGATTGCCTTCTACTCCTCCACCCGCACCTACACCACCGTCCTCGAGACCCACGGCTTCGAGGACGTGGGCGTCCGCCTGCACGAAATGTCCCTGAAAGGCCAGTGGGAGGAAATGACCGGCCTGATAACCGACGAAATCCTGGACAAGTTCGCCGTCGCCGTGGAGTACGGCGACGTGGCCGCCGCCGTCAAGGAACGCTACGACGGCCTGCTCAACGAGGTGGTCTTCGGCATGGACGTAGGGGGCGCCGACGACGAGCAGATACTGCGAAGAATCGTATCCGAGTTGCAGGAGTAAGAAACTATTTCAAGACTCGCCGCAGGCCTCAACCGGCCTAGCCTTCGCCCCGCCGCGGCCACCTGTCGGCCTCCACCGCGGTCAGAAAGTCCAGAATCGTCTGGTTGAACAGCGCCGGCTCCTCGAGGTTGATGGTGTGGCCGCTCTGCGGGAACATGGCCAGTCCACTACGCGGCATGGTTCGCTTCATGAACAGCCCCGGCTCCAGGCAAGGCTCATCCTCGTCGCCCACCAGTATCAGCGCCGGAGCCTCTATCTGCCGTAGCTGCTCTTCCAACTGGTAGACGGTTGGGCGCTTCATCTGCACGCCCCGGAAGGTGTAGGCCGACCCCTTTGCCGAGTGCGCCGCCAGTCCGGCCCGGAACTTCTCCCACCCTACCGGGTCCTTCCGCCGGAACTGGACGCGCTCCGGGCCATTGGCGTAACCATTTCCGAATTTCTCCATACCCTGGGTCAGCATCAGCTCGCTCAGCGCTTGCCACGAGTCCAGCAGCCGCTCCCGGTCCGTGGTGCCGGAACCCGCCGACGCCACAATCAACGCCCGGCACATCTCAGGGTGGGCGATGGCGAAGGCCACCGCCGCGCTCCCGCCCATGGACAGCCCGGCAATGTAGGCCCGCTCTATGCCCAGGTGCATCAGCAGGTCCCGCATATCCGACACCAGATGGTCCTGGGAGTAGGCTTCCGGGTCATCAGGCACGTCCGACGGCGGATAACCCCGGTGGCAGTAGGTGATGACCTGGTAGCGTCGGGTGAAGAAGTTCACCTGCGGCTCCCAGCTCGTGATGTCTCCGGCGAACTCATGGCTGAACAGCAGGGGTGCCCCCTGTCCGGCGACTTCATAGTGGATGTTCACGCCGTCTGACGCTGCAAAGGTAGGCATGACTGTTCTCCTAGCTAAGAAATGAATCCCGGCATAGGCCGTCCTATGGGACTTGTGCCGGACCGTAAAAAGCAATAGTCTTGCGCCAAGTCTACCAGCCCACTGCACCCTCGTCATTTCTCGATGCAGAAGGTTGGAAGATGCCAGCTAACGCACATTTGAAATGGAGGAAATCATGCTGAACAAAGTGCATCACATCACCTTCGTAGTGGAAAGCATAGAAGACATGGCCGGTTATATTGAGCGCAACTTCTCCATGACACCCATTTCCACCGACGAGTTCGAAGACCGGGGCTTCAAGTCCATCCTCTACCAGATCGGCGGCACCTACGTGGATTTCTTCGAGCCCCTGCGCGACGACACCCCCATGGCTCAGCAACTCGCCGCAACGGGACCAGGCGTCATGCACGTAGCCTTCGGCGTTGACGGCATAGACCAGGTCTTCGCAGACCTCGTGGCCAAGGGCAACCAGATGCGCAGCGAAGCCCCTGCTCCCAGCCCCTTCGGCTACCGCAACCTCAACATCGACACCAACAGCTCGCACGGAATCCTCTTCCAGCTAGCCGAGGGGGAAGTGTCAGGATAGAGTGCTTACCGTATCCGAGCTCCGCTCCATTTCCGCCGCCCTGTTTGAGGACGCGCAAGCCCTCTACGATTCCAGCCACTATGACGGCGTAGTCTACCTGTGCGGCTACGCCGTGGAGTTGGCGTTGAAGGCCAGGATATGCGAAACTCTGAATTGGAACGGCTATCCCGCAACCAATCGCGAGTTCCGGGACTATCAAACCTTCCGAACCCACGACCTGAAAGTTTTGCTCCGGCTGAGCGGACACGAGAGCAGGATTTTGGAGGCTGTACCTGATGATTGGCGTGCTGTATCCAACTGGACCCCTGAGCTGCGATACCGGCCTCCCGGCAGCGCCAGCCGGTCAGCGGCGGCCACTCTATTGGAACATGTGCGACAGGTCTTGGAGTCAATATGAAGAGCAAGAAGAGATTTATCAAAAACCTGATGGCAGCGGAACAAGACCTGTCTAACAAACACGGCGGCTTCTCCCTGTTCGCCGCCTGCTTTCGGGAAGACACCATGCTCGACACTTGGGATTTGGTGGTAGCCGCCTCCTGGCTGCTCCCGGAAACGAAGAATTCCTACACCACTATCATGGATGGCATCCGGCGCAATATGGACAACGATGAAATCTTCGACCTCCACGCCCTCCCCCTGCTCGACCCGGATGACTTCCGCATCCTGGAAATCCATGACGAGTACGGAGAAGTCGAACACGGGTTCATTGACTTGGGCCGCTGCCAACTCTTCGATATGGACATGGAGCGCGTCTACATCATCACATCCAAACGTCGGGACGCGCTGGTCAGCGCGGAGGTGAATAGCTGATGCAATACAGCACACTCGGACGCACTGGCTTGCGCGTCTCCCGCGCCGGGTTCGGCGGCGGCGGCATCGGGCAGGTCTGGGGCGCAACCACCGAGGACGAGGCCATCCGTTCCGTCCATCGCGCCCTGGAACTGGGCATCACCTTCTTCGACGTGGCCCCGGCCTACGGCGACGGCAAGGCCGAGGAAGCCCTTGGCCGGGCGCTGATACGGCGCACCGAGGATTTCGTAATCGCCACCAAGGTCCGGCTCCGGGCCGACGAGATGGACGACATCGCCGGAGCTGTACGCCGTTCCGTCGAGCGCAGCCTCAACCGCCTGCGCCGCGACTCCGTGGACGTGCTCCACGTCCACAACCGCTTCACCGAGCGCAGGGGCGAGGCCCGCGACTCCATCACCGGCGACGACGTGATGGGCCCGGTGCTGGACGCCTACAAGGAGATGCAGCGCGAGGGCAAGACCCGCTACATCGGCCTCTCGGCCATGGACCACCACGTACCCACCATGCACCGTCTGCTCAACAGCGGCGAGTGGGACACGGTGCTCGCCTACTACAACCTGCTCAACACCACCGCGCAGGAACCCAGACCCGCTGGCGCAGACGTATTCGACAACGGCCAGATAATCCCCCTCGCCAAGAGCAAGGGCATGGGCGTCATCGGAATCCGCTCCCATGCCGCCGGCGCGCTGACCCCGGTCCTCGACCGTCCGCCCACACCCGGCGACGCCCTGATGGAAGCCGACCTCCGCAAGGCCGCCATGCTCGACTTCCTGCTGGACGGCCCTATCGAAACCCTCTCCCAGGCTGCGATGGTCTTCAGCATGATGAACCGCGCCATAGACACCACCGTCCCCGGCGTAAAGAACGTTTCCGAAGCTGAGGAAACCGCCCGCTGCGCCGACCTCACGCCGATACCCGAAGCGCATCTAGCCCGGCTGCGGGAACTGTATGAAAACGACTTCAGCTAGGCACTCACGATACCGAAGCAGGCGTAACGGCGTAGGGGCGGGTTTGAAACCCGCCCCTACAATTCCGTCCACAGGCTTACGCCTACACCAACGGCCACACTTCATTCGCAAACCTCTCCATCCGCCCCAGCATCACGTCCAGGTCCTCCGTCTGCCGCAGGAAGTCCAGCACCAGCGACCCAACGCCCATGTCCTGGTACGCCCGGATGTCCGACGCCATCTGCTCCGCGTTGCCCACGAAAGGCAGCCGGTCGTCCCCGGCTGCCGTGTCGGACAGCTCGAACTGGTGCGTCCGGTAGATGGTCTCGATCTCCGACGGATCGCGCCCGAACCGCCGCGCGTAGGACGCCAGCCGCTCCAGCCCGGCAGCAAGCTGCTCCGGCGTTCCCATCGGGAACGTCGGGTTCGACCCCAGGGGATACCATCCGTCGGCCAGTTCGGCGGTGCGGCGCAGCGCCGGACGGCTCTCGCCGCCGACCCAGATGGGCGGGTGCGGCCTCTGCACTGGCTTGGGCAGGAAGCTGATGTCGTCGAAGCTGACGTACTTGCCCTCGAAGTGCGGATCATCGCTGGTCCACAGCTCTTTGAAAGCGCGAATATACTCGTCGGTAACCGCGCCGCGCTCCTCGAAGGGAGGCAGATCCAGCGCCTCGAACTCCTCTCGCATCCAGCCGACGCCGACGCCCACCACCAGCCGACCGCCCGACAGCACGTCCAGCGTCGCCAGCGCCTTCGCCGCCACCAGCGGGTTCCGGTGTGGCACGATGATTACGCTGGTTACCAACCGTATCCGCGAGGTCTGCCCCGCCAGGAACGCCAGCAGCGTGAGCTGCTCCATGGACTCTCCCGATGGGCTGCCGGGGAACTCGCCCCCTTCGGTATACGGATACGGGGAAGCGATGTTCCGCGGCACCAGGATATGGTCGCCGGTGAACAGGGCATCGTAGCCCAACTCCTCGCCCGTCCGCGCAATCCGGCCCAGCGTCTCCGGCGTGGCCAGCGGCCCCCGCCCCGGCAAAGTGAAGCCGTATTTCATATCTATCTCCTCAGCAAGTGATGCACATCTGCATCACGGTAACTATAAGCCTAAAACGCCCGCCGCAAGACTTCCATCACCTGCTCCCGTTCCGTGACGGGAATGGCGTTAGAGCGGCAGCCCCGGTCGGTCAGCACCAGGTCGGCAATGTCCGGCAGGTCCTCTTCCGGTATCTCCAGCTCGCGCAGGCGGTGGGGCATACCCAGACCCAGTATGAACTCGTCCACCGCGCGGGCGGCCAGTTCCGCCGCCGCCTCGTCGCTCATCCCGCTGGTGTCGTGTCCCGCCACTCGCGCCAGCAGCGCCTGCTTGCCTGCCGAAGCCGGGCGGTTGTACTCCATTACGTAGGGTTGCGTGACGCACGACGTATACCCGTGTCCGACCGAATACTTCACCCCCACGATGTGGCCGATAGCGTGCGACAGGCCCACCGCGAAGTTGGGCGCGCCCATCATGGACATCCACGCCGCCACCAAGCATTGCAGGCGGGCCTCGCCGTCGCCGTTGGACTGCCGCGAGCGGGGCAAGGCGTCGAACAGCATTTCCGCCGCCGACAGCACCGGCGCATCAATGGCCGGCTGGTTCCCCCGGCAGTAGAGCCGCTCGATGCAGTGGTCCAGCGCCTTCACTCCCGTAGAAAGCCAAAGCCAGTCCGGCGTCCCAGCGGTCACGTCCGGGTCAAGCACGATGAGGTCAGCATACAGCCGGGGATGGCCCACCCGTATCTTGTGCCCTTCGCCGTCGTCCAGCACGTTCCCGCCACCCATGTTAAACTCCCCCGCCGACAGCGTGGTAGGTATGGACACTTGCAACGGCAGCGGCTTCCCGTCCAGGTCGGGCAGGAGCATCCCGTCTTCCCGGTGTCCCCTTTCCCGCAGTTCCCCGACGGTGGATATGCCCTCTGCCATCAGCACGGCAATCATCCGCGCAGCATCTGAGATCGTGCTGCCGCCCACGCCCACCAGCGTGTCCGCCTCCAGCGACACCGCCAGGTTGGCAGCCTCTACCGCCGTCGAGAGCGGAGCCCGCTGCGTCAGCCCCGAGTACGCCCCCACGACTGAGCCGCCCAGCGACTCCTGCGTCCGGCGCACCGCGTCCGTCTGCTCCGCCACAGTCCGCCCAGACAGCACCAGCGCCCGCTTGCCGCCCAGCGATGCCACCTCGCTGCCCAGCGAAGCCGTCTTTCCCTTTCCGAAGATGACGCGCGTCGGAACCGTAGGATTGAACTCGCCGCTCAGGTTGGCGTATGCAGTCATATCATTTCCCTTCTTGTCTAATCGGCCAGCGGGATAATAATGGCAAATCGCGGTTCCGTCCCCACCACCCGTGTCGAGTGCCCTGTTCCGGTCAAATCCTCTGCCAGCAGCACCGTCCCCGGCCCGTAGTGCTTGATCGTCCCGTCGGGCGTTCCCACTTCTATCTCGCCCGTCAGCGTGATGCTGTACTGACGTCGGGGCGCGGTATGGAAGTCCAGGAAATACCCCGGCTCATACACCCGGAAGGTAATCCCCGGAGTATTGATAAGCTCCGTAGACAGTCCATGCGCCCCTTCGGTATCCACGAAGCTCTGCATCTCGAATTCCCGCTCTTCAACCACCGACTGACCATCGGCCCCGGTGTAGACGTGGACGAACTGTGCCATCATTCCCCCAGTTGCTTTCAGCAGTTTAGGTTTCGGCTAATGGTACAGGAATTAAAGGGGCCGTCAAGGAACGGCCAGACTAGACCACGTAGGTCAAAGCCTGCCCCACACTGGCCGACAGAGCCACCACCAGCCACGGCGGCCACTTCCAGATGGCCAGCAGTCCCAGGGTCACTAGCGCCAGCCCGAAGTCCTCCGTGCCATGAATTGCGCTGGTCCAAACCGGGTCGTACAGCGCGGCCAGCAGCAGCCCCACTACTGCGGCATTGATGCCACGCAACGCGCCGCCGAAGCTGGCCCAGCTCCGCAGCCGGTCCCAGAACGGCGCAACTCCGATGACCAGCAGGAACGACGGAAGAAAAATTGCGAACAGGGCAAACAGCCCGCCAGCCCATCCCGGCGGCATACCGACAAAGATCCCAAGATAGGCGGAAAATGTGAACAACGGCCCCGGCACAGCCTGCGCCGCACCGTATCCCGCGACGAACTCAGTATTCGTCACCCATCCCGGCGCCACCACCAACTCCTGAAGTAATGGCAGCACCACGTGGCCCCCGCCGAACACCAACGAGCCCGCCCGGTAGAAGCTGTCGAACACTTGCAGCAACTCGGTCAGCCCGCCAGCGGCCAGAGCCCGCCCAAGTATGGGCAAGCCCAGGAGCAGCACGCCGAAGACAACCAAGCAGAACCCGGCCACCCACCGGCTGACGGCGAATTGACGTTCCTGCTCCGCATCGGACTGCCCGGTCCGCAGAAAACGCCAGCCGATTATCCCGGCAACCGCAATCACCACCAACTGTCCCCAGCTTGTGGGCCACGCCAGCATGGCGACCGTCGCCGCTATGGCTATTGCCGCCCGTGGCTTGTCGGGACACAGGCTGCCCGCCATCCCCCACACAGCCAGCGCCACCACCGCCACCGCCGCTGCCTTGAGTCCGTTGAGCCATCCCGCGCCGCCCACATCTCCAAAGGCAGCCACACCATAGGCGAACAGAATGAGGGCTATCGCCGACGGACTGGTGAAGCCCAGCCACGCTGCCAGCCCGCCGGGCAGTCCGGCGCGGCGCAGGCCCAGGGCAATCCCAACCTGGCTGCTGGCCGGGCCGGGCAGGAGCTGGCACAGAGCCACCAGGTCAGCATAGGCCGCCTCGCTCAGCCACTTTCTTCGCGCGACAATTTCCTCCCGGAAATACCCCAGGTGCGCCACCGGCCCGCCGAAAGAGGTCAACCCCAGCCTCAAGAACACGGCCAGCACTTCCAGAAAGGAACCCCGCCGCGTTTCACCCTCCATCCAGCACCCTCTCCACCTTGCGGCGCAGTCCGCGAATCCACAGCCGTAGCAGCGTATCCGACGGTGCGGCCAGCAACGAGCGGGCCATCATCCCATACACCCAGCGCCGCCTTACCCGCGAAGGCCGCTCCGGGTCCAGCCAGGCATCGTTGCGGGCCAGTTTCTCCAGCGTCGCCAGGCCGAGCAGAATGGGCCACAACTCCGCCAGCCGCATCCGCAGGCACTGCCTCGGCGTAGCCAGCAGGTACGCTTCCGCTGCGTCGAAATGCTCCAGCGCCACTCGAATCCACGCCGTCAGCACAGGCCGGGCGCGCCCAGCGTTGGCCGGGTCCAGCAGGTCCTCCGGCGTCAGACTGGCGCTGGCAAGCTCCGGCTCCGGCAGGTAGCACCGCCCGTTGCGCAGGTCGCGGGGGACATCGCGCAGCACGTTGGTAAGTTGCAGGGCCTTGCCGAACCGGACTCCCAGATCCCTCATGCGTCCGGCGTCCCAGCGGACCAGCCGGGGTTCATGCGCCATCGCCACCGCCGTCCAGAACCCGCCGACGCATCCCGCCACCAGGTAGGTGTAGCTATCCAGCTCATCCGCCGATTGCAAGGCGGCGACAGCCCCCGAATCCTCCGCTGGAAACGTGGTAAGGTCCAGTTCCATACCGCGGGTGAGGGTCGCCACCACCGAACGTATGCGGGCCCGGTCGGATTCAGGCGCCTGGTCCAGCAGGGAGAACACGCCGCATGCGCTGTCCAGCAGGGCCGTTTCCGCCTGGGACGCTCCGTCACCCCGTCGGCGGACGCCGGACACGATGCGGCCGACTGCCTCCATCCTGAGCTCGTCGAAGGGCGCCGGATCCTCGACTTCCGCCCGTAAGGCCAGCAGCCGCTCCAAACGCTCCTGCGGCGGCAGAGCGCGAGTATCGGCGATAGTATCGGCGGCGCGCGCCAGCAGATAGGCTACCGCCACCGGCTGTCGCACACCGGGCGGTAGAGCGCGGATGGTCAGGTAGAAGGATCGGGAGACACCCTTGAGAATGTCTCTGAGCAACAGCCGGCTGTCCACTTGATTCATCACCGGCGTTGCCAACCTATCCTCAAGGCTCGGCTCTAAACCGCCGCCTTGTAGGGCGATTCAATCTGCTCGCGGACAACCCCCGCCAGCGACTCCGCCACCATGTCGGCGACCGGCAAACCCTCTTCCAGCCTCTCGACAACCGACAGCCTGGCCCGGGTCTCCGGGTGCTTCGGCACAAAAAGCGAGCAGCAGTCCTGGTCGGGCTGAATTGATATGGGGAAAGTCCCGATGCCCCGGGCCATTCCCACAATCTCTTCCTTGTTCATCCCGATGAGCGGGCGCAGCACCGGCATATCGGCCACCTTGTCCACTACGGCGATATTGTCCAGTGTTTGCGAGCTAACCTGTCCGCAACTCTCGCCGGTGACGATGGCCTTGGCCCCGGCCTGCTGGGCCAGAACCTCGGTGATCCGCAGCATGAACCGCCGGTACAGCAAAACCCGGTACGAAGGAGGCGTCTCCACGATCACCCGCTTCTGGATCTCCGACAGCGGAGCCATGTACAGCTCGGCCCGGCTCTGGTGGCGGCCCAAAAGCTGCGTCAACTCCGTGGCCTTCTCGATGGACGAGCGGTCAACCAGCGGATAGCTGTGGAAGTGGACATACGAGGCCGGGCAGCCCCGCTTCATCATGTGCCAGGCCGCCACCGGGGAGTCTATGCCGCCGGACAGCATCACCGCCACCCGTCCGCTGGAGCCAACGGGCAACCCGCCGTGAGCCGGAGTCTCGTCGAAGTACAGCAGGATGCCGCGAGTCTGGATGTCCAGGTATATCGAAAGGTCGGGATTGGACAGGTCCACTCTGGCCCCGGTCAGTTCCTCCACGAAGCGGCCCAACTCCGCGTTGACCTCCGGCGAGGTCAGCGGAAACCGCTTGTCCGCCCGGTTGGTGACCATCCGAAACGACCGGAACGACATACCCGGCAGCCGTTGCCGCAGGGCTTCGCGAATCAGCTCCAGGTCCTGCGGGAACTCGTAGGCGAGAAAGAACTTGGCCACCCCGAAGCAGTCCCGCACCCGTGCCTTGACCTCAGGCCAGCAGCCTTCGTCCTCCAGGGTAAGGCCGATCATCAACTGTCCCTGCCAGACGCGGCTGACGCCTGAGCCTTCCGTGGCGCGGCGCAGGTTCTCGGAAAGGCGACGCATGAACCAGGGACGGTTCTTGCCCTTCAGGGCCAACTCATGCGTCTTGACAATAACGTGAGTTTTCACCCCGCCATTGTACACAACCGGGAAAGCTGGCGCAGGACAAAAATCCCCTCTCCCTTGAGGGAGAGGGCTGGGGTGAGGGTGAATCGCTCAGAACCACCAACCATCAGGCGAAGATGGCCTCCTTGATGGCCTGCACATCGTGGCGAAGCGAAATGTCCTCGTTCATTTCACCGTTTATCTTGCCCGCGCCGTGGATCACCGTGGAATGGTCGCGGCCTCCCAGCAGACGGCCCACCTGCGTCGGCGGCAATCCGATTTCGTGAATCAGCAGGTACATCGCCACCTGGCGCGGCACCGACACCGCCCGCCTCCGGTTGCGGGCCACCAGGTCCTCCACCGCCAGCCCGTAGTACCCAGCGACCTCGGCCAGGATGCGCTGCGGGTCAATTGACGCGCGGCTCTGTTCCTGCGTTACTTCGTTGAGGATTCGCTCGGTGGTGTCCAGCGTTATGTCAACGTTCATCAACTGGGCGTAGGCCACCATGCGGTTCAGGCTGCCTTCCAGCTCGCGGACGTTCCGCTGGACCCTCTTGGCGATGAGTTCGATTACCGCGTCGTGCAGCCCGACGTGCATCTCGTCGGCCTTGCTGGCGAGAATCGCCATTCGCGTTTCCAAGTCAGGCGGCTGGATGTCGGCAATCAGGCCCCACTCGAATCGGGAGCGCAGGCGTTCCTCCATCAGCGGCAACTCACGCGGGGGTCGGTCCGACGACACCACCACCTGGTTGCCCGAGTTGTGCAGATCGTTGAAGGTGTGGAAAAAGCCCTCGTGGGTCTGCTCCTTGCCGCTGAGAAACTGCACGTCGTCCACCAGCAGCATCTGCACCGAGCGATAGCGCTTGCGGAACTCCTCGGTCGTGCGGGTGCGAATGGCGGAGATAAACTCGTTGGTGAACTGCTCCGAAGTGACATACAGCACCGACATCCCCCGCAGGGCGCAGGTGCGCCCCACCGCCTGGAGCAGGTGCGTCTTCCCCAAGCCGGCCCCGGAGTACAGGAACAGGGGGTTGTAGGCTACCCCCGGAGTCTCTGCCACGGCCTGGGCTGCGCTGAAGGCCAGCCGATTGGATGGGCCAACGACAAAGGACTCGAAGGTGTAGCGCGGGTTCAGCGAGCGGAACTCGAACAGCGGCTGATTCGCTTCCTGGCTCACTCCGGGTGGAAGGTCAGCCCTCTCCTCATAACGGGTCTCCACGGCATAGGAAATGCCCTCGGACCTGACGCGAAGCTGCAACTGGAGCGGGCGGTCCGCCACCTTCTCCAAGGTGCGTTGCAGGGCGTGGAACATCCGCCGTTCCAGCCACTCCACGGCAAAGGGCGTTGGCGGTTCGACGATGAACGACTGCCCATCGTCGGCCACCCCTTCGTTGGACTTCAGCCAGGTCTCGAAGGT
>VXOI01000012.1 GCA_009840175.1 Chloroflexota bacterium | reverse complement strand
CCAGTCCCTACCTGCTCAGCGGGCTGGCCAAGTGCGAGACCTGCGGCAAGGCCCTGTCCGCCTCCGAAGCCAAGAGCGGCAAATACACCTACTACGTCTGCCAGTCCATCCTCAAACTGGGCAGCGGTTCCTGTGAGACTCCAAGGCTGAATGCCAAGTCATTCGAGGAGATCATCGTCTCCAACATCCGGGACCACATCCTCACCGAGTCCAACATCCGCGACCTGGTGAGACTGCTGGACGAGGAGATGGACGGCGTGGCCCGCGAGCAGCGGCAGAACCTGGAAACTATTGAGGCGGAGTTGGAAGAGGTGAAGCGGAAGCTGGACCGCATCTGGCACTTCGTGGAGAGCACCGACCTGGACATGGCCGATGCCTCGGAGCGCATCCTGGCACACCGGCATCGCCGGGAGCAATTGGAGGCCGCCGCCGAGGAAGCGCGGGCCGTCCTGGCCCAGAGGCGGGAACTGCTGGACAGCGCCGAAACCATCGCCGCCTTTGCCAGCGACATGAGCAAGTTCCTCAAGACCAGCGAACTGACCGAGACCAAAGCCTTCGTGCGGTCATTCGTCAAGGAGGTGCTGGTCAGGCCCGGCGGGGCGACAATTATCTACACCATCCCCACGCCGGAGGATAGTCCAATAGGGGGAGCGGACGCCGCCGAAATCGCCCTGAATGGCGGAGTTCGCAGTATTGGATATGGTGGTACCCCCGGAGAGGATCGAACTCTCGTCTCCGGCTCCGGAGGCCGGCACTCTATCCACTGAGCTACAGGGGCACTCTAGTATAAATGATAGCATGGCCCCCCGCCCCCAACAACAGCCCGACGTCCATTCTCGTGGTCTTTCAATTCTTCGTCTGAATTGTGATTTTTCTGATTCCAGGATTGCCATGATTGAGGAATCATACTAAATCAATTAATCACACGAATCACAGTTCAGACAAAGGATCGAAAAACCCTGGGCCTTTCTGGACAATGCGGCAAGGCAAGGCTAGACTTAGGGCGGCTTCCCGCTTACTGCCATTGGCTTGATACCCGACTTAACCACACCGCCAGAGGTCCCGCCATGCCCGTCTTTTCAGCTGAGTATCTGGAGAAAGTCGCCTACCACGTCTACCGCGCCAAGGGCACGCCCGATGCCGAGGCCGAAACGGTGGCCAGGCACCTGGTCAAGGCCAACCTTTGCGGCCACGACTCCCACGGCGTCATCCAGATTCCCACTTACGCCGAGCGCATAGACGTCGGCCACATCGTCCCCGGCGCGCCCTTCGTGGTCGAGCGCGAGGCCCCCTGTACCGCCGTCATCAATGGCAACTGGGGCTTCGGCTTCGTGGTCACCGAGCGCGCCATGCGCATGGCCATAGACAAGGCCCGCACCCACGGCGTCGCCGCCATCACCGTCCACAGCCAGAGCCACATCGGGCGGCTGGGCGACTACCCGACGATGGCCGCCGCCGAGGGTATGATCGGCCTGATTACCGCCGACTCCGGCGCGGCCCCCAAGCACGTCGCCCCCTTCGGCGGACGGGCCCGCAAGCTGGGCACCAACCCCATCTGCATCGGAATGCCCAGCGACCTCGAAGGCCCGGTGCTGATGGACATGGCCTCCAGCACAGTAGCCCTCGGCAAGATTGCCCTGTCCCGCAACCGCCGCGAGTCCATCCCCCTTGGCTGGATTGTCGACCGCGACGGCAATCCCACCACTGACCCCAACGACTACTTTTCCGGAGGCGCAATCCTGCCCGTCGGCGTTGACCAGGGCCACAAAGGCTACGCCCTTTCCTTTATGGTGGAGGTCTTCTCCGGCCTGCTCACCGGCCTCGGCTTCGGCATAGACCCGGAGGGACGCCACAACGACGGCTGCTTCATCGCCGCCTTCAACCTGGAGCACTTCCGCCCGCTGGACGAGTTCAAGAAGGACATGGGTGAGTTCGTCGAATTCATCAAGGACTCGCCGCCCGCCGCCGGTTTCACTGAGGTACTCTACCCCGGCGAAATCGAGCACCGCAACGAGCAGCGCCGCCGACAAGAAGGCATCTTCGTCGAAGACGACACCTGGGAACAGATAAGCGGCCTGATGAAGTCCCTCGAAGTCGAAAACCTAGTGGGTGAGCCGTAGTCCCCCTTCCCGGGGCGATTGAGAAACGTATCCCAAGTGCCTGCCATTCTGACAACGCCTGTCATTCTGAGCGAAGCGAAGAATCCCCTTCCTGCAACAGAGACCCTTCGCTCCGCCCAGGGTGACAGATGGATGATGGAGGATAACGTGAGCACCCGAACTCCCTTCGGCGACAAGATAAGAGAAGCCTACTTGGAGTCTGCCGAGTTCTTCGCCAAGCTGGTGGACGGCGTGGACATTGACGCTTGGGAAAACCACGCCCTGGGCCAGTGGACGCTCCGCGATCTCGCGGGCCACACCTACCGCTCCATCAACACCGTCGTCGGCTACTCCGAAAAACCCGCGCCCCAGGTGGACGTGGAGTCCACCACCCAGTGGATTGTCAACGTCCGTCAGAACATGGACCCCGACCGGGTGGCCGAGATGGGCCGCTCCGCCGGACTGGAAATCATGGACAACCCGCAGATGATGGTGCGCGGCTTCCTCAACATGGCCCGCGAGAGGGTCAACGAACTGGATGACGACTTCATCCTCGCCACGCCCCAGGGCGGTATGCGCCTGGTGGACTACCTCCAGCTACGCACCATGGAGTTGGTCATCCACGGCGGCGACTTCGCTCGCGCCCTGGGCGTCGAGGCCACGCCCCCCGCCAGCGGAACGCAGGTCACCCTCCAGGTGCTCACCGGCGTAGCCGTTGCCGAAGGCCGCGGCCCCGACCTCGCCAACGCCCTCACCGGCAGGACCGCCCTGCCCATCGGCTACAACCTGCTCATCTGACGACTGGCCGTTCTATTCCCAAATGGCCATATCTGCGCTGATACCCGATTACCGCACCGCCGGAATCTTCCTGCTGTTGACCGCGCTGGCAACGGCGATATCCGTTCCGGCCCGCTTGGCCGCGGACGCCGACGCCACGCCGCTTACGGACGCCCTCGCCCAATCGCAAACCCTCGCCGCCGCAGAAATCGCCCGTCTTGAGATGTCGGAAAAGCTGGCCGCCATCGGCGGAGCCAGCAACGCCTACGGTGTCGGCGGGGCCGCCCGGCTGGTTGGTGGAGTGACGCTGCTGGTCGCTGGCGTCTACTTGTGGCGGGCTATGAGAATGTACCATCCTGCCGCCATGGGCATAGCCGCGTTGTTGCTGGCGGCATCGGGAATCGCCTCGGCGGTGTCCGGCGCGTCCGCCGTCGCTCTGGCAGCACTGGCATCGGAACCGCTGGCTACTGCCGTGCTGACCCCCGGAGCCGTCTTCGTCAGTGGAACTGAAGAGGCCCTGTTCTCCATCCGCTGGCTCACCGGCTCCTTGGGCTTCACCCTGGCCGGGCTGGCCCTTGTCGTGCTGGCCCCGGTGCAGTGGCGGATGGGCGGCATCCTGCGCGTCACCGCCGTCGTGGACGCGGTGCTGGGCGTGGCGATGCTCTTCATCTGGCTTGACGCCGCCACCGTCGTCCACCGCATCACCGGTGTCGCCTTCCTCATCTGGCTGATAGTAATCGGGCTGTGGCTGGTTATTCCCAAGCTCAGGACGATTGGCGCAAGTACGGCTGCGTCGTAGAGTGTGAGTGACAATGGCCCTATGCAGACAATGTGCAAGTCAAAGCGGCATCGTCCGTTCCTGCGAGAGTTAGAGAACGCCCCCGCCCCAGCCCTCTCCCGGGGGAGAGGGGACTTGCTACACACCTTCTTGGACTGACCCCTCACCACTGCACTATAACACTCGTTTTCCAATCCGGTACTCGCACCGGATGGACCCCGGCAGGCGCCTCTCCGGGATAACTGGACTGGCATGGCCTCTTGTGTTATAAAACTGGCCTAATCCGGGCAGGGAGCTTCCGTCGCATTGCTCAATACAGCAAGATTTCTGCTCCTCTTTACCATCCTCTACAATGTTGCAGAGGGCACAATAGCCGTCTGGTCCGGGGTCGTTGCCGGCAGCTTCGCCCTGGTTTTTTTCGGGGCCGATAGCTGCATCGAGGTGGCGGCCGCCTCCCTCGTTCTCTGGAGGGTGGGCATCAAGGATGGAGAGTATGCCGAGGCAGTGGAGCAGCGGGTAGTCCGGTTCATAGGCTGGACGTTCATCGCCCTGTCAACTGCCATCGTGCTGCAGTCAGCGTGGGCCCTTTCAGAACGAAGCGGAGCCGAGGAATCCCTGGTGGGCATTGGGCTGGCGTTGGCCTCGGTCATCCTGATGCCCCTGATAGCCGTCTGGAAACTCCGCATCGCGTCCCAGGGCAATCTTCAGTCCTTAGCCATAGAGGCGAAGGAGTCATTGGCCTGTGCAATACTCTCCCTGACCCTGCTCATCGGACTGGTGGCCAATGCCGCCTTGGGCTGGTGGTGGCTGGACGCGGTAACAGCCCTGTTGCTGGTTCCCTGGCTGCTGCGAGAAGGACTGGGCGGGATTCGCAAAACAGGACCTTCCGACCAACTGGAGCTCTGCACCTGCCGGTGCTGCTGGTTCGGCCTGAAGACGCGCAGGCCCGCCCGCTCTGCAACCTGAGACAGAGCGAATTCGTGTTCGCGCTCCAGGCTTAGCTATGGTATAGAGTCCCAACCGGTCGAAAAAGGGTGTCTGCCAATTCGACATCAGGTTGGTTTCGGCCCTTTGAGCATCAGGTGGACCATCGCGATGTGGACCCAAGTTTCTCCTGTTTCCGGCAGTTCCTCATAGTCTTTGCCGAGCCGTCGGCACCGGCTCAGCCAGGCAAGTGTGTGCTCTACAACCCACCTCCGGTGCAACGCCTCGAACTGATGGCTGTCGGGGTTTCGTCGCACTACTTGCAGCAGCCATCCTCCGGTGGTCAAAGCCCACGACATCAGCTTGCCTGAGTAGGCCGCATCGGC
This sequence comes from Chloroflexota bacterium, assembly GCA_009840175.1. Classification (GTDB taxonomy): domain Bacteria; phylum Chloroflexota; class Dehalococcoidia; order Lucifugimonadales; family UBA3495; genus VXOI01. The sequence goes on along the minus strand of VXOI01000012.1, from coordinate 12,789 downwards.
CCAGATGACCTGGAGCCGCAGGAATCTGCCCAGCCGAGGCAGTACCCTCACCCGGTGTTCACCCGCAACTGCCTGGCGAACACCGCGAGCAGCACCGCGCTGCCGGTGGTCAGGGCAAGACACAGGTAGCCGATTCCTTCGTAGCCCACGATTGCCAGCAATGCCCCGGCGAGTCCGGCCCCAAGCACTCCGCCCACGAAGTTGCCGACACCGATGGTGCTGGCTCCCGTAGCCTTGGATTCTCCCGAATACTCCGTCGTGGCGGCGACCATCACTGGCGCGAGGACGCTCAAAAGCCCAGATCCCGCCGTCCCCAGGGCCACCGCAGGCCACAGCCCGAAATCGAAGGCGAAGAAGAGGAACACGCAGGCTCCCCCCACGGCTGTGGTGACGGCCATCAGTGCGACGCGATAACTCTTCGTCGCCACGAATCCGGCGGCATAGCTCCCAATCACCTGGGCTGCTCCGGCAATCAGCAGGGGCAAGGCCACGAACCCCACGCTCAAATCATAGGCCTGTATCAAATAGGCAGCCAGGAAGCTGATCAGGCCCCAGTAGGCCAGGCGTTGGGTCACGATTACCGTCAGTGCGACCCGGAAAAACCCCATGGAAAGCAGCGACCAGTATCTGGCAAAGAACACTAGGTCGCGACTGCGTTCCCTGCTGTCCCGTGGATACCAGAACCAGCTTAGGAGAAGTGCCGTTGCCAACAGGATACTCGCCAGTACAAAGGTGAACCGCCAGCCCCACAGGTCTGCGAACAGGGCCACCAGAGGGACTGCGATGGCCGAGGTCAACACTACGGTTCCCATGATGCCGCCGACGGCTTGGGCTCTCCTGGCCGGGGAGATTACGTCCGACACCACCCCCACCGATGTGGGCGGAATGGTTCCTCCCCCCAGGCCGCCCAGCACCCTGAGCGCGAGGAATACTTCCATATTCGGCGCGAAAGCCGACCCCAGCACCGAGACCAGGACCATCAGCACCCCTGCGAGAGCCACCGGGCGGCGTCCGAAGGAGTCGGCCAGCGGCCCCACGGCGACAATGGAAACGGCCAATGCAGCGAAGGACGCCGTGTTCAATTGCCCCGAGATCGCCACTGAGACTTCAAGGTCAGTCGCAATCTCAACCAGGAGCGCCGGAACCATCACAATGGCGGTTTGAGTGCTGAGAATGGCGAGGGAGAGCACGAAGTAAAACCAGGCCTTGTTTACCTCCTTGCTCTCTGCCTGGGCCGTTTGCGTGGTCATACTGTTCTTGGTCTCACCCGGTCATCAACTGCGCCTGAAGCACTATGATTGACGCTTGGGCCTCTCCCTGCATTCCCGTTTGGCCGCCCGAATCGCTCACCCTGCGCCCTTCGCCTGCTCTTGCAGCTTCTTCAGCAGCGGAATCTGCCGTATCTTCTGCGGTGTCAGGTCGTCCCAGTAGATGCCCGACGGTCGCGGCATATCGCCGTCGCACTCGATAATCTCGTCGGCGGTCACCACATAGTCCAGGAACACGTCGTGCCGGGTGTAGGGCAGCTCCTCGTCCAGCACCTGCATCGAATGCACCGTGCTCACTACCGGCGTTTCCGGCGACACCACCCCGGAGGCGATGGCCAGCCCGTACTCCAGGTCGGCGAACCCGCCGCCCTTGCCCACGCGCGTCCCCATACGGTTCACCGCCACCGAGCCGGAGATGACCAAATCAACCGTCCGCATCTCCTCCACGTACACCGGCCGCCCCCACCGGAAGGCCCCGGAGATGGTCGAAACCTCGGCGGGCGACGCTCCCCCGGCTCCGGTACAGATGTGGGCCGGGTCAAGCTCCACGAAGCACTGTTCCTGCCGCAGGCGCGGCACCGCCATGTACAGCGTCTTGCCCTGCTCCAGCGCGAGCTGTCGCAGGGGCCGCTGCGCCTTGTCCGGGTTCCCCTTGATTACCCGCGCGTTCCGCCACGCCTCCAGCTCCCCCACCCGCTCGGCAGCTGTCTCGCACCCCCGGAAGTGTGGAATCCTGTCGTGCAGCTTGCGCGTATGGGCCGCCCGCGCCTCTTCCATCGCCGACCACACCGCTTCCCGCACTTCGTCCTTGCTCCGCATAGTGTTCTGTGCTCCATCATCCGGTTGAATCGGACTCCTATTATCCGCCCGCGCCATCCGAAACGGAATAACGTCCCTTCCGCATTTGCCCCCGTTTCCCGTTGTGCTAGACTAACTCCGCCCTCGCTGCTACAAGCGGGGACGGGGGGCCGGGTATGGCAAGCACAGAGCAGTATCGAGTCATCCGCGACCGCAACGTAATGGTGCCCATGCGCGACGGCGTGCGTCTCGCCACCGACATCTACCGCCCCGACGCGCCGGGCCGCTTCCCGGCCTTGGTAACGCGGGGGCCGTATGGCAAGGACGGCTACGCCGACAACCAGGAACATTCCATCTGGTACTTCCCCCAGCGTGGCTACGTCGTCGTCAGCCAGGACTGCCGTGCCCGCTTCGACTCCGAGGGCGACAACTACGATCCCCTCTTCCAGGAAGGCCAGGACGGCTACGACACCGTCGAGTGGGCTGCCCGCCAGCCCTGGTGCAACGGGCGCGTCGCCACTACTGGCCAGTCCTACCTCGGCGCGACGCAGTACACCCTGGCCGCCGGGCCGCGCCCGCCGCACCTCGCCTGCATGGCCCCGGTGTCGGCCTCTGCCGACTTCCACCAGAGCTGGGTCTACCACACCGGCGGCGCGATGGAGTGGGGCTGGATGGTGCCCTACGCCATCCACAAGGGCCGCAACACGCTGGTGCGGGCGGGCCGCGAGGACCTGCTGGCCCAGATGGACGAGTACGTCTTGCCCCCGGACAATTTCGCCCAGCCGCTGACCGACGCCTGGTTCCGTCACCTGCCCCTGCGCGACTGGATTGACCGCCTGAAAGAGACCGCCCCCTACTTCCACGAATACTTCGACCAGGAAAAGGACGGGCCGTACTGGTCGCGCGTCAACCTGATGCGCCACGCCGAGAGGATTTCCCTGCCGATGTTCCACGTCAGCTCGTGGTACGACATCTTCCTCGAAGGCGCGCTCAACGGTTACCAGTCCCTCCGCGACAACGCCGCCACCGCCGAGGCCCGGCGCAGCCAGCGTCTGCTGGTCGGCCCGTGGGCCCACATCCGCCCCTACACCGCCCCCACGTCGGGCGACACCGGCGACATAGACTTCGGCCCCGAGGCCCGCATCGAGTTGCACGAGCATCTGCTCCGCTGGTTCGACTACTGGCTCAAGGACATCGAGTCCGGCCTGATGGACGAGCCGCCGGTGAGCATCTTCGTCATGGGCGAGAACCGCTGGCGCGCCGAGCAGGACTGGCCCTTGGCCCGCACCCACTACGTCAAGTGGTACATCCACTCCGGCGGCGACGCCAATACGCTGAACGGCGACGGCACGCTGTCCACTTCCCCGCCGGGAGAGGAGCCTTACGACGTATACACCTACGACCCGGCCGACCCGGTGCCCACCCGCGGCGGCTGCACCCTCATCATTCCCCAGGGTGTCGCCGACCAGCGCGAGGTCGAGGCCCGCGACGACGTGCTGGTCTACACCTCTGACCCGCTGGAGCGTGACATGGAGCTGACCGGCCCCATCACTGTCACCCTCTACGCCGCCAGCACTGCCACGGACACCGATTTCACCGCCAAGCTGGTCGACGTGCGTCCAGACGGCTACGCCCACAACCTGCAGGACGGCATCGTCCGCGCCCGCTTCCGCACGTCAGTCGCGGAGCCGTCGCCCATCCGGCCCGGGCGCATCTACAAGTACGAGATAGACCTGTGGTCCACCAGCCATGTGCTGTTCGGTGGACACCGGCTGCGGCTGGAAATCTCCAGCAGTAACTTCCCCCGCTTCGACCGCAACCCCAACACCGGCGAGCCCATTGGAGTGGACGCGCGGCTGGAAACGGCCTTGCAGACCATAGTTCACACCGCCGATTACCCGTCCCACATCACGCTCCCGGTGATACCTGGGTAACATCCGTGTAGGGGCGGGTTTCAAACCCGCCCTTACAAACCCGCCCTGCACGGAAATCCGTAGGAGCATTTTCCATCGGGAATTTCAGAAAAAGGAACCTGAATACATGAGCACATCCCGACAGGTCTTCTCGCCAGCGCAGCGTCAGCTTCTGGACGCCGTGCTGGACCGCATCATCCCGGCGGAGGGCAACCGGCCCGGCGCAGGCTTGCTAGGCATCAGCGAATACGTGGAATCAGTGGCCGTGGGCGAGCCGGGCCTCATACGCCTCTTCGTGCAGGGACTGGCGACCATTGAAATTGCCGCGGCCGAGCGTGGGCCGGACGGTTTCGCCGCCCTGTCCGACGAAGTGAAGGACGATGCGCTGCGGTCGGTCGAGGCGTCTCACGGCGACTTTTTCGATCAGTTGGTGCTACAGGTCTACTGCGGCTACTACTCAAACTTGACGGTTTTTGAATCTATTGGTTACAATCTGCCTTCTGTTCTTTCTCCGGGAGCAAAACTGGAACTCTTGGACGAGAGTTTGCTGGAGGCGCAACGCCAGCGGCCCCCCTTCTGGACTCGGGTGTAGCCGATAGAGTGGGCGGGTTATCGGCATTTGTGCCGGGGAGGTAAGCCATGCCCGCACCCACTCGCCGCGAAGAATTTGATCTGAAGCTAACCGGCCTGGAAGGGGAAGTGGAAGCGCTGGCCGAGTTCGTCAGCGATTCCATTAACCTCTCTGTCGAAGCCCTCAAGAACCGGGACCTCGCCGCCTCCCAGCAGGTCATAGACCTCGACGACTACATTGACGACAAGCAGTCCGAGATTGAGGACCGCTGTATCCACCTGATCGCCACCCAGCAGCCGGTGGCCAGAGACCTCCGAGCCATCATTGCCCTGCTCCACATCGCCGTCGAACTGGAGCGCATGGGCGATTACGCCGAGGGCATCGGCAAGATAAGCCTGCGGATGGGCAACGAGCCGACGCTGAAGCCCCTTATCGACATCCCACGCATGGCCGAAAAGGCCACGGCCATGCTGCGCGACAGCATAGACGCCCTGCTGAATCGCGACACGGCCAAGGCCCAGGCGGTGCTGGACGCCGACGACGAGGTGGACGATCTCTACGACCAGGTCTACCGGGAGCTGCTGCTCTTCATGATTCAGGACCCGCAGACCATCGAGCGGGCGACCTACCTGCTCTGGGTGGCCCACGACCTGGAGCGCATCGCGGACCGCGCCACCAACATCGCGGAACAGGTGCTTTTCCTGGTGGATGGGCGGGACATCGCCGTCCCCGCCGTTCCCCTGCGTCGCCTCCACCGCGAGCGCGTCGCCGCCTTCCCTCGTTAGCCCCTCCGCCCGGCGGCCACTGTCTGAATCAGGGTAGGACTTACGCAGTTCAGTGCGGAAGTGCTCGACCGCATACCCGTCATTCCCGCGAAAGCGGGAATCCAGTGGCCCAACTGCGTAACTCCTGTCAGGATGAAGGGATGCGCGGGATTGGAAATGTCCATCCTGACAATCCTTAAATCCGGTAAAGCCTGATTCAGACAATTACTTTCACGGCCCTGAGTTTGCAAACCCGCCTGTTGACATCCGTCATTCTGCCCTCTAATATAGAACAAATGTTGCGAACACCTGTTGTATTAGAGGTAACGGAATGGCAGGCGCTCAGGTAACGGAAATCCACTGCAAGACTCTGCTCAACAAGCTCGACGTCCCCATGTTCCCCTTCCGGTGGACGCTGAATCCCTACCGGGGGTGCCGCCACGCCTGCACCTACTGCTACGCCAGGCCCACACACGAGTATTGGGGCATGGATGCCGGGCGCGACTTCGAGCAGCGGGTCTTCGCCAAGGTCAACTCCCCCCAGGTGCTGCGCCAGGAACTGAAGCGCCCCAGTTGGCGCGGCGAGAGCATTGCCATCGGAACCGCCTCTGACCCATACGAACCCGCTGAAGCCGAATATCAGCTCATGCGCGGCATATTGCAGGTTCTCGTTGACTTCGCCAACCCGGCCAGCATCACCACCAAGGGAGTGCTGGTGCGCCGCGACGTTGACCTGTTGCGTCAACTCAGCGAGGTCGCCGAGGTCAGCGTCAACTTCAGCGTCGGCACCGTGGACGAAGAGGTCTGGAAGCTGACCGAGCCGGGCGCCCCTCGCCCGCAGGCGCGGCTGGAGGCCATGCAATACCTGGTGGAGAACGGCATCAACGCCGGTGTGATGATGGCCCCGCTGCTCCCCGGCATCAGCGACCACGAGGAGAACATCGCCGCCGTTGCCGAGGCCGCCCACGACCACGGCGCCCAGTTCCTCGGCTCCAACGTACTGTTCCTTAAGCCCGGCTCCAGGGAATGGTTCATGCCCATGCTCAAGGAGACCTACCCCCACCTGGAGCAGGGCTATGCCAGGCTCTACCGCAGAACCTACGCCCCCGAGGAATACACTAAGAGCGTGCTGTCCATCGTGGACCGGGAGCGTCGCCGCTGGGGGCTGCACCGCCGCGAACGCCACCCGGCCCCCAAGCCGGTGCGCGGCCAGCTCGAACTCAGCCTGACCCAGAGCCAGCCGCCCCGCCGCCGCAAGCCTGCGCCCGTCGAGGAACCCCGCGCCGGGCAACTGGCGTTGGCGCTCACGGCGTAGGACGAAACGACACTGCGTTAGCCATGCAACAAAATCCCCTCCCCCTTGAGGGGAGGGGCAGGGTGGGGTGAAGTCTTCGCATCGGTCGTCCCGGCAGGACCTGCGCACCCCTACCGTGAGTATCGGTAGCCGTCGCCGGAGCGGTCGCAGTTCAGGCGTCGGCTCAGGTGCAGGCCCTCCAGCACGAACTCCGCTGCTGCCGCGACAACCTCGGGTCGGCGGTCGCCCTCCGTCAGCCTCGTCACTGCCTCTCCCATCCCTTCAATGGCGTCCACCAGCGCGGGATACTCTGACGCCGGATGGTCGCTGCCCACTATGGCGCTACCGCCCATGTCGAAGGCCATAATCACATCTTCCAGGTCTTCGAGATTGAAGTAGCTCCCGAACACCCGCAGCAGGGCGCGACGGGTCAAATCGTCCGTAACCCGTGATTCCCGCCCGTCCTCGAAGGTCTCCAGCTCTATCTTGCCTGCGAAGGACGCGACGATATAGGACAGGTCGCTCACGCGCGGGCAGGCCCACTCCTCGCCCTGTATGATACTGCGCCGCACGGCGTTGGACAGGGCAGTCTCGTAGTTGGCAATGGAGACCCGGACGCTGACGCCGGAGCGCTGGTTTATCTCGCTGCTCTGACGGGCCTGGGCCGTTATCTCCGCTAGGATGCGTTTCATGTATTCCGGGACTACCAGCCGGTCTTCATCCGGGAAGCGGTTCCGCTCCTGTTCCATGATGGCGATTTCGTCGCGCGGGTCGCGCGGGTAGTGGGTGTGAATCTGCGAGCCGTAGCGGTCCTTCAGCGGCGTCACGATGCGGCCCCGGTTGGTGTAGTCCTCCGGGTTGGCCGTGGACACCACGTAAACGTCCAGGGGCAGCCGTATGCGATAGCCCTTTATCTGCACGTCCCGCTCTTCCATCAGGTTGAACAGCCCCACCTGTATCCTCTCGGCCAGGTCGGGCAGCTCGTTGATGCAGAAGATGCCGCGGTTGGTGCGGGGCACCAGCCCGTAATGGATGACCAGTTCGTCCGAAAGGTAATGCCCCTCCGCAACCTTGATGGGGTCAATCTCGCCAATCAGGTCGGCGATGGAGATGTCGGGGGTAGCCAGCTTTTCCGAGTAGCGCTCCTCGCGGGGTATCCACTCGATGGGCGTATTGTCGCCTTCTTCGGCCACCCGGTTGCGGCAGGCCTGGCTGATGGGGTCGTAGGGGTTGTCGTTAATTTCGCTACCCGCTATCTTGGGAATGTACTCGTCCAGCAGCCCGACCAAGCCGCGTATCAGGCGCGATTTGGCCTGCCCCCGCTCGCCCAGCAAGATGACGTCTTGCCCGGCCAGGATGGCGTTCTCCAGTTGCGGAATTACCGATTCCTCGAATCCGATGATGCCGGGAAAGACGATTTCCTCGGCGCGAATCCGTCTAATCAGATTGGCGCGTATTTCTTCGCGGACGGAGCGAACTACATATCCGCTTTCGCGCAAGTCGCCAATGGTTCGCAGGGCGCTGTAATCAGTCATCAGTAAAGGCTCCAATCCGGTCCGTTGCCGATTTCCCAAGTGGGCCGACCGTTCCGCCAGGATGCCTAGGGCGGCAGCTAATGGCGTGGCTGGTTACAAACTTACCATAAGTTCCCCTATAATTGAACGCAGCGGCAAAAGCCGGAGGGTTCGCCATGTTCACCCGGATAGCAATTCCCCTGCTGCTCTTTCTGGCGCCTCGCTTCCTGCCCCAGATTCTCCGCTTCGCGCGGCTGGTGTGGCGGCTCAGTGTCGACAAGCGGGTGCCGCTTGTCTTGAGACTTCTGTTGCCGTTGGCCATCATCTATGCCGTCTCTCCCTTCGACCTTGTGCCGGACCGGGTCCCCATCCTGGGCCGCTTCGACGACCTGATATTCATCGCCTTTGCCCTTCTGTTGCTGGTCAAGCTGTCTCCCAAAGAGGTGGTGGACGAACACAACGGCGTCACCCCTCAGTCCAACCGCCCCGAGGACAAGGACCCTGACAAGGTGGTTGACGGTTCCGGGCGCGTCGTGGACGACGAATAGCCTGGTACGAAACTCTTGACGCAATGGCGCAAAGACGCAATGACCACCCGGTCAATCCAGTCCCTTGCGTCTGGCATGGGGCTGTATATCCACGTCCCCTTCTGCAAGACCAAGTGCCCCTACTGCGACTTCAACACCTACCAGGGGATCGAGTCGCAGATGGGCAGCTTCCTCCAGGCAGTGACCGGCGAGCTGCGGCTATGGGGGAATTTCCTTGACCGGCCTCCGGTGCGGACCGTGTTCTTCGGAGGCGGCACGCCGTCTTACCTCCCCGACGGCGACATCGCCGCCATCCTTGACGCCGCCACGAAAGCCTTCGCCATTGATGCCGGGGCCGAAATTACCATCGAAGCCAACCCCGGCGACTTGGACGCCGACGCCTGCCGCGGCCTGCTGCGCCAGGGCGTCAACCGCCTCAGCATCGGCGTGCAGAGCCTGGACAACGGCCTGCTGCGACTGCTGGGCCGCCGCCACACCGCCGACGGAGCCATCGAAGCGTTCCAGACAGCCCGCGCCGCCGGTTTCGACAATGTCAACCTCGATCTGATGTACGGCCTGCCCAACCAGTCCCTCGCCCAGTGGGAGGACACCATCGAGAGACTGGTAGCCCTCTCGCCGGAGCATATCTCCCTCTACGCCCTGACGCTGGAGGAAGGTACGCCCATGCGCGTGTGGGCCGACCAGGGCAAGATACCGGAACCCGACCCGGATGTGGCCGCCGATATGTACGCGCTGGCCCGCCGGGCGCTGGCGGAGTCGGGCTACCGCCACTACGAAATCTCCAACTGGGCGCAGCCTGGGCGCGAGTCGCAACACAACCTCATCTACTGGCGCAACGAGCCGTACCTCGGCGTCGGCCCAGGCGCTCATTCCCGCCTCGGCGAATACCGCTTCTGGACCGTCCTCTCGCCCCGCGACTACTCCAGTCGTGCCTCCCAATGGCGGCAATCACCTGCCGCACGATGGCCCGCATTCGGTGAAGCGCAACTGCGCGAAGCCCGCACTGTGGAAGGCTGGGAATACATAGACGCCGACACCGCCTGCGCCGAGACCATGTTCCTCGGCCTCCGCCTGCTGGGCGGGCTGCCCTTGCCCCAAGCCTCCGCCACCGCAGGCCACGACCTGGCCGCCCGTTATCACGCTGAGATTGAGGAGCTGATAACCCTCGGCCTCTTGCGCCGTGAAGGCGACACCATCCGCCTCGACGAATCAGCCTACCTCATAGCCAACCAGGTCTTCACCAGGTTCCTAGACTAGGGCGTAACGTGGTGCCCCAGCGTCTGGCAAACGCAGAGTTAGCATGGGTTCCGGTAAGTAAAATTACGGAGTATCTTCTCAACCCATTAAACCCGCAGGCGCGCAGCAAACCGGACGAATTTGCTAAAATGGGATATGACTTACAGAACATTGATGTACTGGAACGCGACCTGATCAGTGTCGCGCAGAATTATCCGCTAATCGAGGAAAGAGTATTCCCTGATTATGCTACTTATCGTGTCGAGGGATACATTGCCACTCCCAAAGACGGGAACAGATACATCAGGACCGTATGGGAAATCCGGCCTGAAGATCCCAGACCGCGCTTGGTGACTGCTTATCCAGTGAGGCAACCATCGGGAGGTTGATTTGTTTTCTGAATACCAGTCGGTTGCTTTAGTTCGAGACATCAGTGCAGCGGAACGGGTGGGCCTTGAAGATCTGGACTTCAAGTGCGGCGACGTGGGCGTGCTTGTTGACTTCCTCGGTGGCAAGGGCGGTGTTGCCGTGGAGTTCAACATGGGGAAAGCGCATACCGCCGATGTCCTGTTCATTTCCGAATCGGACATTCGGGCCATCCAACCCAGCGAGATACGGCACACCCGCCCACTGAATCCTCATCTGCGGGATACCAAGCCAGCAGAATGGGAACATGGCCTTTTTGACCAGCCGCAACTGCAATCCGCTGTGGTGTTGACGCGCAATTTCAATGACGCTGGTCTCGAGAGAGGAGATTTGGGTGTAGTGACCGCCTGTGATGCCGATACTGGAACGTATCAAGTTCAAGCGGCGGTTGGGCCAGACTGGAATGGTCCTCTGCTTACCGTAGGAACTGAAGCCATCCGTTTATGGGAACGAGACGAAATAGCCATCGTTCGAGAATTCATCCCAGGACCGACCGATATAAGAGACTGACCGAGCCAAGACCTATGTACGTAATCGGCACTGCGGGCCACGTTGACCACGGCAAGTCCACGCTGGTGAAGGCGCTCACCGACATTGACCCCGACCGCCTCCCGGAGGAGAAGGAGCGGGAAATGACGGTTGACCTCGGCTTCGCCTGGATGACGCTGCCCAGCGGACGAGAGGTCAGCATCGTGGACGTGCCGGGCCACGAGCGCTTCATCAAGAATATGCTGGCCGGAGTCGGCGGCATTGACCTAGCCCTGCTCATCGTGGCCGCCGACGAAAGCGTGATGCCCCAGACCCGCGAGCACCTCGCCATCCTCGACATACTGCGCGTCACCCGCGGCCTCGTCGTGGTCACCAAGACCGACCTGGTGGACGAAGAGCTGGTGGAGCTGGTCAAGGCGGAAGTGGAGGACACGCTGGCCGGAACGTCTTTCGAGGGCTGCCCCATGGTCGGCGTGTCGGCCTACAATGGTGACGGCATGGACGAACTGCGCGGCATGATTGACGGCATCCTGGACGACACTGAAGCGCGGCGCGACCTGGGACGCCCCAGGCTGCCCATAGACCGCTGCTTCACCATCTCCGGCTTCGGCACCGTGGTCACCGGCACTCTCATTGACGGCTCGCTGGCCGTGGGACAGGAAATCGAGCTGGCCGGCTCCCAGCAGCGGGCCAGAATACGGGGCTTGCAGAGCCACAAGACCCGTGTCACCAGCGCCGAGCCGGGCGTGCGATTGGCAGTGAACCTGTCCGGCATTTCCCGTGACGACATCGAGCGCGGCGAAATCCTCACCTCCCCCGGCTGGCTGCGCCCGGCCCGCCGCGTGGACGCCCGCCTCCGCATGGTCAACGACGCCCCGCATTCCCTGAAGCACAACGAGGGGGTGACCTTTCACCTGTTCACCAGCGAGTCTCCTGCCCGGGCGCGGCTGCTCGACGCCGAACAACTGTCGGCTGGCGCGGAAGGTTGGGTGCAGTTGCTGCTGTCCGAGCCGTTGCCGGTGGTCAAGGGCGACTACTTCGTCGTCCGCTCCGCCGACAGCACCCTGGGCGGCGGGCAGGTGGTGGACCCCAACCCGCGCCGCCGCCACCGTCGCTTCGATGCGGACGTTTCCGAGCGTCTGATGCTGCTGGACGAAGGCGCCAGCGAAGACGTGATTGTCAGCGTGGCGGAGCAGTGGGGCCCCTGCGGCTTGGCTGAACTGTCCCGCCGCGCCAACCTCCCGAGGGAAGAAGCGCTGGAGCGGGCGACGGAGCTGGCCGAAGAGGGCGACCTGGTGGCCCTGGGCGACCTGGCGGCCGATAGCGACGCGGTGGTGTACTCGGCCCTCGGCTGGGGCACCCTGAAAGGCCGTCTGGCAACCGTGCTGCGCTCCTACCACGACCAGTACCCGCTGCGGAAGGGCGCGCCAGCCCAGGAAGTCCGCAGTCGCCTGGGACTGTCGCAACCGGTATACCTCCGTGCGCTGACCCGCCTGGCTGCCGAGGGCTTCGTCGCCGAAGACGGCCAGGCGGTGCGCCTGCCCGGACACGAGGTGACCTTCACGCCCAGAATGGAGCAGCAGGTCGCCCGTTTCCTAGAATCGCTGGAGCGCGAACCCTACTCCCCGCCCACAGACAATCAGCCCGACGCCGAAGTGCTGGGCGCGCTGGTGGAGCAGGGCCGGGTGGTGCGCGTGGGTGATTCGGTGGTCTTCACCGCCGACGCCTACCGCGAGATGACCGGGCGTATCGTTGAGCATCTGCGGGAGAACGGCAGCATCACCGTTGCCGAAGCGCGCACCCTGTTCAACACCAGCCGCAAGTACATCCTCCCCCTGCTGGAGCGCATGGACCAGGAGCAGATAACCCGCCGCAACGGGGATGAGCGGGTGCTGCGGTAGCTCTTGCTTTTACTCTAGGGAACCTCTGAATAAAGGGAGGAGTATGGGATACTGAAGGGAGTGAAGG
>VXOI01000121.1:15282-17970 GCA_009840175.1 Chloroflexota bacterium | reverse complement strand
CCTTCACGGTGAATGCCCTGAATCGGGGGTCGGGGGCGCTTCCAGTTCCTTCACTTCCAGTTTTTGTAGGCGGATCCGGCAAAAGTGACCTTCAACTCGGTGTGCGGGTCAAAATAGGGCTTTCGCCGGGCCTGACCTTCGCCGGGACCCCGCAGGCGCCGTCCGGCACGACTTTCGACCCGGCCACCGGCATCTGGGACGTGGGCGCCATGAGTCGTGGTGGCACAAACTCCTATGCTTTACCGGTGGCGGTCACCCTCACCAGCGACAGTCTTACGGACATTCCCCTGGAGGAGCGGTGCGTGACGGCGCAGGTGGTCAGGGCTGTGCCCTGGTTCGCCTTCGACTCCACGAAGCGGGAGAACGACGTCGCCACCGCCTGCCTGGGAGAGTGGCAGAAGGCGCTGTTGACCGAAGGCAGGTTTGATCTGGTCAAATTCTATCCTTGCATCGGTAGAACTTCCTACCCCTGCACCAGCGCCGACACGCTGGAACTGGTGACAGTCGCACCCGGGTCAGTCTGGCAACCCGATGAACTCATCCTCCAGATCAGGGACCCCGAGGGAAGGAATTTCGCCGGTGGCAAGCCAGTCTGGTCAACCGCAAGCGCATTCGATCTGAGAAACAGCCAGACCATACTCACATCCAGTTGGTCAGTCGCGGAAGCCGTAACCGTAACCGCGCCTGGTGGCGGAGACGCGCCGGGCCGCTGGGTAATGCGGACCGATCGTTATAACATTCTGGAAGCTGCGGATAGCTCGAAAGACGCGTATGAATTTTATCGCCTGCGAGTTTTAGGACCCAGTCCGGGTAGATATTTTGCTGACATCAAGATAGACTTCTCGGCTCTGGGCACATACGAGGCGCTGTACGAAATATCGGGCCGACTTTCCGGCGCCACTTACACCGACACGGGCACCTACACCTTCCACGTCGGCCCGGTAGCGGATCTGGAGGTGCGAGCGGCCTGGGACGCGCCGGGGGTCCTCACCTTGACCGCCCTGAACCATGGCCCGGACGACGCGTCGGCGGCCCGGGTGACGGCGACGCCGCCCCCGGGGTTGCGGTTCGCGCGGAGCGAGGCCAGCCAGGGGAGCTACGCCAACGGCGTGTGGGACATCGGGGCCCTGAAGACTCCCCACCACCGGTCGGCCGAGGGCCTGCCTGAGGGCGCGACCCTGACCATCTATACCGAGCCCGCTGCCAACACCGGGACTCCGAACCAGATGATAACGGCCAGCATCGAAGCCGAGGACTACTGCGTCCGCATCAAGACCAGCGACCCTAGCGCCGGCAACGACCAGGAATGCGCAGGCGCTCTCCCCTCCGGCTACACCGAGCACTCCACCGCGTACTACGACCACCGGCCAAGGAACAACCGGGTCACGCTGCCCGCCGACTGGACCGCCACCCAGGTGCTCGCCGCCGCCCGGCTGACCGGCCTGGCCTTCACCTCCCAGGGCGGCTACCAGCCGGGGGACGACATCGAGGTCACCGCCACCTTCAACAACGACGTGACCGTCGCCGGCCAGCCCCGGCTGCGCCTGCGGGTGGGCGAAATCACCCGGGAGGCAGCCCTGCACTCCCACAGCTACGACACCGTGGTGTTCCGCTACCGGGTGCAGGAGGGCGACAGCGACGCGGTGGACGGCGTCAGCATCCCGCCCAGCCCCATCGCGCTGCCCCAGGGCGCGGGAATATCGGGACCCGGCGGCGGGAGAGTGTCCCTCTTCTTCGCCGGGCTGCCCGACGACCCGGCCCACAAGGTCTATTCCGGCGCGGACCGGGTGGAGGGCTCCAACGCCCCGGTGTGGTCCCCTGCCGAGGACCTGTACACCGGGGTGGAGGGGGCCCGCTACCGGCTCGCCGACCGGATGCGCCACTACTACCGCTGGAACGAGACCACCCGGCGCTGGGAGGTGGAGTTCCGCATCGCCGACGCCGGCCTGGACGCCCCCGACCAGAACCTCATCCAGTGGCTCATACTGCGGGCCAGCGGCTACTACCTGCTCCAGCCCCACCTGTACGGCGCCGCCCCGGTGGAGATGAAGCCCTGGCTGGGCGGCTGGGACGACCACGAACAAGTCAAGCAACAGCTCTGCATGGGGTTGAAGGCGGAGTTCAGCCCGGGCAAGACCCGGGGCCAGCGGCTGGAGGAGCTGGGGCGCGTCAGCATAGAACGGATCGGCTACGTCGGCTTCGGCGAGTACGGAGTGACCGGGAGTCAGGACGTGCGCAACCTGCTGCGGTCAGCCAGGGACATCACCGCGGATACCACCTGCCCCGACCCGCCCACCGGCATGGTGACCATCCAGGGGCAGCCGTCCACCCGTGGCGAGTTCGGCGCGGTGCTGTACGACCCCAACGGGGTGGTCCAGGGCAGCGAGACCTGGCAGTGGAAGCGCTCCCCGGAGGGCACCACCTTCCAGGACGTGGGCTACACCGGCTTCCGGGACATCCCCGGGGCCACCGGCTCAATCTACGCACCCGGACCGGAGGACGCGGGCCGGTACCTGCGGGTCAAGGCGACCTACACCGACGGCCAGGCCCAGCGCCGGACGGCCTGGGGCCAGAGCGAAGGCCCGGTGCCGGACCAGCCCCAGGGGGCGCCGCCTCCGCCGCAACCGGCGAGGCAGACCGTTGCGGCGGACTCGCCCCTGGTCCCCGAGGGCATGGGCCCCGGCGACC
>VXOI01000121.1:0-15272 GCA_009840175.1 Chloroflexota bacterium | reverse complement strand
CAGACCGTTGCGGCGGACTCGCCCCTGGTCCCCGAGGGCATGGGCCCCGGCGACCGCTTCCGCCTGCTCTTCGTTACCTCCACGACCACCAAGGCGGAGTCCGCCGACATCGCCGGCTACAACGCCTTCGTCCAGGCCCGGGCGGCGGCCAACAGCAACCTGGCGGGCTTCAGCGGCCAGTTCCGCGCCCTGATCTCCACCGCCAGCGTGAACATCAGGGACAACACCGCCACCACCGGGACGGGCGTTCCCGTCCACTGGCTGGGCGGCGA
The DNA here is from genome assembly GCA_009840175.1 of Chloroflexota bacterium. GTDB lineage: Bacteria > Chloroflexota > Dehalococcoidia > Lucifugimonadales > UBA3495 > VXOI01. The sequence continues at coordinate 15,000 of VXOI01000121.1, read as the reverse complement.
GAAGGCTGCCGACGACTACGCCGACCTCTACGACCTGAGCTGGGACTCCGTCAGCGGAGTAACCGAGGCGGGCGGTTCCTACACCGGACTGGTGTGGACCGGCGGCAACGGGTACGGGGAGACGTCGCTGCGGAGGTACGCCGGAGCCGCCGAGGTGCGCATGGGCGATCTCAGCGATGACACCCGCGCCCTGTCGTCGCCCACGCATAAGGCGGCGACCGAAGCCTACCCCCTCTACGCTATCTCGCCGGTTCTCACCGTGGCCGGAACGGCCACCGAGGACCGGCCGGGAACGGTGTCCTACGACGCCGACCCGCCCCAGGCGGGCGCCGCGCTGACCGCCAGGCTGCTGGACCCGGACGGCGCGGTGACGGGCAGCGTCGCCTGGCAGTGGCAGCGCTCTCCAGACGGAACCACCGCCCAGGACGTGGACACCGCCAACTTCGAGGACATATCCGGGGCCACCGGAGCGGCCTACACCCCGGTGGATGGGGACGCGGGCCGGTGGCTGCGGGCCAGGGCGACCTACACCGACGGCTACGGACCCGGCAAGACGGCCCAGGCCAAGACCGCCAGCCCGGTGTCCGGCCAGGTCCAGGGGGCGCCGCAGCAGCAGGCGGCCGTCATCACCAAGCTGGAGCTGCACAGCAGCGGTCCCTACGGCTTGGGAGAGGCCATCTCCGTGGGCGTGGTCTTCGACCGGGAGATCACCGTTGCCGGAACGCCGGAACTGTCCATCGAGTTGGGCGGCAGCCCCCGTACCGCCGCCTACGACGCGGCCCAGAGCGGCCCCATCGCCCTGTCCTTCGGCTACACGGTGCAGGAAGGCGACACCGACGCCTACGGGGTGGGCGTCTATCCCGGCAGCATCTCCCTGCCCCAGGGCGCATCCATACGGGACGACCGGGGCAACGAAGCGGAACTGGTCCACAACGGCCTGGCCTCCCAGCCTGGGCACACGGTGGCCGCACCGGCAACTGCGACCGCACCCGCCGTCATCATCGGGCTTGCCATGCGTAGCGCCGGCCCCTACACCGCTGGAGACGCCATCTCCGTGGCGGCAACCTTCGACCGGGACCTGACAGTCGCGGGAACGCCGGAGCTGTCCATCGAGTTGGGCGGCGAGCGCCGTACCGCCACCTACGCCGCCGCCCGGAGCGGCTCCACGGTGAAGGTGTTCAGCTACACGGTGCAGGAGGGCGACCGGGACGGGGACGGGGTGGGCGTCTATCCAGGCAGTATCACCCTGCCGGCGGGGGCGTCCATCACGAACTCCGGCGGCAGCCACGCGGAACTGGCCCACAGCGGCCTGGCCCCCCAGCCCGGGCACACGGTGGACGCCCCAGCGGACACCGCCGCGCCGGCCATCGTCTCCGGGCCGGTGCTCGTCTCCGACCCGGACGCATCCGGGCCCGACGACGACACCTACGCCAGGGGCAACGTAATCGAGGTGGCGCTGACCTTCGGCGAGGCGGTGACCATCAACGGAGAGCCGAGGGTGCGCCTCAGGATGGGCGAGAGAAACCGCTGGGCCCGGTTCGACCGCTCCGAGGGGAACAGCACCAGGCTGGTCTTCGCCTACGCGGTCAGGGACAACGACCGGGACGATGACGGCATCAGCGTCGAGGCGGACCAACTTAGGCTGAACGGCGGGAGCATCGCGGACGCCCAGACCAACCCCGCCGACCTTTCGCATCCGGCCCTGTCCGACCAGCCGGGCCACAAGGTGGACGGCTCCCTGGAGGGGCAGCCCGTCCAGCGGCAACGGGCGGCCAACAACGAACCGCAGTTCGGCGCGGAGAGCGTTGACCGCAGCGTGGGCGAGAACGCCACCGCCGGTACGGGCGTCGGCAGCCCGGTAACCGCCAGCGACCCCGACGGCGACGCGCTGACCTACGCCCTCACCGGCTCCAGCGCCTTCGTCATCGACGCAGGCTCCGGCCAGATCAGCGTCGCATCCGGCGCGGCCCTGGATCACGAGACCCAGGCCAGCTACTCACTGACCATCACCGTCTCCGACGGCAAGAACGCCGAAGGCAATGCCGACGCCAGCATGGACTACACCATCACCGTGACCGTCAGCGTGGTCAACGTTGACGAGCCAGGCGTGGTATCCCTGGAGTCGCAGGCCGATCCGCCGAAAGCCGGCAGCGAGCTGCGCGCCACCCTGCTGGACCGGGACGGCGGCGTGAGCGGCGTCACCTGGGCCTGGCAGCGTTCCAGCGACGGGACCAACTGGGCTGCCATCGACGGCGGCACCAGTGCGTCCTACACGCCGTCGGCGGACGACGTGGACCGCTACCTGCGGGCGACGGCCAGCTACTCCGACGGGCACGGGCCGGGCAAGAGCGCCGTGGCCGCCACGGCCAGCAAGGTGGAACGGCAGCAGGCGCCGCCGGCGGGCCAGACCGTTGCGGCGGACTCGCCCCTGGTCCCCGAGGGCATGGGCCCCGGCGACCGCTTCCGCCTGCTCTTCGTTACCTCCACGACCACCAAGGCGGAGTCCGCCGACATCGCCGGCTACAACGCCTTCGTCCAGGCCCGGGCGGCGGCCAACAGCAACCTGGCGGGCTTCAGCGGCCAGTTCCGCGCCCTGATCTCCACCGCCAGCGTGAACATCAGGGACAACACCGCCACCACCGGGACGGGCGTTCCCGTCCACTGGCTGGGCGGCGAGAAGGCTGCCGACGACTACGCCGACCTCTACGACCTGAGCTGGGACTCCGTCAGCGGAGTAACCGAGGCGGGCGGTTCCTACACCGGACTGGTGTGGACCGGCGGCAACGGGTACGGGGAGACGTCGCTGCGGAGGTACGCCGGAGCCGCCGAGGTGCGCATGGGCGATCTCAGCGATGACACCCGCGCCCTGTCGTCGCCCACGCATAAGGCGGCGACCGAAGCCTACCCCCTCTACGCTATCTCGCCGGTTCTCACCGTGGCCCAGCCGGAGCCGGAACAGCCCGGCCAGCAGCAGAAGGCGGCGAACAACCAGCCGCAGTTCGCTGCCGAGAGCGACAGCCGCAGTGTGGACGAGAACGCCGCCGCCGGAACCAACGTGGGCGGGGCCATCGTCGCCTCCGACCCCGACGGCGACCCGCTGACCTACGCCCTCACCGGCTCCGGCGCCTTCGCCATCGACCAGAGCACCGGCCAGATCAGCGTCGCATCCGGGGCTGTCCTGGACCACGAAACCCAGGACAGCCACTCGCTGACAGTGACGGTCAGCGACGGCAAGAACGCCTCCGGTGAGACCGATGCCTCCGCTGACGACTCCATGACCGTGACCGTCAGCGTGGTCAACCTGGACGAGAAGGGAAGGGTGTCCCTGGACACGGAGACGCCGGAGGCCGGTTCCGCGCTGACGGCGATGGTCTTCGACCCGGACGGCATCGTCGAGGGCAGCGTGACCTGGCAGTGGAAGCGCTCCCCGGAGGGGACCACCGCCCAGAACGTGGATGCTACCAATTTCGACGACATCGCCGGCGCCCCCGGCCGGACCTACACCCCGGCAGCGGATGACGTGGGCCGCTGGCTGCGGGTTCTGGCCATCTACACCGACCCCTTCGGCAGTGGCAAGCGCGCGCGGGCCCAGACCGCCAATCCGGTGGAACGGAAGCAGGCGTCGCCCCCGACGATTACCGGCGTGGAGGTTGTCTCGAACCCGGGCGATGACGACACCTACGTGCTGGACGACGTGATCCGCATCCGGGTGACCTTCAGCGAGGCGGTGAACGTCAGCGGCAATCCCCGTCTCAAGATCGACATGGACCCGGCGGACTGGGGCGACAAGTGGGCGGCCTACGAGGGCGGCAGCGGCACCAACAGCCTGACCTTCACCCACACGGTGGTGGAGCCGAATTTCTCCTCCCAGGGCATCGCCGTGCTGGCCGACAGCCTGGAGCTGAACGGCGGCGGCATAGTGTCGGCCTCCGGGTCCTTGGCCGCCGACCTGTCTCACGCCGGGCTGGACCACGACCCCGACCACAAGGTGGACTGGCAGGGCTGACGGGGCGGAGAGGGGTTGAACGCAGGAAGGGAACATAGACTGAAGGACAGGGGGAGGACGATGCGTGGCGTAGTCCTCCCCCTTATTGTGCCGGACGGTCGCCTACCTCCTCCCGTCATCAAGCCGCTCTGCAAGGGGCCTGACACGTTCCTTTAAGTAATCTGCAAAGTCCGCATCATCTCCGACTCGCGCTACGACCATACGCTCCTAGTCTGCCTGGTTCCTACATCCTAGAGTTGCCACGATTCTCTCGAAGACGCGGCTTTCCCGGAGTGGATAGCGGGCAATCAGCCCATCCAGGTCTCCCGATTCAACTAGGCCCTTGAAGCGGTTCAATTCGCCTTGGTAGGGGTTCTCTATAGGTTCACTGTTTGTCAGCCGTTCACCGGCTGCCCTGATATCCCTCCAATCAGGTAGGCGGCTCGCGAAGCGGTATTGCACCAGTCTCTCGCTACGCCTTGCGGCCATTCTCTCGGGAAGCTCGCCGTCTGCCCCAATTGCTTCCAAAGCACTTTCATACGAAAGACACAATAGCAACGGAAAACTGCGCTACTCGTGGGCCGTGGACTTGGCTGCAACCATTTGAGGTAGGGCAGCCACGCAATCGTCGATTCCACCTCTACTTGAGGCTCCGGCTGATCCCCCGTGACTGAGCTGTGTTTCCTGCCTCTTTTCGGCAGTTCCTGCTCATTCTCGACAGTACCAGATGCCTTCTGTTTAGGAACAAGATTTTCACTTGATTACCTGTCCTGCCCTCCAGGTCCACCTCCCGAGATGTCCTTCACATGTCCCGACTACACTCAACTTCACTTTGTCCCTTCCCCTAAGTCATTGCAGGTCTTCTGTTTCGAGCTCATTACGAATTTCAGGCACCTGTCCGTTCCAGACGTAGGACCTTTTGTGGATATGGGCATACTCCGAGTAGACATTTTGGGGGATTTTTCTTTCCAGACTTCTCCACGCAGCATAACTTGGTGTCCGCTCGCCCCAGACTAGCCAGGCAACGGTCTGACCGGTTTCTGCTGCGTAACGAGTAAATAAGTCCTCGCGCATGTAAAAGAGCTGAGATGAAATCTTGCCTTGTTTACGGATGAGACAAATGCTTGCGATTGACCCATCAGAATCATACAAGTCGAACTGCTGAGCGTGACTACTAAGCCCTAGTCGTTCACACAAGGCAGGGCTGGGCACTATCGCATTCCCCACCTTGTTCACTGAGCTCTCCAACGCCCTTTCCCACAAAAAGTTGACTACGGGTAATTCGATTGGAAAACCTTCCTGCTGGTCCGGGCCATACGTCTCGAAAGCCATGACAATCTGACGTTCCGCTGCCCCATTCTCGTCTCGAAGCGGGTACGCGAACCGGGTTGACCATGGAATCTCGCCAGCAAACGTATTCGTGTCGGTAATTGGGTCCGGGATTGCATGGTTGCCTGGGTAGGGTCGGAGATCATATTCAGTGAAAACCTGCTGCAGTTCGGATGGGCCTGAGAGAAAACATCGAAGAAACGTAAAGACCAAGCGGTCATCGCCTTCCTGCCCCTGTTCGATAAAGCCGTCTAGCAGCAGCCACGGCCCCGGTTCCCCGTCGATTTCTTCCAGTTTCAAGATGCTCTCGTAGTCTGGTGTTGGGCCAGTTGAAACCCAATCTACGACGTCCTCAGGACCCCTGTTAAGGGGGTCATCCAATTCCGGAACCCAATCGCGTGGTGGTGCCGGGAAGCTTGGATCAATGTCCGAATCTGAGGGGCGATCATGGTCGGCCCAATCCGGGAGAAGACCCTTGTTGAGTCGTACCCCGTACATCTCAAAGAAACCAATCCAAGAGTATTTCTTCCCGTACCGCTCGACTTTTGCTCTGGCTCCCCGTGAATGCCAAGAAGCGTTGTCAATCAGCCTGTCCAACTCGGCGAATTTTTCGTTGGAGAACCCTAGATTGCCCACGCGCCAACGGATTTGCCGACGGATGTCACTGTAGTCCCTATGGTCATAATCGTAGTTTGCTCTTCCTTTCACCAGACTCCCCATCGTATAGTTCTCGAAGTCCATGTGAAATGCTCTGTCGACTTCTTCAAACTCAATATCGGTAACTGCGCTGGCTGCAGGGAAGGGCGACTCCACTTGTTTCAGTGGCCTCCTTGTGCGAGCGAGTTGCTCTCCATTTAGAGTTAGTGGATTCACTTGGAGCGCCAGTTCAATTATGCAGAGGGCGTAATCTTGCATTAGCGCATGAGCGGTGGAGTACCGGGCATCAGGAGCGAACATTCGCTCGTAGAGACCTTGAGCTAACTGGGTTACTGCTTGGCGGACGTTTTCGCCATTAGGGTCGGCCCAGTATGCCATGGCTATACCGTAGCTAGCTGCCAGCATTCTCTCGGGGATGTACTTGTCGTTCAATGACAGCGACTCAAGGGTCATGTCGAACAGCGCTATAGGGTCCCCCCTTCCAAACCAGTACACCGCCATAGTTGCGAAGTCTCGCAGGTTCAAGACAGTGCTTGTCAGAAGCCACTTGACCCAGCCCACGAGTAGCCGGTCTCTTTCGTCGCGCTGTTGATTATCCCGCCAGGTATCGGCGAGGTTTTGGAGATCCGCAACGATGTCTTCGGAATGCCTTCGTACCCACTCGGACCACCACAAGTCCCGTTCCGACATGGACATTGATCGCACAACGCGTTCGAGGAAGTCTGAGTTTAATGGGTGCTCCGCCGAACCGCGTGTTTGCCGTAGTCTCTCGAAAATATAGGGGCTTGTTGTCGGATGCTGAGAAATTAGCGCCGCCAAACAATCAACCGTTTCTCGCTCTAAGTATTGACCCTCCAATTCAGCCGCTGCGACCAGAGCGGCGGTACGCTCAGGTTCGTCGAGATGCCTCCATAATTGCATTCCGTAGTGTCTTCGAGGAAAGAGACCGACCAATGATCTGACCACATCGCTGGCAAGTGGATGCCGTTTCGAGGGTTCGCCAAACAAGGCTACTTTTGTAGTGGAATCCGCTAACCAACTTTCGAGTTCATCGCGGCTCTTCTTAGACAAAAGCGCGTCAGCAATCAAATGACCTGCTAGGGCGTCATAAGCTGCCGACACTTCATCCAAACCATCTCGACCCCTAGTCAATATCCCTTCTTGCTCTAGCGCGTGCACTATACTTACGGCCCATGGGCGAACTGAGTCGCCAAGTTTGTGGCGCAGTTCGGCAATGGGAACACTTCTCGATCTTCCATACCAGAGGTCCAATCCCACCTGTTGCAGCGCCCAACGCACGTCCTCCAAACCGTATCTATTGTTACGCGGAGATAGTTCGCTTATTCTGTCTCCAGACTGTTCCAAGAATCGGTCGAAAAGGCCGGTCAGGGATCCCGGCATCGCCGCTACGCCCACCACTCTCTCCCGTGAAGGGTTTACAACCTGGCAGAACAACCTGAGAGTCAAAGGGTGGTCCAACAACCACATCGGCAATTCGGCATCACTGGGGTCGATAAGGTAGTACTCGAAGTATTTGTCTAGCGCACCATCAAGGTCATCGCGGAAGCCGCTCATATCGACGCGGCAGTGGAGTTCAGGAGGCAATACTTCCCCGATAAACTCCGGGCGGACCGTGGTGACCAGCAAAACGTGGGGATACTTACGCAGTGTCTCATCCACGGAGGCCAACAATGCCTTCCATTTTCTAGGGTCCTCAGCCTCATTTAGACCATCAATCACGATGGGCAATCTTTTGCCAGCCCTCCTCCCTGCGGCATCCACTCCCGCCAACAAGGATTCCATTGTGGAGGTTCGTTGACCTTGGATGACCACCTGGCCTGCCAAGTCGTCAAGGTTGTGATTGCCACCCAGGTCCCTCCCATGTAGAAGAATACCCTCAGGGGTATTCTCCTGGCGGCCAGTGATTTGAGCGGCAAGGAAAGTCTTTCCACAACCGAAGTCGGCGATAATCGCCACTTGACGTTCATTCAAATCGCTACCGAGCTGCTCCAAAAGCCTGGCACCAGTCCTGATGTCTGACAAGAGATTCGTGACAGTCAAACCCGCAGGGTGCTGCCTTGAGCGGAGTTTCCTAGGAATCACCGCCAATTTACCTTTGGGAGGAGACGGAGCTTCAGCCAGGACGTCTGACAAAATTTCAAAGTCGCCCGACTCCACACTGGATAGAGCGCTTGAAAGCGACGAGCAAAATGACCGTGCGGTTCCAGAGAGCTGTTCAATGTCCTGCTCCAGTTTCTTGGGCAATTCACCGGCGAAAGAGTCTAGTGCAGAGCAACCTTCCGTAAGCCGGTTCGCGGCTTCTTCAAGTTCTGTCCAAGCGGCCGATCGTCCTAGCTTTTTCAACAAAGTTCTTTCGGCATCAACAACTTGGTGAAGTTCAGGATTCCAGCGCTCCTTTACCCGAGCAATGGATTGGGAATGCAAAGAGGAAAGCTCCTCGTCTGTTAGGATCAAATCTCCAAAAAAGGTGCGCCTATAAACCTCAGCCTCGCCCTCGAGATGTTCTTCTACCTCGTCATCAGCCCACAGTATTAAATTCATCCGCGTCGGCAGCTTGTAGAACCATTCCTGATCCCCTTTGGTAAGTTTGTATTTCGTCCACAACACCCAATCAGTCAGTCCCGGTATCTCCTGTTCGGTCGTTGTGATGGCTTCTTCAATTTTCTTTCGCCGGTTACTGCCTAGAGGTCGCCCGCTGGCCAAGCCGTACCAGCGGCATTGCCAACCATACCATCTCCCAGGACCGCCCAACGTACAGGCCGTGTCGAGCTTCAAGTGAAACTCAACCCCGGGTTGCTGAGCACGGGCGCGAAAAGTGCCAAACCTTGCATAGGAGCGACGCACAAGGATGCGACACAATTGCTCGAAGTTCTTTTCAGGTGCTCCGGGGAGGCCGAGAAACGAATCCCAGTTTAGATCAGGCATGATTTGTCCTTGCGCTAATGTTGTGAGCCACGACCGTAGCCTGTGTTAACGTGATCGTGGGCCGAATAAACCTCCACGCGCGCTCCTTTACCTATCAACACCTTCAGGAACGCGGAGACATCCGCTTCATCGGTCGTGATCACGATTTTGTCTCCATTCAGGTCCATATCAACATCGTACGCGAACTGCTCGAATTCACCAGGATGCAGGCTGTAAGATCCGACATCGTACAGCAGTTTCATCATACCTTCTGTATATCGGTCGGGAGGATCCCCAACTTCCAGAAGCCCTGAGTCTTCGTCATCACTGACCTGTCCCTTAAAGTGTTGGAGCGCAGCAAAGGCTTGCGCGGCCTCTCTAGAGTCTTCGAACTGCCCGATCATCACGAGGTTCATCGAATGTTCGGTTCCGTATCCCAACCACAGTTTCATTTGCGATCATCACCCCTCTGTTTACTCAATAGGCTCAGCGCTTTGATGACACCGGAGGGTCCAATAGGTTGCCCTTCGGCGTCATACGACGTTCGCTTCAGAATGCCCCATGCGTCAATGTGGGCAAATCCTCTCAGTCCTGTTTCGTCTGCGAAAGGGTTGGTAGCGTTTATTCCACTGGCGCTCGCTTCGCTTATCGTCAGCGGTATGCGTCCTGAGTAGCACTCAATCCATTCCCGCAATTTCTCCAGCGTGCGATCATCAATTCCACCTCGAGAATTCACCGGCTCCTCTGGGAGGAGCAAGAATTCCGAGGCTCCGAGATTATCCGCGATGGATATGGCATGATCCAAATCGGTTATGGTCCGTTTGTTCACCACATAGTTTATTCCGAATGGTGCCAACTCCCTGACCAATCTGATTCGGTCCAAGAGGCGCGAAAACGGACGCCTCCTTAATGCTTCGTATGTCGAATTTACGCCGTCCATGCTGATACGCAAGAAATGAACCTTTCCACATAGCTTTGCCAATAGCCGCTCGTCCAAATTATGTCCGTGGGTCGTAAACGTAACCGCTAGGTTCGTGTTTTCGGTAGCGAATCCACAGATCTCAGGGAACTGACCATATAACGTGGGCTCTCCGCCCCCGAAGCCAACTCCCAAGCAACCGTTTTCGTCCAGCTCCTTTAGCCAACTCGCCAAGAGGTGGAAATCCAGTGAGGCAGGCCTCTTGGGCGCGTAGCAATATGGACAGGAAAGCTCGCAGGCATTGGTCAGGGCAATGGAGACGTGCCTCGGAGCAAGGGACCATGCCGATTCGTTGGTTTTGACCTCATCGACAAGGATGTTCAGCCCGGTACTGCGGTCGAAAATGTGGACTCCGGCCGGTCCGATGCGGACCTTGCTATACATCCCCATATGGTCTTTGAGCGCCATTCTTTGCCACCCTTCCGACTATCATTGGCCCGATAAGCCACAGATGAAACTGCTCGGCTTGGCTGTTGAGGTAGCCAACGGGCGATTAAGCAAATGACCGGCTCAGCCCTGGTTTGAAATCCGACTCGTTAAATCGAGGCCCAGTGTGACGGCTGAGGCGGCGATAATGTCCGGATCTTCCAGCCCCCTAACTGAACGGACTATCATCTGAACTCCCGTTGCTGTAACAGTCCCGAACAGGTCCCCGAAAAACGACATAGCCTCGGCGGTCACTTCTTGAGAAAGGTCGTGGTCCAACAGGACTTGGGTTTCCATCGCCAACTCCTGAGTGTCAATAGCCCGTAAAAGTCTGAAAACGTCGAAAGCATCCTTGTCATTCAATCTGGTGGCCCCCGGTTCACTTGAGCGGTCCATGATCTTATGTACCTTCGCTACCAGGAGTGCGGCAGGGCCAGCTGTTCTGATATCGAATACTCGGAAATCAAGAGGGTCCAAAGCAATGATCCCCATCACCCTGTGGCTGACCAACGCTCCTTCCAGGCCCCGTACCTGCCTGGCAGCGCGGTTGCCGTGGACGCCCAATCCGGCCCCCCTGCCTCGTCGTCCGCCGACGCCTTCCGGAACTAACAGATCGACCTGTGTGCCATCGTCCCTTTTGTAAATCCCGGGTTGACCGGTCAGGTTGTAGCCAGCGGCCTTCATCACCTCCGGTATTCTCGGATCATCAACGAGCAATTCGGGAGATAGTGCCACATCGGCATCGAAGGTTAGGGGCGCCACCGCGAAATCCGCATCATATTCGCGGGTATACTCATACACGGCCTGGGCCCCTACGAGCACAGCAGCCTCCCGCAATGGTCCCATCGCATCGAGAACATCCAGAAGGCCCGCCCTGGCCTTTGCATAGTTGGGGTCTATGGGAGAAGTTGCCATGTCGGTTCCTTACTGCGCATCCACTCAATCAGGCCTTCGCTTTCAGCCGGACCTCTCCCAGGAGCTGTCATCAGGTCGGCCACAACTTGAGTCACCTTGGCATAAGTAATGCCCTCGTCGGACTCGGCCCTTTCGAAGACCACCGGGTCAAAGGGTTTACCGATCAGGACGTTGCCCCCTGTGTCAGCGGGACGCAGGCCGAGTTGCCGTATGGCGTGTTCTGGATTCCTGGTATAGACCGTGGCCAACCGGGGCTCCGCTATTGGGGCGTAACGAACTGCGGCAAAGGACCCAGTAACTGCGTATGGGAAATCGGCGTTCTTCAGTTCGTTGAACAGTCTGTTTACCCCTCGAGGGTCAAGGTAGGAAACCATGCGATTGGCACTGTGGAAGTCATAATCGTCAGCCCAGCGGCGAAGCAGCTTTTCCCACTCTACGAAGGTTATGGGTCCTCTGGGCTCGTCTCGGCGGATGAGAGCTTCCCGTTCCAGCAAATCCGCAACCCTGGATGTAGATGCTAGTGAGCAACCACTCAACGAGGCGAGTTCACGGGTTCCAAAAGGAGGTTGGTAGTCCAGAAATGCACGGACAACCCGGCCAGTCTTGTTCCCCTTCAATGAACGCAGCGGCACGTTCTCGCGCCAAGGATTCCGTTGCGCACCTTGCGTCTCGATGAAAACAGCCGGTTTGTGTAGGGCAAACCTGACGTTTCCAGTTACATCAGTATAGCTGATACCGGCTTCGGATAATCGTTCCCTTGCGGAACGGCCCAAGAAAGGCGCCACCACCATGAAGGCAAGGTTGCTTTCGTCGCCGAAGCTTTCTTGGCATTTGGGCATGAGCCTGCAATGCCATGTTTCCGACAGGAGGCTAACTTGTCTCGCCTCTAGGGGGCCTGCCTTCACCTCCGCTATAATGATGGCGGAGACACCCTGGGGATCATTGAGAGCATAGGCAGCGTCGAACTCAAAGCTAGCGTCGCGGCTTAGCTCCCTTAGCGCCCACCCTGGCGGCAAGTGGCTACTCAAAGTAGCGAAGGCCTTGCTCAGCGGTTCTGTTTCGTAAATACTACTGTTCCGTGTCATGCGGAACATGGTATAATCTGGAACGATAACTTGTCAACACACCAAGAGTCCATTGGAAATTCCTTGTCCCGCAAGCCTCATCCTCGGACTTGCATACGGAGCAGACAAGCTTAGATAAACAATTGCTCATTAGGTCTTCTGCAAGCATCCGTGAGAAATTAAGGCGACAGACGAAACCTCATACTACTATACTCGGCAGGAGCGATCGGGGTTTCAGCCAGAGACTGCCTCAATTGGCATGAACAATTGTTCAGGTAGTCCTCCGCAAGATGGTAAAGTGTAGCTTGTAGGAGAATGGACGATGGCAGACTCGTTTGACTCTATCGCTTTTGTAGAGCAAATCGGCCAGGAGCTTGTGGCTGCGTTCCAATTGGCGGGTTTAGCTACCACTCCCGGTCTCATCGGTTCTGCTCGCGAGGTGCCGGTGAAAGACAAGCTCACCCAAATTCTTCCCAGAGGAATAGGCGTGGGGTCAGGCTGCGTTATAGACAGTTTCGGCAATACAAGCCGGCAGATGGATATCGTGCTATATGAGCAAGGTATCTGCCCGGTCTATGCCGTAAACCAAGACCCGGCGTCCACCTACTACCCTTGTGAAGGGGTAATGGCCGTGGGGGAAATCAAGAGCTCCATCGCTTCGCGTGAGTTGGAGGACGTCTTCGGGAAAATCGAGAGTGTCAAGAGGCTACGCAGGTTCACGCGCCTGTCGTCTGGTGGTGGGGCGCCTGGGGTGAGTGACTACGTCGCCTACAGAAAATATGGTTCCTTGCTTAGCATAGCGAATCCCAGACCAGGGGACTACAACCAAGACAAGAACCCAACCGATCAGATCTATGCCTTCAACCTCGCCGGGCGTATCGAACTATCCTACGATACGCTATGTAGCAAGTACGTCGAGTTCGCCGTGGAGACCGGGTACAGCCTGAGTCCAAACTTGGTGGTCGCGCTGGACGGCAGCATTTTGTGTCCATTGTCCGTACCACCAAACCGCCATAACCCAACCATTACCGTATCGCCGCAGGAAGCGAACAGCATTTACTGTGTCAGGCATCCAGGTAGGAGTTTTCCTTTCCTTCTCGCCAGATTGCAAACCATGTACACCACTGGAAGAACCGTTGAAGCTCTTGCCTTTGAAAGGTATTTCGCTGAGGAAGGGAGGCTCAGTCTGCCGTCCGACGGCACGCTGAAACAACTGCCTGGGGTTTGATTATAGGCTAACCATAGCAATCGGACTGACGGGACAGCCATTAGTCTACTCCTAATGTCAACGGAGGAATTCTGCACGTAACCCGGGCCCGCTCATCCGATTGGGGCGGGGACTATCCCCGCCCTCCCTCAGTAAGCCATACATCTCTTCCCGGATGCGAGCGCAAGGAACACAGAGAATCTAAGTCGCCCGGCTCTCCTGCTCGAAGAATTCGAACCTTTTGACCAACGCTGAGTGAGACACAAGTGACTCGTCGCCGTGACTGTGAACGAGCCTCTGGAGGAGTTCGGCCCGACTAAAGTCGAACTCTTCGACACGACCATTTATCGAGATGTGCATTCTTATCCGCTTGGCAGTCAGATCGGGATCCAAGGAGAAAGCGGGAACTCCAAAGGCCCTCACAATTTGAACCTCGTTTTCTCCCCTCTCATCGGCCTCTCTCATTTGCTGCTCCTCTTGCTTTGTGAACCGGCTGAACAGATAGCTTACGAACTTGGAGGCGGTGGCGTCGGAGTCCATGCGCTCCGCGAATATCCTGCCAATGGCTCGCATGTTCTGGATAGCGAATATAATGGCGTCGGAATCGGACTCCACATTAAGCCGCTCCAATCTCCCCCGCAGCACCCCTGCGAAGTCCCTGACCCGTATCTGCGATACGAACTGGAAGACCGCGTTGAATAGGTCCTCGGTTATCATCTTCGCTCCCAGAGCAGCGTGGCTCCCCAGCTTACCTTCCCTCGAGAAGACGTCATGCACATACTTGCCAGAGATCACGCAATACCGATGGTGGGCTAGAGTATGGAATACGTCCAGCATCGACACTTCGCCAGCGGGGTTCCCCTCGTAGTCGTAAATGGGTATACGGACCTGTCCCCGATTATTGAAATCTTCCAGCAAAGTTCTGACCGGCGTGGTGGAGAGCAAGAGGGCGTCCTTCAGAATCTCCTCTTGCTGGTGGAGCAGCACACTCTCCTCCATGGCCCCATCGGGGACACCGAGGTCCATAATCCGCATAGCCCTAAGTAGTGGGCGCACGGCTTCATCTATGGATTGCGGGATGCTGCCGTAGAGAACTTCGTGCCCCCCAACCCGTTGAGCACTAATGAAAATATGCCTGACCCCTTCCTCCCACTGGCCCTCATTTTCCGGACGCGACATGTTCTTCCGAACCGGGATGATACATGTATATTGGTATTCCCCGTGCTCGGTAATGAGCGAATAGAGTTTGCCTGGATTGTCGGTTGGAGCATGGCGCCGCTTAGGCAAAGCAATACCTCCCAAGGTTTTCGGTGGCGTAGAGCCACTGGAATCGTCGTCTATAGCGTCTATAGAAGGAACGCCACGATTAGCGGGACTGTTCGCCGGTATCAATTCTCTCTGAACCGCTAGCGACCCGATGTAAGGAGTTCCTATCCCCCATCCTCCAGGGCGCACCCGGTGTCGAACTCCCCGAAGGCGAACCAGATGATGTTGCACCACGGCGTGAACTCCG
>VXOI01000197.1 GCA_009840175.1 Chloroflexota bacterium | reverse complement strand
GCTCACTTCTATGTTCGCTATCCGCGTGCTCTTGCGCAACCGGCTCCTGTCATCAATTGGCGAGCGCAGAGAGGAGGGGTATGACCATCGGCAGCGGCAACTGTCCCGGCCCAACCTGCCGGTCATCGACGAACTGAGCTTCGTGCCACTGTCCCATACCGGGGCGGAACTGCTCTTATAGTGAGGACGCTTTCGCTGGCCATCAACAGACCGGATGGGCCAAAATCTGCCCGCCCCTGACAACTGGGCGGTGCTGGCTGGCTTTGGGGTTGCCCGTGGGACAACTCCCCTATACGATGGAGGAGCCACAGCGAACACTAATCCGGGTAAACGACGGAATACGTAACAATAAGCGAGGGGCCCTCATGCCCCCTTGCTCGTCGCCGGTAGGTTCGCTGTGGCAAGTGGCCCCACCTTAAACGTCGCAAGGGGGTTCCCCGATTATGCACCACATCGCCGCAACCGTCTCTACACCCAGCTAAACAATGGCAGCCCCCGCCGGTGCACACCCGGCAGGGGCTGTTTTGTTTGGACGCCGCCCGGAGCGGGGACACCCATGGCCAGTCAGGCCGCTGGTAATCTTATCAGCGGTATCCGTGGGATTAAAGCCGAATAGCCACCTCGGATAGGAAAGCTCACAAAATCGTCACCTTCCCTGTCCATGGTGCCGGCTCCCCCTTCGGCGGGATCAATCGAGACCATCCGAAGGGGGTTTTTGTTTTGCTTTCCAAGCTGTTTGCTGCCGTTCTGTTCACAGCCTTGACCCTGGCGGTGGGCTGCGCCGGTTCCGATCCGGCGACGGCCCCGCCGCCCACATCTGCGCCCACTGAGTCCCCGCTGCCTACCCTGCCTCCGACCCAGACGCCCCGTCCTGCCTCCACTCCCCTTCCTGACGCCGCCATTGCGGAGGCGGCGGAGTTCGCTGCGGCCTGCGGCAGGCTGGAGCTGTTAGACGACGGCACCACGGAGGGCTTCGATGAGTGGGTGGCTCGGGCGCAGACCCTCGAAGCCCCGCCCGCGGCCGCGGACTGGTGGACGGCGTATGTCGACCAGTCCGCGCTACAGGATGAGAACGGCCCCAACGCCCGGACGCAACGCGCCCGCGAGCAGATGATAGATGCTCTGGTCGCCATGGACTCAGAGTTGCAGGAAATTCTGATTAGTGCCGGGTGTATAGACGAGTCCGAGATAGAGACAGCCCACGAAATCCTGAGCGCACAGGCCCGGTTGCGAGACGGACTGGGACAGGCCGCGGGCACGACTCTGGACGAGTTTATCCAAGCCTGCGTCGACATCAGCATCACCGGGGGCCTATACCGCAGGCTGATCGGGCTCACACCCGGGTTGGCCCGCGTGATTACATCGCCCGCCGAGCGAACCAGTGCCTACGAAAACATCGTGCTTATTGATTGAGCCATTCTAGACGACAATCTCATATTTGGTGATCGAGCCAAACAAACCCTCTGACTCGCTCTTCCCAAATTCTAGACACCCAATATTCCCTCGGCTATCAGCACGACGGTCCAAGCCAAAGAACACCACAACGCGGCGTCGAATGTCTCGGTCAGCAAGTCATCCTCGTATTGATGACGACCCAGGAATCGCCAAATCCGAGGTGTAACAAACACGGCACTCAATCCAATAGCAAGCGGGAGCATAATTCTTCTCCGAGGTCGAAATGTCACCGACGCCTTATCATCAGATTACGGCCTCGGAGAGATTGCATCAAGTCGTGGACCGATGGAAATTACGATTCCACTATCCACCACGCCCGGACCCAAACCTCAGCAACCGCTCCAACAAGTTCGTCGTTGCGGTAGAGCTGAAAGAATCGTCGACCCTCTTCTTCATCTCCGTGGGACTCTATCCTGTCAGCCCTGATGGTAATCTGGGGCAGCTCGTTGGTTTCGCCTGGTGCGAGATGGAAGTGATACTCTTTCATAAGGAAGCCCTCTGCCGCGTTGGATTCGGATTAGTTGCCAGACCAACCCTTATCCGTTGAGAGCGTTGCAGAGGGCATAGGCTAAGCCGAAGCCTCTCACGCAACTCTCATGACAAAGGAAGCGAATAATGGGTTGGTCTGGCACGGAGGATTATATCATACGCAGACAGAATCAGCAAGCATGTTGATGTTATTCGTCGCTAGAATAGCCGGAGGCGACGATATATTGACACGACGGCAATGGCTATGGTAAAATATGAATACGATACCAGCTAAGGAGGTGGGAGTGATGATGACGGCGCAGATGAACATCGACGAGACTTTAGAAATCATGCGGAATCAGAATATCGACACCTCCGAGGTAGTAGGAGCCAAGACCAACAAGGACAAGAAGGATATCATCTCGCTCTACCAGCTCATGGAACGAATTCCCGACGAGGAAGCCGCCGTAGCCTACCTTGAAGAACTTCGTTGGGGCGAGCGGCTCTACTGTCCAAAGTGTGGAAGCCTAGATGCCAAGAGAAGCGAGACTGGTCCAATGTCGCATTGGTGTCCCGACTGCCGGAGGTTCTTCTCCGTCCGCACCGGCACGGTCATGGCTTGCAGTCAGTTGCCTCTCCGCAAGTGGATAATGGCAGTTCATCTCATTCACTCGAACAGGAAAGGAATCAACTCCGTCCAAATCCAGAACGAACTCGGCACGACCTACAAGACGGCATGGTTCCTGATGCATCGCATCCGTGAGGGGATGCAGGACGAAGATCGCTGGCTGGAAGGCGTGGTCGAGATTGATGAGACCTACATCGGTGGAAGGGAGTACAACAAGCACGCTTCCAAGAAGACTCACACCAAGACGGAATGCAAGATTCCGGTCATGGGATTCAAGGAGAGAGACGGCAAGGTCCTAGCCTTCCCGGTCATAGACACGGAGCGTGACACGCTCAAGTTGCGGGTGTTTGAGAACGTTCACCCGGACAGCAAGGTCTACACCGATGGACATTACGGGTACAGCCCACTTGCTAAGCTCGGATACGACCGCGAGTCGGTCTCACATCGGAACGGCGAGTACGTCCGCGGCGACGTGACCACCAACGGCATCGAGAGCTTCTGGAGTTTGCTCAAGCGCGGATACATTGGCGTCTACCATTACATGTCGCCGCAACATCTACACCGATATGCGAACGAGTTCGCCTGTCGGCAGAACGAAGGACCGGGTAACGGATTCGCAACTATAGGTCGCGCCTTCGCTCGGATGAACGGGAAGCGGCTGACCTACAAGCAATTGACCGGACGGAGATTCTAAAATGCCAGGAGGTAGGACAACATGACTACAGAACAATCAACGGGACTCGGTTCCAAGATGGACGAGACGATGGCGGCCTTGCTGAGGCCGTCATTTTCTTATTCTGGCGGAGCCCTAAAAATGGCGGACATCTATCCCGGATTAGGAGGAGCAAGCCTCGCCGCCAAGAATCTCGGCATCGGCGTTGTGTTCGTTGTCGAAGGCGAGCTATACCTCCATCAGGTGTACGACGCCAACTTTGGAACTACGCCAATACAAGAGATGCCTCTGCACATTGATGAAGAAACACCGGAGGTAGACATCGTCACCATTCAACTCAGTCACCAGTACAGTCACAGCGACGAAATGCTTCTTGACAAAGTGTGGCGGTTCCAACAAGCTGCCAGATTTCTGCGTGTACGACAACCGAAGGCGGTGATTCTCGACATTCCACATTTCGCGCGAGCGGAAGTCGTCGAGAGGGAACTAGACTCCATCGGGTACGTCGTGGTTAGAGGGTTGGTCGGAGAGCGGCAATTCATCGTAGGGTCATACCATTCCATTCCCATTGGGTGGCCATTGGTAACCGGATGTCTCGTGGAGACCACACCTGAAGGATGGCCCCTGACTGTCGACGACATTCTCTCCCAAAGGGGATTCCCCGGTAATTGGGATGTCTCTGTCGACACAGAATTCGCAACAGACCTGCTCCACGAAACCTCGCCAGTCTATGTCACGCAATCAATTCTTAGCCAGATCGCAAACTACATCAGGCCGCAACTCCGATGACGACCAAGGCCAACCAAATTCCAGCCCATATTTGGGGTGCCACTTCGGACACCCTATCCCAGGTGTTTTTCATCGTTTGCTCCACTTGGGTGAGTTGTTTGGAGTTGCACGGTCGTGGGGTTGTGTGAGAACCCCACGACCACTACTATATTATAACGGAGGAAATGGAAATGGCAGAAATTAGACTCAGAATAAGGCGCAGTGAACGAGACGCGCGGAGTATAACACTGGACGTGAGCGTACACGAGGAAGGCGAGAACGTCGCCGGATTTGCCTATCAGCCAACATTCTTCTGGACTCCAGCGGGAGGAAAGGAAAAGACACGGTTACATCGACACATCGACGAGTGGGACGAACTCGACAAGGAACTTAGTATCACTCAGAGATTACGGCCATCCGAAGAGAGACATGCTTTAATCTCCCAAATTGAAGTGAGGATAAACGAAACAAAAACGGATATCCTCAACATCCTAGAAGAGTTGTTCATCCACCCTCATGAGGCAGATAGGGAGCGGAGGCCTTAAAGTCCGCGCAACCAAATTTAGGGCTGATTAACGAGGTATATAGGCCCCTTGAACACGCCTGGCTGTCGCTGGGTGGCCGCGTCATCGACACGACCCTGCGCCCCGAGGGTGGCAGGGGCCGGAGGGTCTTTGGGACGATTCCCGAGGGGTGGGAGTATTTTGGGGTGGAGATGCCGGTCGAGGTCTGCCAGCACATCCGAAGCCATCACCGGAAGCACATCAGCCTGATTGACGATAGGGAGTGCGGGTGGCCCATGTTCCGGGATGGGTAGCGGCATCCTTATAGTCGGATCACGGGCCGGTGGTCACATCGTAAGTCCGCAGTATTCGGCCTCCGTTCCCGTTCGCCACGATGGCCTCGCCGTCAATCAGTACCAGCTGGGCAGCGGCCCCGGGTCGGCAGGATGCAATGGTGACGTATGACCCACTGAGAACTTGTATGCGACTGGCAGCCGCCGGGTCGGGCGTCATCTCGTCCTCCTGTCCGGCCGTCCACCTCACGCCCCGGGTGGCGTGGCTCGGGAAGTCCGCGTGAACAGACGCGAGGACGACGTAGGTGAGGCCGCTCGTCAAGGTATCCAACTCGACACTGACCTCGTCCACTGCCGGGGTATCACCTGGGCCGTAGACTCCGTCGCGGTCGCGGTCCCGATAACTCCTGAATCTGAGAATACTGGTCACGGTGGCGTCGGGGCCAATCAACCGGAGATGCACCTGGCGGCGAGCGTCGTCAGGGTCGCGGTCGAGCGATACGGTCAGCGGGACGGTATTGCCCTCGCGGCTTATGGAGACCTCTCTGACCGCCGCTTCCTCGCAGGCGTGGCCAGTGTCGGTAGATGTCTCCCCGGTGCGCAGGCTATCAAACCGTAAGGCACGGCTGCTGAGGGCCATATCGAGGTGGGGAAGCGGCGAGAATAGGTAGTATTCCTGGCCGCTGGTTCCGATTGTGGCGGCGTCCGGCGGCAGTAACAGGTGGCTGTCCTCCGCTGGTGTTCCAGTGGTCATGGGCGTCGGAGGTGCCAGCCCGGTCTCAGTGACCGGGCCGTGATCATCTATGCTATGCCACGTCGTAATCAGTAGCGTGCCCACGAACACGACGAGCACGGCGAAGAAAGCAGTGGTGCGGAACTCCCTCACTGGCTACTGACTCCGCCCGATGATGGGCACTGAAATGAGGACGGCGGGGAGGACAAGGAACACGGCGAGATTGACCGCCCAATCGACGCCGAACGGGAGTGTATGGGAGGCGACCACGTCCACCACGAACAGGGAGAAAGGCACCCACAGGACCAACGCAACAGCGTGGGAGAGTGCGGCAATCGGACCCCTGACCACGTGAGGGACGCAGCAGGGGATCAGGCCCAGCAGCACCACGCCGACGTCAACCAGCGGCGACGGCACCAGCCACGCGACAATCCAGACCATCATCATCACCGGCGTTATTGTGGGAGCGGCCACCTGCTTGAATACGAGGAAAATGGTTGGAGCGAGAAACAATAGAGGAAGAAAATCGTGCAGGTTTCTGAGCATTGCGGGAAGCTGGGATTCGCATTCCGGTTCAGGTCCCTGCTGACCGTCATCATTCCAGAGGGCCAACTGTTCGTCGTACTGTGGGCCGCATCGAAGGTCATCCAGGACCGGTAGCAGATAATAGACATACAGCATGACGGCCAAGCCGATGCCCAGCAGGACTATAAGAACCGTGCCAGCATCCGCTTGGATACGGCCGTCAGGTCCTCGGCCCCAGCCCTTGCTGATTGGCGGCACCGAGAAATAGCCGCCGAAGCGACGCCTACTCCGTGCCATCATCAATCTCGTCTTCGTCGAAGTGCGGACACTCGGGGCAGCGCGCCAAAATGAGTGAGCCGAGTAATATCAATGGCGCAGGGCCCGCCAGTTCCTTCCCCTCGGTCATTGTCTGGGAGGCTAACCACCCGATGGTTGCCGACCCTGCGAGGATCAGAAATACGCCGATGACTGGATGGTCTGTAAAGGTGTCGTGTACCCACTCGACACAGAAATACCAAGTCCGAGCTACCACTGTGCGCACCACCTAACTGCCATCAGATGCTCGACCATTCAGCACCGATCGTACAGTAGCGAAGCCAAGTCTGGCAGTTGCCTGGCAGGCACCCCCCTGATGTGGACCCGGAAATCCGGACAGGTGGCTAAGCGACAGTCCCTCTCCTAAGCTGAAGGCAGCTGTCGCTGTCGAGGAAGAGCTGGAAACGGCCCGAGGACGCAGCAAGTACAGCCCGGCATCCAAGGCCACCTTGGCCTTCGGTGCCCTGAAGGGACAGGAGACGGTGGCACCTTGGGCCTGGACTCGGGAAGAGGCCCGCCCCGACTAGCACTATCCAGATTCGTCCGCCTCCTGCCCTCGGGACCTGCGTGGGCGGTCCCAAGACGCGCTCTTGCATTTGGGACACAACCGCGGCCTCTCGGCGCTTCGCAATGGTCTGGTTGCCCACTCGTGTCCGCAGCGGAAGCATCGGTAGCCCTTGACCCAAAACTCTCCAGGGCCGAGGCTCTCCTTCTCAGTCATGTAATTCCCCCGGACTCTTGAATAAATTTACTTAATGAGTTATACTATTAGGTAGATTACCGCATATTACAGCGGGAGGCAAGATGGTAAACCTGCGTAGCGGCGGCCCCTACATCTGGGCGACCTGGCTCCCCCGGCTGCTCTCCGGTGAAAGTTCCTGCGAGTGGGCCGGCTGGTTCAAGGCCCGGCACGACGGCGGCTCGTGGGTCAAGCGGCCCTCAGACTTCGACCAGACCCAGTGGCTCCTGAACCATACCGCCTTGCTCAACGAGCAACGCCGGGAGTGGGAAGGGCGGGGCTACGAGGTTTTCACCGAGGGGCAGAACAGCTTCAACCTCCGGGGCAAGACCGCAGTTCTCGCAGGCAAGCCCGACCTGGTGGCCCGGCGCGGCGACGAGGTCGTGGTCATTGACGCAAAGACCGGCAAGCCCGGCCCCGCTCACGCCATCCAAGTAGCGATTTACCAGTACGCCCTACCGAGGGCCCTGAAACGTTACCGGGGCCTCACGCTGGCCGGGCAAGTGGCCTACCAGGACCACCAAGTTGAGGTGCCAGTCCAGACGGTCGACAAGGCGTTTGTGCAGAATGTGGGGCAACTGATTACCCGCTTGGCCGCGGAGATCCCGGCTAGGCAGGTTCCCAGCCTAGACGAGTGCCGGTACTGCGAGATTACGTCTGCGGACTGCCCGGTACGCGTCGAGGGGAGCTCGGTGGAAGAGGGTGTGACTGAGGATTTCTAGCGCAAGGGTGGTGGTCAGGATTGACACACAGGCAACTCCCCCCTATGGTAACCGGCGCTTGAAACGAGACTGAGTGTGAGGACAAAAGAGGATGAGCTATGAAGCCGGGTACACAGCCGGGCGCGACGCCGCCTACGCCGAGATATATACCACACTAGACGACCTCGACCACCCGCGCCATTGCGACGGCTGCCGTCCCTGCGAGGTGATTAAGTCGGTGTTGGAGTGGATGATGCAGGGTATGAGCCGGAGGCTGAGCCAGGAGGAGTTCTACACGCTGGCGAGGGTGCTGAAGTCGGCGGAAGGGAATGCGATGGCGGAGTGGAGCGAGTCGCCGGGGACAAGCTAGGGTCGCGGCCGTAGCACTGGCCATTTCCTCTGCCCAGCCGGTCAAAGTCTCGAATAATGAAATCGTCTCCCTTTGTATTTCGTCATCTCGCACGGAATCTTCGTGTACGCTATAGTCCTTCGTACAGGGGTGGGTTCTGCCTCGGCAGGGTGTTGTGGTGGGCTGCCATTCCCAATGGAGAGGGTTCGATGCTGTCCAAATTCAAGCAATGGCTCTTTCCCTCACCCGAGGAGTTGGAGCGTCGCAAACAGGAGCTTCGGCGGCGGATAGCTGAGCGTGAGAATAAGTCGCAACCGGAAATAGTGATTCGCGTCTCATCCCTGTCAGAGCGTCCCGCTCCTTTGCCCCCTATCACCCTGTCGAGTCCCGCTTGTCCGTACTGCGGCGTCATCCAAGAGCCGCCGCCAACGCGCCGCCGCAAATGCCGGGACTGCGGAGAAACCATTCACGTACGTACTGACAGACAGGAACGAAAGAGATATTTGCTCACTGCTGCGGAGGCCGAGCGCAGGGCAGCAAATGATGCGCGGCAAGCCCGTGAACGGCGCAACGAAGAGTGGAGGCGGCTAAGCGAACAGGTGCAGGTAGCGATGCAGGCCGGTGATTGGAAGTCCCTCCATGCCGCTTATCAGCAGCAGGCCCATATCCTGTTCAATGAAGGCCGTCCTCATCGCCACGTCGCACAGGAAGCCAAACGCGCTCAATTGATGAGCCTTTTAGAGATCGGTGTTGCCGAAGTCAAAGTCGGAACTTCCGACGACGAGCGAGTATGCGCACATTGCCGGTCGCTGGACGGCAAGGTATTCGCTATCCAAGAAGCCTTGGAGGCGATGCCCATACCCGGGCCAGGTTGCACCGATGGCAGCGAACAAAACCCACATGGTGGCCGCTGCCGCTGCGGGTATAGCGCGGTCTTTCCGGAGTTAGGTATCAGTCCTTGACTGGCCCAGGGAGTCCCTACGTCACCAGGTTGAGGATGTTGGCAGCCGCCGCCGCACCGGAAAAGAGAATGGTCCCAGCGGCCACGGATGCGGGGAACCAGTTGCGCCGGAACCAGTACCAGCGTGGGGCGTTCAGCTTCTCCCAGTAGTCACGACCCTGTGCGGTTAACCGAAGGCTACCCAAATTTCCATAGCCAAAGGCCCCAACGTCCTCAAGGTAGCTAATTGCGTCATACCTCAGCCGGTCAGTACCCTGCGGAATGTTGAAAACGCTACCTGGCCGGGCATTCACAGATTCCTCGAGGACCTTGCAAATCTCATCTTCCAGTTCCTTCGATACTCCCCTAGCCACTGACAACTTCTCGGTGCTGGATTTGGGTCACCTTCGACTGCGGGCACGGCTTGAATCTCGGACTCTTTCTTGGAACTTCCTGTAGGATTCCCCGCGCCAGAACAAGCACCAAGCTATTCTCAACTCGAGGAACCTGTGGTTGTAGGGATGCTCCACGCCCTCGACGTCAATATACCCCTGTGCAAACCATGTCGGGTGTCTCTTAATCACAGGGTCCAGAAGGGCGAGCCGCTCCCAGAGGATGTCCACCTGCTCCTCCATCTCGCCGAAAGTGGGGTTGGGACGGAGTGGAGTAGTTAGCCGGTCAAGCTTTTTGGCACGACGTACCCGGTTCACCGGCCATAGCGGGCCGTAAGTACACAGCCAGCCCAGGAAACGCTCTCCCGCACCTTCGGTTGATGGGAACAGCCTTAGAACGAATACCAGCAGGAGAGAGACAATCCCTGAGATTCCTCCCACTATGGGGACCCACTGCTCAAAATTCATCGGCAGATTCCACTACCCAACGCAGATTGTTGCTCATCTTCAACACACGCCCCGACCGGGGGGCTTGCCGTCCGCTTGTCGCTCAATTATCCGCAACACCCGCCCGAGATGTTCCCGGTTCTGCCTATCGCGCTGACGCCTGCCCTCATACTCAAAGCAGACACCCGCCACAATCAGCGCGATACCCAGTACCGGACTGGCATCGAATGCAAATGATGCAGCCGCTCCAATCAGGAACACCAGGCCGATAGACGCCAAGCTAATCGCTGCGAAAGTGGAATTAAACAGCAAGACGGCCAAGATAATCGCCATGCCCAGGACGTACAGAGGCGCCAACACGAAAAGAGCAAATCTGGACACTATCCACGCCACTACTACGATCAGAAACATGAAAAGGCTGATAGCTGCCCAATTTAGAAACCGAAGAGGCATCATACGCCAGCCGCCCCTTCTACCCCGGTGGCCGGAAATGACTTTGCCCTTAAACGCGCTAGCCCGAAATTCGGTGCGGAAATTAGCCCAGGCTAGTCCCAGTAGCGCCCATAGAAAGTTGCGGAAGGCTCGGATCTGAGGAATCAGAAATTCGGTTTTCCACAACAGGTCCGGCGAGAAGGATTTCCACAAGTTCTCCGGGTTAGACCTGCTGTATCTCACATCACCGCAGCCGCACCGGCAGGGGTCGGGATTGCCCTGCCAGTTAGGGAAGACCACTGGCGGCTCCCGAAAGCCAAAGCACTCGTCATAGGCCCCGCGACTGAGCCATTCTTCGTGGAGTCTGCGCTTGCGGCTTTCCGATACGGCATCCTGCATCTTCGGTTGTCTCCTTTCTGCGAAGCTCCGCACCCCGCAGGCGGCAGGTTTTGGCTTTGGGATTTGACTTGGAACCTGCCTGCCAATCCAGCATCTCAGAATCCAAAGTTCGCTGGCTAGTGTCAGTGAATACAAAAGGGCGGGAATTTGCCCGCCCCTGCTGATTGCTCCCGCGCCCCTGAGGGCTATCAACCTGCCGAACAGTAATCAGCCCAGGCCTGCATCAGTGCCCGCCTCTGCTCGAACAAATCGGAGTGCGCGCGGGCCCGCTCGACGGGGCCGCCGGCGTTGAGAGCAAGAGCGGCCTCACACACGGCCCACGGCGCCCCTGACCGTTCGATGCACCAGTGGCGGAAGCTACTACGGAACCCGTACGGCACAGCCGGAATGTCCAATCTCTGGAACGCTTGGTGCAGGGTTCCGCCGCTCACTGCGTCCCCGCCCGGCTTGCCGGAGAATATCAAACCCTCCGGCCCCGAGACGTCCCAGGAGTCCTCCAACAGGCGCATGGCCTGGTCACTCAGGGGTACGCGGTGCTCCCGCCGGGTCGCCGTACGGGCGGCTGGTATTGCCCACACGCGCCGCTCCCAGTCAACCTCCGGCCACTGGGAAAACCGGACATCACCGGGGCGGGCGGCGGTCAAGACCATGAAGCAGAATGACCAGCGTGTCGGCGGGCGAGCGCTGCTCAACTCCATCCGCTGGAGCACGGCCGGAACCTGAGCGTAAGGGAGGTACGTGTAATGTTTTACCTGCCGCTCCGCCGGCGGCAATGCCTTGCGGATGTGCGGGCCGGCAGGGTTGCTATCGTCCCGGTATCCCTGAGCGGCGGCCCAGTCCAGTATCGTCCCAATCCACCGTCTGAGCGTAAAGCCTGTGGTGGGCATGGTCGTCCAGATTGGCTCCAGCACGGCCATGACGTCGGCCTCTGTGATCTGGTCAACGGGCTTGGGGCCGATGTGCGGGAAGGCGTGTTTCTCGAGTGACGCCGCCCACTTGCTGGCCTGGTGTCTGCCGGTCCAGACGGAGCGGCGTAACTCAATAAATCGGGCGGCGCAGGCGGCGAAGGTTGGGGCCGCGCTCGGGTCCCCCGGATATTCCCGCTTCAGGGTTTCCAACATCCTGACAACCTTCCCCCTCTGGCTGCCCTGGGCTTAGTCTGCCGCCAACCTCAGCGCGTTCTCCTCAGGCTCTTCCGACATCTCTTTGTAACCGCCGGGCGGCCTCGTTGTGCAGAAGTCCGCCCAGGCCTGCATGACCGCTCGCCGCTGCTCCAGTAAGTCCGTCCTCAAGTAGGCGGTCTCGGCGGGGTTATCCCCCAACAGGTGCGACAGGCTGGCCTCCGCGACTTCCCTGAGAACGCTGTGCTCGGCGCACCAGCTACGGAATGACGAGCGGAATCCATGAGGTACGGCGTCCAGCCCCAAGCGCTGCACCATGTGGGAGAAAGCAGCACTCGTTATCTCCCCGCCCGTGGATGTGTGGAAAATGAGCCCCGCGTCCGTGCTATTCCCGGCATCCGCGTCCTCTCTCTGCTTCCGGCGGTGGATATGGACAACACGGGCGGCATCACGTAGCGTGTCCAGTGCCTGATCGCTCAGGGGGACGCGATGCTCTCGCCCCATTTTCATCCGCTCGGCGGGTATGGTCCAGGTGCGTTGCTCCCAATCAATCTCTGCCCAATCCGCCAACCGGGCTTCGCCGGATCTGACGGCAGTCAAAACCATGAACCGAAAGGCCAGGCGGGTCAGAGGCAGCGAGGTCGAGAGTTCTATGGTGCGGAGAGCGTTGGGAACCTCGGCGTAGGGGAGAGCTTTGTGGTGCTCCGTCGGCCGGCGTTTCGGCAACGCAGTCAGAATGTGCTTGCCCGCGGGGTTGGCCTTTTCCCGGTAGTTGTGGAGAATCGCCCAGTCAAATACCTTCTCTATCCGTTGCCTCACGCGGGTGGCCATCACCGGCACCGTGTACCATATCGGGGTGAGCACTGCCAGGACTTCGCCCGTGGTGATTTCGTCTATAGGCTTGTCCCCTATCGCGGGGAAAGCGTGGCTACGGAGGGACTT
This sequence comes from Chloroflexota bacterium, assembly GCA_009840175.1. Lineage (GTDB taxonomy): Bacteria > Chloroflexota > Dehalococcoidia > Lucifugimonadales > UBA3495 > VXOI01. Next base: position 5,149 of record VXOI01000197.1, on the reverse strand, counting down.
TTCCCAGTCCAGCGCGTGCTTCGGGCTCTTGAACTGTCTAGTCCAACCCTCCAGGAACTGTTCGGCAGCGACAGCGAATGTCATAACATCAGGCTCGGGCGGCGTCCCCGTTTTGATGCGCTCCTTGAGCTCGGCGCTGGCTCTTCTGGCGTCCGCTAGCGAGACGGCGGGGTAAGAGCCCAGACCCCTCATGGTTTCCCGTCCGTCCAGTATTACCCGCTGGATCCAGACTTTGTTTCCTTGTTGGTCGATGCGGAGTATGAGCCCCCCACCGTCGTTGTATTTTCCGGCCTTTGAAAGGGTGGCGACGGTCCGCGGGTTCAACTCGTTTTTCAGGATTTTAGGCATATTCTCCTCCATTTGATGCGGAAGGGGGGAGTTGCCGCCGAGTGTGGGGGAGGTGTCCCCCAGGCAACTATCGGGTACTGGGGGGAGTTGTCTAGTAGGCAACCCCTAAGCTGCTTGGAAGGCAGTTCAACTGACCCATCATTAGCTACAAAATACCTGTCGAAAATGGTTCAGTACCCGCTCTTAGTACCCGAACAGTACACAAAACCGTCGCTGCGTACAGACATTCTAGCACCATTCAGGGTCAAAAACAGCGCCCCAGAGTCAGTCCACGCAGATACAAAAAAGAGCTCAGGGAGCGGTCTTGCCCGTTACCCGTTCAGTACCCTTAAATTTTTCGGGTACTCGCAGGTTTGGCCCGGCGCGTGGCCGTTTTTGGGCAAATTCAGGGGCGCGCAGGCCCGTACATTTACAAGGGCCCGGGCACAGGCCGCGCGGGGGGTGGTCGCCCCGGCAACCGATATAATCCGGGGGCCGCACACCCGTTGCCGAGCGACCGATGCCGCACAAACGGAATCTCCCCCACATCGACCCGGCCCAGGTGAGGGCATTGCCGCCACCTGGCGGCAGGGGGCAGCGTGAGCGCAGCGCGGCGAGGCAGTAGGGACTAACCGTTCCCCAGGCAGTGCGATGGACGTGGCCTTGGTGTCAGCGGTCACGCACGCGGGATCGAGCGGAGACTTCTAGTCGCCTTAGGGAAAGACCGCCGACAGGGAGTGAAAGCGGCCTTTTTTGTCCCCGACCCGCATATTCGGCGATGGGATTTCGTTTAACAGGTGCCTGGCTCTGAGTCAAGGACCTGCTCTATCAGCTCGAGTTCGTCCGCTACCTGACCGCAGACGTGCTCGAAGTGAGCCCTATACGTCCCGTGTTGGGTAAGCGCGTCTCTCGCTATTTGGTCGGCCTCGGCCCCAGGGCGGTGCGATGCCAGTGTGCTTCGGATCCGCTGCACCACCCGGATCCCCTCAAGGGGCCGGCGTCCCTGGCCTTGGCCGGTTTGAGCAGGCAGGAGCTTCTCTATCAAGTTCAGGGACCGCTCATTTTTCTCGAAAGATATTTCCCTCTGTCGGAGCAGGGCTTGGATCGGAGCTACCTGGAACCCCTCTATCACCACCTTTGACAGTTCAAGAAAGGCACTACTCCATTCGTCCCTGCTGCCGGAGACAGGGGTGTTGATCCGGCGCAGGAGTCCCTCGTCACCGAGCTTCCACCAGTCCGGTTTGTTCTTGGCCCACCCCCGGACCGTGTGCAGGACCTTTTCTAGCGGGGTCACGTAGGATGCCCACTCACCCTGAAAGTCGTTCTCGTGCGCCCGCTGCGATATCGTTCCTTTCGGCCTTTCGTTGTAGCTCTTCCAGTGCAACTGCTCTTGGTAGGGAAGATGCCGCAGGTCGCAGAGATAAGCGTGGACTTGGCCTGCATCGTTGACGTCGACACCCCGCAGTTCCCACGCGCCACGGCAAAAGATCATCCTGCGTTCCTCATCGATTGTGTACTTGTCCCTATCGGCCTTGTACTTCGATAGTACCTCTGGCCGGAAGAACACCGGAGACAGCTCGTAAGGCAGCGAGTTGCCCTCGCCGTTGAAGTAGTTGGCCGTTTCTCCCGGGGCAGCCGACACCTCCACTATTTCGTCATTCCGCCAGTCAAGGATGATAAAACTGGCGTGTTCCCTATCCGTTCTCATCGAACCCGGCTCGATGAGGTTACGGAACAGGTCCTTCCGCGGCGTGGTGACGGCCAGCAACTGTGCTCCGCGGGTATATCCGTGCCCATCCGGGTGTAGGCACTGCTCATAAAAGAGGGAATGGGACTCTGCTTTTTGCTCAAGAACGCTGTCGTGCCACGACCAGAATCTACCCCCGACCATCATGAAATCAAATAGGCGCACAAGCACGTTTCCCGTGGCCGCCAAATACTGCTCCAAGGGCTTCCTCTTGCAGGTGATGAGGACAAAGCGTTCTTCACCCTGGTCCTTAGTGATGGAGACCACCGGCTCTATGTCGCCGTTCTCGTCAACAACACAGTAGGCGCGGTGGTCATCGAGCCAATGGATTCCTGCGGCGTGAACGAACTCCTGCAACAACTCGTATTGGGTGGGATACTCGGTGCCCATCAGTTGCCGCCCGAATATCAGGTTCTGAGAGCGCCTCAAAGACTTCCTGCCCGGCGGCTCATACCAAAACTCTGCCCTGACGTCTCCTCCCCCCAGGTTCCAAGAGTAGCAAGCCCGACCTGTGTCCGGGGTAGTGCTCCACTTCACGAGGTCGTTGTAGTCGGGCGGGTATATGTCCGCCCCGGGAGTCATAACCGAGCAGATGAAGAAGTACGGCCACGAATAGGCGTAGACAATGAGCTCGTCATCGCCAGAATTGCGCTGGAGGAGCTGAATATGCCGTTCCGCCCTGACCCACGAAGAAAACCCTTGGGGGTCGCTAGGCCTGGCGTCAATTTCCCGGATCAGCCTGGCGATTTGAGTGTGTTCGTAAGCAACCATTTAGCAAGGTCCCGGTTGAAATTTGGGTTTAGCACCCGCTGGCAGACCAAGACAGACTTACCCTGTGGGTGGTCTGGACTTCATCGTTGTCGGCATATACGCCGCCGGGAACGTGGACCTTCAGCCGCCCGTTCTTGAACTCGACAAAATCCCCGAACTTGAAAGTCCGTCCGTCGATTTCGACCGGCTCAGCCAGTATCCGATAGTACGTCTCGGCCACGCCCTCACTGGTGTTGTCCCCATACGCCCGCGCAAACCCGTGCCTAAACATCATGTGCTCATCCAGGGCTGTGGGAGAGACGCCGGGTGTGATTTCTGCTCCCGGAAAAGCCTGCCTGACAAATTTTTCGGTCTGCGGTTGTTCGAGCGGACTACGACACAGTGGACACTTGCGACGACTCATGCGCGTTTCTCCAAGATAACTTTGCTTAACGTGATACCATGGGGTAGACCCAATTCTAAAACGGAACCACCAGCAACAATAACCACGCCGACTGTGCCGCGTCGCTGAAGGCAAGCCGCAGACGGGAAGGGACAGTGCCTTACGAATGTCCAGAGGAAAATTCAGGCCACGCCCCCGCCCGTTATGTACATCTATTGTACATCCCCATTGACATCTCCCCTCCTGCCCTGCCTTTCCCTATCTGGACCATGCCGACATCGAATCCCGCCCTCTCCGCCACTTTAGCTTCCCACATCGTCCCGTTATAGTATCGCGGGGTGTATCCAATCCCGCCAACTCTGCCCGGAAGGACTCGCCTTCCGGGTTTTTCTTACTTGTTGAGGCCCACATCACCTCCCCAGTGCCCCACGCAGATGGTGGTGTCTTCCGCCAGTATCCCGGTCGAGGGAACTGGAGCACCTGTCAAGGGGTGCTCATAAGGTCCCAGGGCCTTTTCAAGATCGCTGTCATAGTGCCTGTCATCCACAATTCCTGCCTTCGCAGGAATCCAGTGCATTCGTTTGCTCTCTGGCCTATTTCCGCGGAGCATTGGCGTTCTGATATAGCTTCTTAGCGGCTTGGGGGCTTGGATTCCCGTATGCGCGGAAGTGACGGGTTGTTGGCTGGGAAACCACTTGAATCGAAACGCTATTGGGGTTGTACTGTCAACTCGCGGCGTTGCGTGAGCAAGGGCTGAAGGTCGTCGGTGACCGTGGCGTCCAGCCTGGCCGCCGCCATTTGGGACAGATCGCAGCCGAAATCCACGTCCCACGCCAGGGTCCGGACGCCGCGGGCGCGTATACTGCGCATCAGGCCATTGTTGTAGCTGCCGTTGGCCGGGTCATACCAGTGAGCCTTTACCAGCGGACTGAAGCAGCGGGAGCGGATGGGCGGGGGATGGCGATGCGACCAGATATAGGCCCGCATTATGCGTGGCTCGACTTTCCGCAGTTCCCACAGCGAGATGGGGTTGAAGCTGGCTGCAAGGGTACTGCCCAAGCGTTCGTGCCGACGGATAACCTCGGCCACCCGGTGGGCGATAAGCCGCATATTGTCTATGACGACTTTCATTTCCACGTTAATCAGGTAGTCATGGGGCAGCAGATCGAACACCTCGTCCAGGGTGGGGGCCTGCTCGCCGCGAAACTCAGGCGAGAACCAGCTTCCCACGTCCAGACCGCGCATCTCATCCAGAGTAATGTTGCTCACCAATCCCCGTCTGCCGGTGATGCGCTTCAACCCGCGGTCGTGAAAGACCACCAGTTGGCGGTCGCGGGTCATGCGCACATCCAGTTCGACGCCGTCTGCGCCCTGTTCACAGGCGCTGCGGAAGGCGGGCAGGGTGTTCTCCGGGGCGTTCGATACGTCGCCGCGATGGGCAATGATCAGCGGAACGGAACGAGCTCCGGTGGGAAAGTCCCAGGAAGTCGGCCGCTCTGTCGCAGAGCACCTTGGTTGAGGTGAGGTTGAGTGCAGCGTGAAGGCCAATTCAAATCTATACATCGGCAGGCTATGTAAAGCATAAATTAGCCGCCACTACATCGGCTGTCAAGGTAAAAGCCACTGGGACAGGACGCTCGCAGCGGGAATCACTACAACAAACCTCCAATTCCAGCATTCGACAGCCCCACTTGGCGTTAGAATACGGGGATTCCCGCCGGAACCCGGCGGAGACCGGCAGCGGAGCCTGAATGAGGCCGATTCCGGGCATACCTGTTACCGCGGCGGCGCTGATGCGGGTGAGGGACTTCCGTGTCATCTGGTCCGTAGGAATACTGGCCGAGTTCGGACGGCGGAACGAGTTGTTGGTCTGGAGCCTGCTGCTATTCAAGGTCATCGAAGCGCCAGCATCCTATTTGATG